>NZ_JBSGCA010000013.1:0-106272 GCF_053601535.1 Nocardia sp. NPDC004718
GTCCGAAAACCCAGCAAAACAATCGCCAGCCGGAAAATTAGCTGACTAAAAATATCCGACCCTCCACACGGGGGTATGAAGAGCCGAAACCAAAAATAATTGGCACTGACATTCATCGACACACTATTGAGTTCTCAAAGAACACACGCACACACATTCAATCCGAATTACTCCGGACCTTCAGTGAGGCAACTTTTCCAGCTTAGCCCATTCGTTCACCCGATCAAAATCGGGCTCCCGATCGAGCCAGTGTGATCGTCAGGCGCTCCTCGTCCTACCTCGTTTCCCGGTCCTTCCGCTCGGCGTCTCCGCCTCGCTTCTCGGCTCCGGGTCGGTGTCCGTGTCGCTCTGACTTGGAATAAGTTACGCGGCGGATAACGCTTCGTCAAATCGCCTGCCCAGCGCGCTTTTTCGCAGGTCAGCGGCGTGCGCGCAGGGAAACTCCGGCGCGAATGACACAAGTGTGATTCAGACCACGACAAGATCGATTGGCAGCGCTTCTACGACAATGCGCCCCTCGGCGATCAGCCACCCAGTGGAGCGCGGCGCGGAATGACTTTGCGATACGTGATCCGCCAGCCGACGGGTTCTCGCACCACCACGTCCTCATACGTAACGCTTCCGCAGCGACCATCGGCGGCGATCCCGATTCCCTTCGACAACACCTGTGCGCGGTCGGCCTCACTTTCGGTGACGATCACATTCGTGACGTGATGGCCGACCGGATTCGCGTCGCCGAGCGCGAGGGCCGCGTCACGCACAGCGGCGATGCCGCGCAATTCGCCGTATCCCATGGCGGTCAGGTCGTAGACGACCTCCGCGCTGAACAGCTCGTCCATGCGATCCAGTTCGCCCGCATCGATGATGTGGCCGTGCCGGGCGATGAGGTCGGTGATATCGAGGCGGTCTTCCACTGAGAGCGTCATGCGCAGCACCGTAGTGCCGCTTCCCGCATCGGGCAGCCGAGTATCCGCACGCCGCGGCGGCCTTCGCTCAGCCAGGCTTGTCCGCCGCACGAAGCAGTTTGGCGCCGAGCCGAGCGAGCAGGTCTTTCATCTCGACGGGTTCGACGACCTCGAAGTCCAGGTCGAGGTGCGCGATGCGGAGGGCGGTCCACTCCAGCGAATCCGCGGAGGTGCGCAAGAGACAGGTTCGCTCGTCCAGCGGTTCGACTTCCTCCGCGCGAACGCGGAACGTCTCGGCCAGCACGGCGGCGCGGGCATGCACCCGCAGCACCACGGGACGAACCGGTCTGGAGCGCGCCAACTGGCTGGTCACGAAACTCGCCGCGTCGGCGGTGGGCAGCGTGCGAGGTGCGCAGCGTATTCCGATCGGCCGCGGTGAGGTCACACGGTCCACGCGGAAAGTGCGCCAATCGGCGCGGTCGACATCCCAGGCGACCAGGTACCAGCGGCGACCCGCCGAGACCAGACTGTGCGGTTCGGCGAGGCGGCTGCTTTCCGTATCGGTCTTGTCGCGGTATCGGAAGCGGATCCGCTCGCTGTCGCGCGCGGCGGCGGCCAGGGCGACCAACACCTCGGGATCGATCATCGGACCGGCGGCGGGCCCGCCGAGCGAGACGGTGGTGGCGTCTATCGCGTCGACTCGGCGGCGCAAGCGCGACGGCAGGACCTGCTGCAGCTTCACCAAGGCGCGAGCAGCCGATTCCTCGATACCCGCGACCGCGCCCTGCGCCGCGCCGCGCAGTCCGAGCGTGATCGCGACCGCTTCCTCGTCGTCGAGCAGCAGCGGCGGCAGTGCCGCGCCCGCTTCCAGGCGGTAGCCGCCTACCGCGCCGAGGCTCGCGACCACCGGATACTCCAGCTCGCGCAGACGCTCCACGTCTCGGCGCACCGTCCGCACCGTGACGCCGAGCCGCGCGGCCAGTTCGGGACCGCTCCATTCGCGGCGGGTCTGCAACAGCGACAGCAGCTGGAGCAGTCGCTCGGCGGTCCGGGTCACGTACTCGAGTATGGCCGCGAAGGAGGACAGAAACCGACCTCATCGCTGCCTAGCGTGAGGTTCGTGCATGCAGATCGAGACACCATCAGGATCGTCGGGGCTCGCGAGAACAATTTGCGCGATGTCTCGCTCACGATCCCCAAAGGCAAGATCGTGGTCTTCACCGGCGTCTCCGGTTCGGGCAAGTCGTCGATCGTCTTCGGGACCGTGGCGGTCGAATCGCAGCGGCAGCTCAACGAGACCTTCACCTGGTTCATCCGCAATCGGCTGCCCAAATACGAGCGTCCGGAGGCGGACGCGATCGACAACCTGGCGCCCGCCGTCGTCGTCGATCAGAAGCCGATCGGCGGCAATTCCCGTTCCACGGTCGGGACCATGACCGACATCCACTCCGTCATCCGCGTCCTGTTCTCCCGGCACAGCGTGCCGAGCGCGGGCGAGGCCACGCGCTATTCGTTCAACGATCCGCTGGGCATGTGTCCCGCGTGCGGCGGTCTCGGCAATGTGGTGCGGCCGGATCTGGGCAAGCTCATCGACCGCGGCAAATCGCTCAACGAGGGCGCCATCACCTTCGGGCCCTTCGCGGTCGGAACGTTTCAATGGCAGCTCTACGCCGAGTCGGGGCTCTTCGATCCGGACAAGCCGCTGCGGGACTTCACTGCCGAGGAGTGGCGATTGTTCCTGCACGGCAAGGGTTTCCGGGTGCCGCGCAAGAATCGGAACGGCTCGGCGGGAAACAACGCGTACGAAGGCCTGTTGGAGCGGTTCGACCGCCTCTACATCAAGCGTGATCTCACCGCGTTGTCGGACAAGAATCGCGAAGCCGCCCGCGCGGTGGTCACCGAGGAGGTCTGCCCGGACTGCGGGGGCGCACGGCTCAACGCCGCCGCGCTGGCGAGCCGGATCGATGGGCTCGGCATCGCCGACTACGGCAGGCTGGAGATCACCGACCTCATCGAGGTGCTCGACCGCCTGGACGATCCAGTGGCTCGGCCGATCGCCCAAGCCGCCGTCGCCCGGCTGCGCCGGATCGAGGAGGTCGGGCTCGGCTACCTGTCGCTCGATCGGGAAACCGCCACCCTGTCCGGCGGCGAGGCGCAGCGCCTGAAGGTCGTCCGGCATCTCGGCTCCAGCCTCACCGGCATGACCTATATCTTCGACGAGCCCAGCGTCGGCATGCATCCCCGGGATGTGGGGCGGCTGAACACTCTGCTGAGCCGGCTGCGCGACAAAGGGAACACGGTGCTGGTGGTGGAGCACTCCCCCGATGTCATCGCCGTCGCCGACCATGTGGTCGACATGGGGCCGGGCGCCGGTTCCCGCGGCGGGCAGGTGGTGTTCGAGGGCACGGTCGATCGCTTGCGGCGTGCGGAGACGCCGACCGGTGCTGGCCTGCGCCGGGTGCGGCGGGTGAAGGAGGACGTCCGGGAGCCGGCGGGATGGCTCACCGTCGCCGATGCCGACGCCTACAACCTGAAGAACCTCGCCGTGCGGTTTCCGACGGGCGTGCTCACGGCGGTGACCGGCGTGGCGGGCTCCGGGAAGAGCACGCTGGTGTCCGGCGCGTTCGTCGCGGCGCATCCGCAGGTCATCGCGGTGGACCAGGCCGCGATCGCCGCCTCCCGGCGCTCCAGCCCCGCGACCTATCTCGGCATCATGGATCCGCTGCGTCAGCTGTTCGCCAAGCGGCACGGCGTACGACCGGGCTTGTTCAGTTTCAATTCCGACGGCGCCTGCGGCGAATGCGACGGCGCCGGAGTGATCTTCACCGATCTGGCGTACATGGATCCGGTCACCACGATCTGCCAGGCCTGCCACGGACGCCGATACCGTCCGGAGGCGCTCGCTTACGAGATTCGCGGGGCGTCCATCGCCGACGTGCTGGAGATGCCCGCGGCGGAAGCGCTGGACTTCTGGGCCGCGGAGGGGGACCGGCGGATCGGCACGCCGTTGCGGTCGCTGCTCGACGTCGGTCTCGGGTATCTCACCCTCGGCCGGTCGTTGTCCTCGCTGTCCGGCGGCGAACGCCAGCGCGTCAAGCTGGCCGATCACCTCCAGCGTCGCGCCGAAGCCGCCGTCTACGTGCTGGACGAGCCGACCACGGGGCTGCACATGGCCGATGTCGACGCGCTGGTCGGGCTGCTGGACCGGCTGGTCGACGCGGGCAACACGGTGATCGTCATCGAGCACGACCTGGACGTCGTCGCGCGGGCCGACTGGGTGATCGACCTCGGACCCGACGGCGGAAAGCACGGAGGCGAACTCGTTTTCGCCGGGACACCGGCGGACTTGCTGGCGGACGACCGGTCGCTGACCGCGGAATACCTGCGGCGCAGTGTCGTTGCCCGATGATTCCGCCACCGGGGACGTGATCGCGGCATCATGAATCCATGGCGACACGGGAGGTGGTCCGGGCGGGAGCTTTCGCGCGGATCTACGATCCGAGCGCCGGGGAGTCGGAAGCCTGGTACATCAACGATCACACATTCGTTCGCGACGCCGCCGGGAGGTGGCACCTTTTCGGGATCACCCACCCCGAGCCCGCGGATCCGTTCGACGAGATCGAGTTCGCTCACGCCACCGCCGACCGGCTGCGCGGTTCGTGGACCAAGCAAGCCTCGGCGTTGCGGGTGGATCGGGACTACGGCGAGACGCATCTGTGGGCGCCTTTTGTGCTCGGCGCTCACGGCCGCTACTACATGTTCTACGCCGCAGGCGGCGACGACCGCACCGCCGCGGCGATGAACCTGGCGACCTCGCCCGATCTGTTCCACTGGACCAGATCGGCGGAGGGCCCGCTGTTCCGCGACGGCTACGACGCTCGCGATCCCATGGTGGTGCGCGTCGGCGACCAATGGGTGATGTACTACTGCGCGACCAGCGCCCCGGCGGGTGGTCACCATGTCGTCGCCTACCGCACCAGCGCCGACCTCGTGCACTGGGGCGATCGGCACATCGCGTACACGGACCCGGCCAAAGGCACCGAGGCGGGCAACACCGAATCGCCTTACGTCATTCGGTACGGGGGATGGTGGTACTTGTTCATCGGTCCGCGCCCGCATTACGTCGGCACCGACGTCTTCCGCAGTGACAATCCTTTTCACTTCCGCATCGGCGACAAGGTCGGGCACATCGCCGCGCACGCCGCCGAGGTGGTCGACGAGGACGGCCGCTGGTGGATCACCAGTGCGGGGTGGGGGCAGGGCGGGGTACATCTGGCGCCGCTCGGCTTCCCGCAGTCGCGGGTCGTCAAAACGGTTCCGCGCTAAGCGGTCCGAAGCACCAGGCCGAGCGCTATTTCGGCGAAACGCGTCTCCGGGCGCGGTCGCGGCTGGTATCTCTTGAGCGAGTCGAACTTTCCGATCACCCACCTACGGGAGGGACCGGCATGGCCCGTATCGGCATCATCAGCATCTCCGATGGCCGCGACTATGTGCATGCGGGCATCGCCGATTTCATCGTCTCCACCGAAGACCGGCTGGTGGCCGCGCTCGCGGACGCCGGCCACGATGTGGTCCGTGGCGCGGCGCCGATCAGCGACAACGCGTCGGCCGGTGCGGTGGCGCGCACGGTCGCCGCGGCGGGCGTCGATCTCACCGTCTTGCATTACGCGGTCTGGGCGTTCCCGCATTTCACCATGCTGGCGGCGGGCGCGATTCCGGGGCCGCTGCTGTTGCTGTCGAATATCGACCCGGTCCAGCCGGGAATGGTGGGCATGCTCGCCGCCGGAGGTGCGCTGGATCAGATCGGACGTCGGCACAGCAGGCTGTGGGGTGATCCGTCCGATCCCGAACTCATCGATGCGATCGGCGTGCGCGCGCGGGCCGCGGCAGCCGTGGCGAGCCTGCGCGGTTCGACGTTCGGGCGCTTCGGTGGGCGGCCGATGGGTATGAACACCGCGGTCGCCAACACCGATCAGTGGCAGCGCCTATTCGGCATCGACGTCGAGGAAATCGATCAGTGGGAGATCGTGCGGCGCGCGGAACTGGCCGACGCGGGCGAGGCGAAGGCCGCGCGCGAGTGGCTGGAGCGCAACACCGCGGGCGTGCACTACGACGGCGCCAAGCTCACCCCGCAACTGCTGGAACGTCAGATCCGCTCGTATCTGGCGGTGCGCGAGCTGATCGACGAGTGGCGCCTGGACTTCTCGGGGATCAAGGGGCAGCCCGAGCTCACCCAGTATTTCGCCACCATGGACGTCACCGAGGCCTTCCTCAACGATCCCTACGACTGGAACGGACCGAAGAAGCCGCACGTCTGCGCGACCGAGGCGGACATGGACGGCGCGCTGACCATGCAGCTGCTCAAAGGGATCGCGGGCACCCCGGTGCTGTTCGCCGACGTCCGGCACTATCACGCCGATCGGGACATCTGGGATCTCTGCAATTCCGGCCAGCACGCCACCTGGTTCGCCGCTCGCAGCGACGACCCGGCGGAGAACCTGGCGAAGGTGCACTTGTACCCGGAGGTGTTCTTCTTTCCCGCGGGCGGCGCCTCGGTGCATCATCTGGCCGCGCCGGGCCGGATGACTCTCGCCCGGCTCACCCGGCTCGACGGCGACTACCGCATGCAGCTGATGCTCGGCGAATTCGAGGAATACGACGAGCAGACCAACGAAGCCCTGATGAAGCAGTCGACCCGGGAATGGCCGCACGCGTTCGCCCGGCTGGACGCGCGCGCCGAGGATTTCCTTAACCGCTTCGGCGCCAACCACATTCACGCGGTGCCCGGCGACCACCGCGAAGCCGTGCGTGCGACGTGCGAATTGCTCGACGTCACGGTGGACGAGTTCACGCGGTGACGATGTTTCTCGGTATCGACATCGGGACCTCGAGTTCGAAGGGCGTGCTCACCGACGCGCGCGGCACGGTCATCGCCAGGGCCGAGCGGGCGCATGAGGTATCCATGCCGCACCCCGGCTGGGTCGAGCACGACGCGGAGAAGGTGTGGTGGGCGGATTTTCTCGCACTCGCCCGTGAGCTGGTGGCGGCGGCAGGCGGCGCCGCGCTCGAGGGACTCGCGGTGTCCGGTATCGGCCCGTGCCTGTTGCCCGCCGACGCGGAGGGCAGGCCGTTGCGACCGGCCATCCTCTACGGCGTCGACACCAGGGCGAGCGTCGAGATAGCGGAATTGAACGACGAATTCGGCGCGCGGGCCGTGCTCGACCGCGCCGGATCGCCGCTGACCAGCCAGGCTGTCGGCCCGAAAGCCCGGTGGCTGGCCCGGCACGAGCCGGATGTCGCCGCACGCACCGCGATGCTGCTGATGGCGAGTTCTTTCCTGGTGCACCGGCTCACCGGCCGGTACGTTCTCGACCACCAATCGGCCAGTCAGTGCGTGCCCCTCTACGACCTGCGCGAACGTGCGTGGGCGAACGACTGGGCCGAGCGGATCGTGCCCGGCTGGCGGCTGCCGGAGCTGGCCTGGCCCACCGAGATCGTGGGCCGGGTGAGCGCGGACGCGGCGGCCGCGACTGGACTTCCGTCGGGGCTGCCCGTCACCACGGGGACCATCGATGCCTGGGCCGAGGCAGCCAGCGTCGGCGTCCGCGCTCCGGGCGACGCGATGATCATGTACGGCACCACCATGTTCCTGGTGCAGGTGCTCACCGACCCGCGCCCGCATCCCGGCCTCTGGGGCACCTGCGGCACCTGGCCGGGCACGTATACCCTCGCCGCGGGCATGGCCACCTCCGGCGCGGTCACCGACTGGCTGCGCAAGCTCGTGGGTGGCGAGTTCACCGACTTGGTCGCCGCGGCAGCGGAGGTGCCCGCGGGGAGCAGGGGGTTGCTCGCGCTGCCCTATTTCGCCGGGGAACGCACGCCCTTGTTCGATCCGGACGCGCGCGGCATCGTCGCGGGATTGACCCTCGGGCACGGACGGGCCGAGCTCTACCGCGCGGTTCTGGAGGGCATCGCCTACGGAGTGCGCCACAACCTCGAGGCCATGACCGAAGCAGGCGGGCAGGCGGGGCGTCTGGTCGCGGTGGGCGGCGGCACCAGAGGCGGGCTGTGGACCCGGATCGTCTCCGATGTCACCGGGCTGCCGCAGCAATTGCCCGCCGACACCGTGGGGGCGAGCCTCGGCGACGCGCTGCTCGCGGCCGAGGCCGCCGGGGTCGACACCTCGGGGTGGAATCCCGTCGTCGACACCGTGCGACCGCAACCCGAAAGTGTCGCGATCTACGACGAGTACTACCGGCACTACCGCGATCTGTACGACCGAACGACGAATATCGCGCATTTCCTCGCGGCCGAACAGCACCGCGCCGGGGCGGCTTCCTGATCGCGAATATCCGTACGACGATGCACAGTTGCTCCGCGGAACGATACGAGGATTTCATGCCCACGATCACCTTGACCCAGGACGATTTCGACTCCGTCGTCACGTCGCGTCCGATCGTGCTGGTGGACTGGTGGGCCGGTTGGTGTGGGCCGTGCCGGTATTTCGCTCCGGTGTACGAAGCGTCGTCGCAGCGGCATCCGCAGATCGTGCCCAGCAAGGTCGACACCGAAGCCGAGGTCGCGTTGACCGCTGCCGCCCAGGTGACGCGGTGTCCGACGGTGATGGCGTTCTGCGACGTCGCCTCGGACGCGCTGGAAGACCTTGTGCAGCAGATCCTCTGGCTGGACATGGACCGGTTCCGCCGGGAACTCGCCCAGCAGACCGACACCCGGCAGCTGGCCGCGACCGACGGGGCCGCCACGGCGCACCGGGCCGGGCTCGCGCCGACCGCAGCCCGTTACGGGTGGCCGGGACTGTGACCGCGCCGGGCGGTGAACTGTGGCGGCTGGACGGCACGCGAACGCGGTCGATCAGCGCCGAGAATCCGACGGGGGCGCCCGGCGCGGGCGCGCGGGCGACCGACGGCACCGGAGCGCACGCGGCACGGCTGCTCGGGGCGGGATGGAAGATCTCCCCCTCGATCGCGCTCGCCCACGGCGAAACCGCCACGCTGGCCGACGTGTCCGGTCCCGGCGTTTTCCGGCATTTCTGGTTGACCACCGAGCGTTCCGTCCTTCGCGGGCTGACGCTGCGGATGACCTGGGACGACGCGGCACGGCCCGCGATCGCCTCGCCCCTCGGCGACTTCTTCTGCAACGGATGGGGCGAGACCGCCCTGCTGAGTTCGGAGATGGTGGTCGTCGCGCCCGCGGGTGGATTGAACAGCTACTGGCCCATGCCGTTTCGGCACCGCGCTCGCATCACGCTCGAAAACCACTGCGGCCGTGCGGTTCCGGTGTACTACCAGGCGACTTACACCGAAGAGGACGTACCGGACGAAGCGGGGTATCTGCACACCCGATGGACGCGGACCACCGGCCTGGGGAACCCTGCCGTCCACACCGTGCTCGACACGGTGCCGGGGCCGGGCCGCTACGTCGGCACCTACCTCGCCATCCGCCCGGGCGCGCCGGGATGGTGGGGCGAGGGCGAGGTCAAGTTCTTCCTCGACGGAGACACCGAGCATCCGACCATTTGCGGGACGGGCACCGAAGACTATTTCGGCGGCGCCTGGAATTTCGATCTCGACGGGACATACCGGACATATTCCACGCCTTATCTCGGGCTGCATCAAGTGCTGCCGCCGGAGGAAATCTATCGAGCGGATCAGCGCTTCGGCATGTACCGCTGGCATGTGCGCGATCCGATCTGTTTCGACCGCGAACTACGCGTCACCGTCCAAGCCCTCGGATGGCAGGACGCCGAGACCTATCTCCCGCTGGAGGACGCCGACGTGGCGACCACCGCCTGGTGGTATCAGGCCTGAGGGGGGTCGTCGGCATCCGGCGGAAGCTCCGACGCCAGCAGTTCGTCGGCGCGCGCCAGCGCCGCGTCCATGCCCGCGGTGAGATCGTCCATCACGGTCAGGCCGTCCAGGAGTCCGGTGAGTTCGTCCTGCACGGCGCGCAGCTCGGCGATCGCCGGGTCGACGGGAAACCACGCGACCGAGTCGCGCCACCACGGATCGTCGCAGAGCCAGGCCCACAGCACATCACGCACCAGCACCGGGTCGGAGGTGTACACCTGGAACGACTCGGTCGCCGACCCGGCCCGGTGCTCCAGCTCATAGACCCCGTCGGGCAGCAACCTGGCCCGGATCTCGTGCAGGTCGGCACGGCTGAGTTCGAGCACGGCGTCTTCCGGCCCGGCCGGTTCGCCGAGCAGGTCGCCGAGCGCCTCCTCGGTCAGTTCCGGCAGCTGCGTCCCGTCTCCCGTGCGGATGCGCACGTCGGTGGGGTCGATGCTCATCGCGACAGTCTGCCCGATACGGCGGCGGAATACCCGAAATGCTCCGGTGCGGGGCAGCGAGGTGCAAGGTGGTCGGTATGGGTGTGCTCCAGACGATCGGACGATTCGCCGGATCGCGCGACGGGCTCGTCCTCGAAATGCGACCGGTTTCCTCCGAGGCGTCGATCCGCCCGCGTCCGCTGTGCGACGGGGGCGGTGTCGGCGACGCGAGCGGGCTTCGATCGGGGCAGGCGCCATGACGACGGTGGCGGGAGTCGACAGTTCCACCCAGGCGTGCAAGGTCGTGGTCTGCGACGCCGACAGCGGTGAGATTCTCGCTCAGGGGCGGGCCACGCACCCGGAGGGGACCGAGGTCGCCCCGGCCGCGTGGTGGGACGCGCTACAGACGGCGAGTGCGGGATTGCTCGACGACGTCGACGCGATAGCCGTCGCGGGACAGCAACAGGGCTTGGTCCCGTTGGACGCGGCGGGTGTTCCGGTGCGGGACGCGCTGCTGTGGAACGACGTCCGCTCCGCCGACGCGGCGAAGGAACTGATCGCCGACCTGGGTGGCCCGCGGGCATGGGCCGATGCGGTCGGTAACGTACCGGTGGCAGGCCTGACCGTCGCCAAACTGCGCTGGCTGGCAGACCACGAGCCGGCACTCGCCGACAACACCGCGCACGTCGTGCTGCCACACGACTACCTGACCTGGCGACTACGGGGCGGCGGGCCGGGACGCATGCTCGAGCCGACCACCGACCGGGGCGATGCTTCCGGCACCGGCTATTGGTCACCAGCCGACGGCGACTATCGCGAAGACCTGCTCGCCATGGCTTTTCGTGGGCGCCACCCGGGCCTGCCCCGGGTCCTCGGCCCGGACCAGCCCGCCGGGCACACACCGTCGGGCGCACTGGTCGCCGCCGGAACGGGGGACAACGCCGGGGCCGCGCTCGGCTTGGGCATCACGGATGGCGACGTGGTGGTCTCCCTCGGTACCAGCGGAACGGCATACGCTCGCACCGACCGTCCGGCCGCCGACGCGACCGGCGCGGTGTCCGGTTTCGCGGATGCCACCGGCGCCTTCCTGCCGCTGGTCTGCACGCTCAACGCCGCCCGCATCCTCACCTCGACCGCCGATCTGCTCGGCGTGGATCTGCCGACGCTGGAATCGCTGGCCGCGCAGGAGCCGCCGGCCGCGGACGGCGTGGTCATGCTGCCCTATCTCGCCGGTGAACGCACGCCCAACCTGCCGCACGCCGCGGGTAGCCTGCACGGGTTGCGGCCGGAGGCGATGCGACCCGGCACGGTGGCCCGCGCCGCCTTCGAGGCTCTGCTGTGTCATCTCGCCGACGCGCTCGACCACCTCACCGAGATCGGCGGGGTCTCGCCGCGGCGCGTGCTGCTCATCGGCGGCGCGGCGCGCTCTCGGCTGGTGGCGGCGATCGCCGCGCAGGTCTTCGGCGTCACGGTGACGGTGCCGGAACCGGCCGAGTACGTGGCGCTCGGCGCTGCCAGGCAAGCGGCATGGGCGCTCAGCGGCACGTCCCGGCCGCCGTCCTGGCCCGCATGCTCGGTCGCGGAGATTCCGCCACCGGCCGACACCGCGACCGGACGGGACATCCGGGCCGCGTATCGGAGAACCCGCCAGGCGCTCTACGGCTGACCACCGTCTTCACCGCGGTCCCGGCGTGCGCAGCGAATCCGGAACACCCTGTTTCCGCTCTGCGGGTGGCCGATTTTCGTCGCCGGGTGGCGCCTCGACGGCCGGAGGGGTTGGATCACCTCGTCGAAGAGAGGTGGACGAATGATCGATACCCAGGTGCGAAGGGCGGTGACGGCGGAACGAACCGAACTCGCCGAACTCCTGGCCGGACTGGACGCCGAGGGCTGGGACTCGCCGACCCTCTGCGCGGGCTGGCGGGTACGCGAAGTGGTCGCGCACATCACCATGCCGTATCGCCTGTCGAGCGCGCGCCTGGCGCTGGGGATGGTCGCGGCGTTCGGGAACTTCAACCGCTTGGCCGACCGCACCGCCCGGATGGACGCCGCCACGCTGAGCACCTCGGATCTGCTGAAATCACTGTGGGACAACGTCGATCACCCCTGGCGCCCGCCGGGCGGCGGGCTCTCCAACGCGTTGAGCCACGATGCGATCCACGGGCTGGACATCACCGTTGCCCTGGGCCTGGACCGCTTGGTGCCCGAAGACCGGATGCGCTTGGTGCTGGACACGATCGACCCCAGGACCGTCAAGCTGTTCGGCGCCAAACTCGGCGGCATCGAACTACGCGCCGACGACCTGGACTTCAGCTACGGGTCCGGGACGGTGCTGTCGGGGCGGGCCCAGGACCTGCTGCTCGTCCTCTGCGGCCGCAAGCTGCCCGCCGGACACCTCAGCGGCGAGCCCGCGGAGCGATTCACCGTACGCGACTGAGCCGACGCCCGTCGCTCACCGGCCGGTTTCGGCGCACGCACGCAGGTAGGCAGCCGTTTCGTCGTCGGCGGGGAAGTACGCTTCGACCGCGACCTCATCGAGCGTGATGTCGAAGGCCGCGCCGAAGGTCGTGATCGTGCTGAAGAACGCGAGTTCCGTGTCGCGGTGGCGCAGTCGGATCGGCAGCAGGATGTCCGCGATGTCACTGTCCGCGCCGCCCGGCGAGCCGTAGGAGCGCAGTTCCTCGTGCAGCGCAGCCAGATCGGGATCTCCGGTCGCCATCACCTGGCGCGCCAGGCGGGGCAGCAGGAAAGCGCGGACCTGCTCGAGGTTGCGCAGCCGGGAGGCGAAGCCCGCCGGGTGCAGGCCGAGCCGCATCATGTTGATCGGCGGTTCGAGCAGTTGCGGATCCACACCGTCGAAGAACACGCCCACACAGTCGTTGGCCTGCACCAGATTCCAGCGCCGGTCCACCGCCAGCGCCGGATATGGTTCGTGCAGCCGCAGTACCCGCTGCACCGCGTCGCGGGCGCGCCGCAGCGCGGGGTCGTTCCAGTCGCTGCGCCGGAACTCGGGGGCATGTCCGGCGGCGATCAGCGCACGGTTGCGTTCGCGCAGCGGAATGTCGAGCTGTTCGGCCAGGTGCAGCACCATGGCTCGGCTGGGCGTCGTGCGGCCGGTCTCGACGAAACTGACATGCCGGGCGGACACGTCGGCTTGGATGGCCAGGTCCAGCTGGCTCAGCTTCCGCCGGTGCCGCCACTCTCGCAGCAGCTCGCCGACCGGTCGATCACCGTTCATCGACCCAGTATCACGACGCCCGGGTCACGCCCGCCATTACACGGCGGGTAATCGACACCCCGGTTCGCTCGCTGCCAGTCTCGTCGGCATGACGAACGACAGCGCGGCAGCGCGCAACAGGGAACTGCTCCTGAACGGCTTCACGGAGTTCGCGGCGGGCAACGTCGACGTGCTGCGCACTCTGTTGCACGACGACTTCCTCGAGCACAGCCCCGGAAATCCCTCCGGGAAGGACGCTTTCATCGAGTTCATCGCACAGGCACCGGTGGCCGGGTCGAAGCTGGAGCTGGCGCGGGTGATCGCCGACGACGAATACGTGGTCATGCACTACCGCACGATCCCGCCGGGCGACGAAGAGCCCGACCTGGCTGTGGTCGACATCTGGCGGGTGGCCGACGGAAAGATCCTGGAGCACTGGGATGTCGTGCAAACGGTGCCCGAGCCCGCGCAGATACCGCACGGCATGTTCTGACCGGAAAAGTCGGTTCTCCGGGGAACACGTGCGGGGATACGGTCGAGCCCGTGACGTGGATCGCGCCCGACCTGGTGCGCGAGCGAATCGACGGTTTCACCGGAGCCTGACCGTCACCTGCCGTGCGGCGCCCGCATCCGATCGGGTACCGGGAACCGAGTACCCGATCGGATCGTCGGCGGTACGCGCGTGATCCGCGCACCAGCCGCGACCTGCCGTCGCGCCACGAGTCGGTCAGCGCGAGAGCGGGTGCCAGATGATCACCGCCGGGCCGAGCGTCCGGCAGCGCGCAGGATCGCGGCGAATGCCGCCGCCTGCGCGGAATCGGCTCGGCCGCAGGACCAACCGAGGTGTTCGCCGCTGCGGTATTCCAGGTAAGCGATGGCGCTGTCGTCTCGATCCGTCATCTGCTGGGTCAGGCCGAGCACCTCTACGCGATACCCCGCCTCGGCCAGAGCCTCGGTGAGCGCCGCGACCGGGCCGCCGCCGCACCGCGTACGGTGGGTGACGCCGTCGACGATCAGTGTGATCTCGGTGTCCGCTTCGGCGCCGTCGCCGCTGGTGCGCCAGTCCTTCACGGCCGGCCCCGACGGATCGTCGCAGTAGATCGCCTCGAACAGGTCACGCAGTTCGGCGGCGCTGATCTCGACGCCGGTGTCGTCGGCGAGCGCCTGCACGTGCCCGGCGAAATCGATCTGCAGGCGTCGCGGCAGGTCCATGCCGTATTCGGTGTGCAGCAGGTAGGCGATGCCACCCTTGCCGGAT
Organism: Nocardia sp. NPDC004718; assembly: GCF_053601535.1. Lineage (NCBI taxonomy): Bacteria > Bacillati > Actinomycetota > Actinomycetes > Mycobacteriales > Nocardiaceae > Nocardia > Nocardia sp. NPDC004718. The sequence continues at coordinate 14,670 of NZ_JBSGCA010000013.1, forward strand.
TGGGAATTGACCCGGATCACCGCGTCGTAGCTGCGGCCGAGGTCGGCGGGATCGATGGGCAGATACGGCACGTGCCAGTCGGCTGCGCGCTCGGGAATGCCCGTCGCGGCGGCCCGGGCGCGATGCTCGGCCATGCCCTTCTTGATCGCGTCCTGATGAGTCCCGGAGAACGCGGTGTGCACCAGATCGCCGACATACGGGTGTCTTTCGTGAATCGGCATACGCGTGCAATATTCGACGGTTCGCCGGATCTCGTCGATGTCGGAGAAGTCGATCATCGGATCAACGCCCTGCGCGTGCAGATTCAGCGCCAGCGTGGCGATGTCGACGTTGCCGGTGCGCTCACCGTTGCCGAAGACGCAGCCCTCGACGCGTTGCGCGCCCGCGAGTACCGCCAGCTCGGCACACGCGACGCCGGTGCCGCGATCGTTGTGCGGGTGCACCGACAGGATGACGCTGTCGCGGCGAGCCAGATTGCGGTGCATGTATTCGATCTGGTCGGCGTAGACGTTCGGGGTGGCGACTTCGACGGTGGCGGGCAGGTTCAGGATGACCGGCCGCCGCGGTGTGGCGTCCCACAATGTCGTCATCCGGTCGCAGATCTCGAGGACGTAGTCGGGCTCGGTCAGGTTGAACACCTCGGGCGAGAACTCGAACCGCACGTTCGGCAGGTCCCCGGCGCAGTCCAGCACGGCGCGCCCGCCGTCGAGGATCAGCTCGCGCAGCGCCGCGCGGTCCTTGCCGAGCACGAGGTCCCGCCACGCGGGAGCCGTCGCGGTGTACATGTGGATCACGACGTCGTTGGGGATGCCGCGGATCGATGCGACGGTGCGCTCGATGAGATCGCGGCGCGCCGGGGTGAAGACGGCGATCGTCACGTCCTCTGGCGCGAGATCCTCCTCGGCGATGAGCCGAACGAAGTCGAAGTCGGTCTGGGACGCCGACGGGTAACCGACCTCGATCTCCTTGTAGCCCATGGCGACCAAGAGCTCGAAGAAGCGTTGTTTGCGCGCCGGGTCCATCGGCTCGGCGAGTGCCTGATTGCCGTCGCGCAGATCGACCGGCACCCACAGAGGCGCCTGCGTGAGCCGGGCGTCGGGCCACTTCCGTCGCATGAGCGGTACTTCCACGCGTCGGTGGATGTCACGATAGCGGTGCGACGGCATTTGCGAGCGCCGCTGGCGATTCCACGCCGGAGCCTGATCGGGCACCTGCCCCGCAGGCGTGTGGATGGTGGGGAATGCGGTGGTCATGGGTCTGCTTCCTGGCCATTGTGGCCGTCACGACAAGGGTGACCGGCCACGACGAAGCCCCACGGCGGGCGGCCGGTCGTTCAGGCCCCGCCGTGGCGGCTAAGCAGAAGCATGGTGCGCATCATGGCTAGACTGTACACGACTCCTCAGACAAGTAGAGAGGTAGTGAATGATCTCCCAGGTACGGCGCCATCCACTGGCCGCGCAGGCGGCCGAAGTGCTGCTCGCCCGCATCCAGGCGGGCGAATGGCCGCTTGGTCACCGCCTGCCCGGTGAGACCACCCTGGCCGCACAGCTCGGCGTCGGACGCTCGACGCTGCGGGAGGCGATCCGCGAGCTGGCCGGTAAAGGCGTCCTGGACAGCAGGCAGGGCGCGGGCGTTTTCGTCACCGCGCTCGAGGCGACCGAGGAATGGGACGCCGTGTTGCGCCGCGCCACCATCGCCTCGGTGATCGAGGCGCGCATCGCGATCGAGGCCGAGGCCGCCGCACTGGCCGCCCAGCGGCGCACCCCCGCCGACCTGCGCATGATCCGCCGGGCGCTGGCCGCGCGCGAAGCACACGGCGAGCCGGTGGCCGAGCACGTCGACGCCGATATGGCGTTCCACCGGGCGGTCATCGTGGCCGCCCACAACGACGTGCTGACCCAGTTGTTCGACAGCTTCCTGCCCCGGTTGCGGCTGGCGATGATCGACATGCTGAAGATCCGCCCGGTGCCGTCGGAGTCCGTGGATCACGCCGCGCACCAGCGGCTGGCCGACGCCATCGCCGCGCGCGACCCGGCCGCCGCGGCCAAGTACAGCCGCACCCACCTGACCACTCTGAAAGAGGCTTTCACGTGACCGAACCGGTGCTGGAACTGACCGACGTGACCTTCCGCCGCGAGGGCAAGAAGATCATCGGCGGGATCTCGCTGACCGTGCGCGCGGGCGAACGCTGGGCGCTGCTCGGTCCGAACGGCGCGGGAAAGAGCACCCTGCTCGGCTTCTGCGGCGCGGTCACCTTCCCCACGTCGGGTTCGGTCCGTGTGCTCGGCGCGGAACTCGGCCGCGTCGAATTGCAGCAGCTTCGCCGCGGCATCGGCCAGGTGAACCCACGCCACCCGTTGCGCTCTCCGCTCACCATCCGGGAGGTCGTGCTGACCGGCCTGACCGCGACCATCGACACCCCCATGCGCTGGACACCGACCGCCGACCAGCTCGACCGAGCCGACGCGATGATCGACACCGTGGGCCTGACCGGGAAGGCGACGGAGATCTGGCCCACGCTGAGCCAGGGCGAGCGCGGCCGCACCCTCATCGCCCGAGCGCTGATCGCCGAGCCACGGCTATTGCTGTTCGACGAACCGTCCACCGGCCTGGACGTCGCCGCGCGCGAGCAGTTGCTGGACACTCTCGACACCCTGGACCGTACCCACCCCGACGTCGCCTCGATCCTGGTCACCCACCATCTGGAAGAGCTGCCGAGCACGACGACGCACGCGTTGCTCATCGCGGGCGGTCACGCCGTCGCGTCGGGCCCCGCCCTGGAGACGATCACCACCGAGAACGTCACCGCCGCCTTCGCACACCCGGTGGAGGTCCGCCACGACGACGGTCGTTGGACCGCACGAGCGGCCCGCAAACCCATCGCGTGGCCGACGCACTAGAAAAAAATCGGCTCGGCATGTCGATTGCGGCGGCAGTCGTTCGATGCAGTGATGTGGGGATCGACCGATCCTGACGCCACATCGACCGAGGATGCCGAGATGCGATACATGATGCTCATCCGCCTGGACCCCGCCACCTCTCCGGAGCCGGACGAAGCGCTGCGCGAACAGGTGGGCAAGGTGATCGAAGAGATGACCAAGGCGGGGGTGCTGCTGGACATCAACGGCCTGCACGCGATCACCGAAGCCACCAGGGTCACCCAGTCCGGCGGCAAGCAGACCGTGCTGGACGGACCGTTCACCGAATCCAAGGAGATCATCGGCGGATACTGCATTCTGCAGGTCAAGTCGAAGGAAGAGGCGGTGGAATGGACTTCTCGTTTCCTCGCCGTGCACGGACCCGAATGGGACATCGAGGTCGAGGTGCGGCAGATCGCCGACCCTTCCTGAGCGGGCACGGCGGATGAGCGGGCAGCCGTCCGCGGATTCGGCGCGACGCGCCGCCGAAGCCGTGACCCGGATGGAATGGCCCCGGTTGGTCGCCGGGCTCACCCGGGTGGTCGGCGATATCGGCGCCGCCGAGGAACTGGCGCAGGACGCGTTGGTCGCGGCGTTGGAGCAGTGGCCGCGCGACGGCGTGCCGCCGAACCCGGGCGGCTGGCTCATGCTCACCGCCAAGCACCGGGCGATCGATCGGGTGCGGCGCAACCGCACCTTCGCCCGCAAGCTGGAGCTGCTCGGTCGCGATCTCGTGACCGAGCAGCCGCCGCCCGATACGAACGACGACCTGGTCGAGGACGACCTGCTGCGGATGATGTTCATCGCCTGTCACCCGGTGCTCACCGAACCGGCCCGCGTCGCGCTCACCCTGCGGCTGCTCGGCGGGCTGACCACCGAGGAGATCGCCCGGGCGTTCGTCGTGCCGGAATCGACCGTGGCGCAACGGATCGTGCGCGCGAAACGCACCATCGCCGACAAGCGGGTCCCCTACACGGTGCCACGCGGCGCCCAGCTGGCCGACCGGTTGGCCTCGGTGCTGGCCGTGGTCTACCTGATCTTCAACGAAGGCTACGCGGCGACGGCGGGCGAGGACTGGGTCCGCGAGGAGCTGTGCCAGGACGCGCTGCGCCTGGCCCGCATGCTCGGCGAGTTGTTGCCCGCCGAGCCGGAGACGCACGGCCTGGTCGCGTTACTGGAGCTACAGGCTTCCCGGCTGCCTGCGCGCACCGGAACCGGCGAAGAGGTGGTGCTGCTCGATGACCAGGACCGCGCACGGTGGGATCGCCTGCTGATCCGGCGCGGGCTGGCCGCCCTCGGGCGGGCGAACAGTGCGGCATACGAGCGCGGACTGCCGCCGGGACGGTACGCGCTGCAAGCCGCGATCGCCGCGGTGCACGCGATGGCGGCGACGCCGGCAGAGACCGATTGGCGGCGCATCGCCGGACTGTACGCCGTTCTGGCGCAACGCTTTCCCTCCCCCGTCGTGGAGCTGAATCGCGCGGTCGCGGTGAGCAAGGTGCACGGCCCCGCCGCGGGGCTCGAGCTGGTGGACGCGCTCGTCGCCGCGGGTGCCCTCACCGACTACCACCTGCGCTACGCCGTGCGCGGCGACCTGCTCGCCCAGCTGGGCCGGTATGCGCAGGCCCGCGCCGAATTCACGCGCGCGGCGGAACTGACGGGCAATACTTCCGAGCAGGCACTCCTGCTCGACCGGGCGGTCGCCTGCGCGCAGGCCGATTGACCGCACCACGGTGGTAACGCCGCTGTAATCGCCACACCGCAAACGCGTGTGAGCATGCAACGAAATCGATTACCACCGAAGGGAATACGACTACGTGTGGCAGCTCTATCGAGCAGTACTCCGCACCGGCGACCACCGCCTGCTCGGCTACGTGGACGCGGGCCCGCGGCTGATGGAACACGCCAGGATCGGCCACCACCTCGTCCAAGGGATCGAGCGACTGCTCACCGAACCCACTCGGGTCACCTGGGCGGGACGGGATGCGCAACGACCCCTACTCGGCGAAAACCTTTATCGCACAGCAGGTTCGGTCGCCGCACTGCTGCCGCCGGAACACGGCGCCGTCGGCCGCTATCTCCTCAATCACGACCTGCGGATCTTCGTGGACAAAGCGACAGTACTGGAGAACGAGGCCCGTCACCGCATCCACCCACTCCCCTTGCTCACCGCCGAACCCACACCGGATCCCGGCCGCACGGTGGGCGACCGCACCCTCCTCGGCGCATGGGCACACGCCCTGATCTCGGTCCGCGACACCGTGCCGAAAGGCTATGAACAACGCAAGTTCGATCTGGTCGAGCGCCTTTGCTGAACCTCACCCCTTCGCTCGTACGGATGACCTCCATATGCACGTCTCCCACACCACCAGGATCGCGCTACCGTCGTCGCGTCGGGCACCTCGCGGCCGTCACCGTTCCGGCGGCCCCGGGGAATCCGCTGGGGCGGAGTGGTATTCGGCTTCGGCGAGTTCCTTCAGCGTCAGCAGTTGCTTACGCATCATGAGCAGGTCGCCGAGGGCCAATGCCATCGCGACGAGTCTGGGCGCGCCGCAGCGTATCCGGACCAGCAGGCGAGTTCCCGTGCCTTCTGGTCGCACCGCGTAGGTGACGCGCACCTTGCCCGAGACCAGCGTGATGTGCCTGCCCAAGACGAAGGAGACCAGCTCGAATTGGGACATGAACCGTTGACCGACCGCCAGTTCGGTGAGCATCGGGTCGCGCCGGCGCGGGCTGCGTCTGCCGAAGTTGTCCAGCAGGTCGTAGCTGTAGGGCGCGACGCGCAACTGGCACAGCCAGGCGTAGACGAGAGCGGGCGGCGCATCGACGCTGATCGCGCGATCGGCCTGGAGGCCGCCGGGTAGCCGGTCGTCGCACGGCAAGGGAGCCTCGCGTTCGGCTTCGGTGGCGCCCCACACCGTCCCCGGGATCATGCCGCCGCCGCGATCCTGCGCAGCATCTGACGCACCGCCAGTCGGTGACCACCCGTCCCCACGACCAGCGCACGATAGATCCGGCCGTGCAGACCGGGAAAGTCGCCGTAACTACGCGCGCGGACGCGAGTCCGGCCCGGGCCCTCCTCGTCCAATTCGAAGATCAGCGCGTATTTCGAGAACCAATGCTGGCCGCGCAGCGCCAAACGGTGCGGTTCCGCGACGGAATCGACGACGAACCCGGTGGGCGGCGACGGCTCGTGCGGGTCGCGACAGACGACTCTCAGCGTCGCTTGCCACGCCCGGTCGCGATTCGCGTCGACCGATCTGGCATGCTCGTCAATATAGGACAATCGCTCCATATAGAAGGAACGTACTAGTACATGGCGCCGCCCCGCAAGCACGACAGCGACGTGATCCTCGACGCAGCGCGCGCGCTGGTCCTCGCCGAAGGGCCCCGCGCGGCCAGCGTGTCGGCCATCGCCGAGGCCAGTGGCGCTCCGGTCGGCACTCTGTATCACCGTTTCGGCAACCGCAACGGTGTGCTCACCGCGGCGTGGCTGCGCGCGCTGCGCCGTTTCCAGGACGGCACCCTCGCCGCCGCCGACCAGCCGGATCCGGTGGACGCGGGCGTCGGGATGGTGCGCGCCGCCTTGCGGTTCGGCCGCGAACTCCCCCAGGACGCCAAGCTCCTGCTAGAGCTGCGTCCCAGCGATCTGCTCGACGGCGAGCCGGACGCCGAGTTCCGCGCGACCCTGGCCGAGATGAACGCCCCGCTGATCGAGCATCTGCGCCGCATCGCGCTCGCCTTGTTCGGGAGGGACGAGGAGCGAGAGATCGATGCGGTCAGCCGCGCGATCGTCGACCTGCCCTATGCGGCGCTGCGCCGCCACGCCCACGCCGCGCAGCTGCCCGCCTGGCTGGAAGAGGACCTGGCTGCCGCCGCCCGCACCCTGCTGACCTCTTACCGTCCCTGACCCGGCGACTCAGCCGGTGATCAGCCCAGGAGTGAGTTCGTCGAGGCCGGAGATGACCTTGGCGGCCAAGCCGAGCGCATCGGAGGCGGGCGGGTACTCCGGGCGCGGCGCCGCGATCACCCGCATCCCGGCCGCGTGGGCCGAGCGCATGCCGTTGCTCGAGTCCTCGACGGCCGCACAGTCACTCGGCCGCTGACGCAGGAACGTCGCGACCGTCAGGTAGACGTCCGGTGCCGGTTTGCCGCGATCGACCTCCTCGGTGGAGAAGGTGACGGAGAAGTACTCGATCAGACCCGTCCGGCCCAGCACCGTGTCGATGAGCGCGCGCGGCGACGAACTGGCCAGCCCCAGCGGCCAGTGCTCACAGATCCGCTGCACGGCCTCGACCGCACCCGGCAGCACCGGCACGCCCTCGGCGTAGCGCTCGGACATCCGCTCGATCACCTCCCGCGCGACGGTCTCCGGGGGTTCGCCGACCCCGAGTTCGCCGCTCAGATAGGCCGACCATTCCCCGGTGCTCATCCCCATCAGCCGCTGCTGGGTGTCGGGCAGCCATCGCCCACCCTTCTCCGTGACGTAGCCACGCCGCACCAGTTCCCAGACCGGCTCGGAGTCGATCAATACGCCGTCCATGTCGAACACGACCGCGGTGATACCCATGCGCACAGAGCCTTTCGCCAGCCGAAGCGGTCAGGGATCCAGCGCGGCCGCAACGCGTATCCGGCCGCCGGAACCAGGCCGATACCACCCGGGAAAGGCGATATGCGGTCGCGCACCAGCCTAGGCGGTGACGGCTCGTGACGACGGACACAGCACCCGCGCGGCGAGCATTCACCGGGCAACCGATAACTTGTTCTTATGAACGAACCGCGGGACGGCGACTCGCTGCCGAGTCAGGAGCACCACGAGGGCGGGTTCCGGCCGATGACCCAGCTGATCGCCGCCCACGAGGCAGCCAAGGACGACATCTCCCGCGGCGGGCCGCACTACGGCCAGTTCATCGAGCAGGTGCGCGGCCTGATGGACCGCGTCCGGCTGGCCTCGCCCTCCGACGAGCTGGCGGTGGAGGCGATCGGCATTCTCAAGGAGCTGAACGACAAGCTCGACGCCGCACGGGTGGACGAGTGGTCGACGCCCAACTGGACCCGCTTCGACCTGCCCGCCCGCGGCAACATCACCCTGCCGCCGTTCGTCATCGACCATGTCGACCCGCAGCACGGCGTCGACGCGCGCCTCACCTTCCGCACCTTCCACCTCGGCGGCAACAGCGCCGCCCACGGCGGTCAGATCGCCATCGCCTTCGACGACCTGCTCGGCATGGCGGCCGCGGTGCGCTCCGGCGCGGTGACCAGAACGGCGTCGCTCACCGTCGACTACCGCTCCATCACTCCGCTGAACACCGAACTCGAGGTGCGCGCGTGGGCCGAACGGCAGGAGGGGCGCAAGGTCTATGTGCGGGCCACCCTGCACGACGGCGACCGGCTGTGTGCGGAGGCGAACGGCTTGTTCATCGTGCTGAAGCCCGGACAGCCCTGATCCTCGGCGCCTGCGCGGCGAGGATCGGCCGGTTCGAGCCTCGGTACCGCATCTGCCGGAGTCCGCTGGTCGGCGTCGACTTCGCGCACGGGTGGTGAACGGCGCGGCCACCGAATGCTGGGGAGAACGTGGGCCCCGGTTCCCTTGTCCACTACGCTCGCGCCGCCCTCATAGCGCCCGTGCTCGCTGACCCCCGGTGCACGCTTCCGCGTCGACGGATCGCGACTCCGCCGACACGGAAATGGTTGCGCACCTGGATGACCGGATCACCTGCCGACGAGCCGAACGCCGGGCGCCCTCGCGAATGGCGCACTGTGCACGGCCGCATGGAATGCCCTGTCGGCCGAAGTGGTTCCCGTCGATCTCAAAAGCGCAGGCAGGCGGGCCGCCCGCGAATCCGGCGCGACCGCATCGGCACACGATGCAGACTCGCTTGACATGTCGTCGCAGTGTTCCGGCGCTCGCCGGTCGGACGTGCCACCGGCGAGCGCCGTCCGATCACCGCCCCGGGAAGTGCGCTTCCCGGTACGCGCCGAACCGCGCGTCCACCTGCTCGGCGGTCAGCCCGAAATCGGCGAGGGTGTAGCGGTGCGCCGGGCGTGCCGCCCCAGACGTGCTCTCCGCGTGCAACGCGGTCATCGCCGCCTCGGCCTCGGCGGTCAGCGGCAGCCCGAAGTGCCGGTAGATCGACGTCACCGTGCCGATCGGGTCGGCGACGAACTCGTCGTAGTCGACATCGCAGAACTGCGCCGCGTCGTGGCGTTTGCGGTCGGCGAGGAACCGCTCCGCGCCGCGCGCCCACAGATCCAGCTGCGTCGCGCCGACCACCGGACCGCGGAACTTCTCCGACCAGCCCGCCGACGCCTGCTCGTTCAAGCTGCACACCGACGCGATGATGGTGCGCGGATCGCGGTGCATCTGGATGACCAGCGCGTCCGGATAGACCTCGAAGATCGCGTCCAGCGCGAACAGGTGACTCGGGTTCTTCAGCACCCATCGCTTGCCCGCGTCCGGCAGCCCGATCAGTTGCAGGTTGCGCCGGTGCCTGCGATAGGCGGATGTCCAATCCCGCTCGCGCAACCACTCGGAGTAGGTGGGCAGGTAGGCCAGGCACTCGTAGGACACCGACATGGCCGACTGCCGCAGCAACTGCCAGCACTCCTCGACCTGGTCGGCCGAGATGTGGTGCACTCCCATGAACTCCGGATGTTCGACGTGGTGCTTGTCGTAGGCGGCGGCGAGGCGCTGGTAGACCGGGTTGCCCGCCCACGTCGCGCGCGGCGGGCGCGGCTGCGGCATCTCGGTCAGCCACATCTCCAGCCCTTGGTGCGCCGGGTCGGCGTTGAGCAGGCGGTGCACCGCCGTGGTGCCCGAGCGCGGCAGACCGGTCACGAAGATCGGGCGCTCGATCGCCACGTCGGCGTGTTCCGGATGCTGCCGCCAGGACGCCTCGCTGAGCAGCCGGGCGATCAGCGCGCCGCGCAGGAACGCGCGGTTCACCTTGTTGCCGAAGGGCGTGAGTTCGGCGTCCTTCGCATAGGACTCGAGCAGCACCTCGAGCCCTTCGCGGTAGTCGTCGCCGCCGAAGTCGTCCAGCCCGACCACCTTGGTCGCCGAGGCGTGCAGATCGTCGACGGTCCCGACGTCGTCCCTACCGATCACGGTCATCTCCTAGTGGTGGAATTCGCCGGCGTTGACGTCCAGGCACGCGCCGGTGATCGCGCGCGCCATGGCGGACGCGAAGAACACGACCGCGTCGGCGATCTCGTCGGGTTCGGGCAGTTTGCGCAGGTCGGTGGTCTTCGCGGTCTCGGCGTAGACCTCCTCGGAGGTGATCCCCCGCTGCTGTGCCAGGTAGTTGAAGTACCACTTCAGGTTGTCGGCCCAGATGTAGCCCGGGGCGACGGAATTGACCCGGATGCCCTTCGGACCGAGTTCGGTGGCCAGGCTCTGCGCCAGCGCGAGCAGGCTGGCCTTGGCCATCTTGTACGGCCCGAAGGTGCGCCGCGAGTGGTGCAGCACGGCAGAGTTGATCATCACCACCGAGCCCTTGCTCTCGGCGAGGGCGGGCACGAACAGCCTGGTCAGACGCAAGGCGGCCAGCACGTTCGTCTCGAAGCCCGCGCGCACCTGATCCAGGTCGACGTCGGCGAGGTCGACGATCGGCGGGATCGCGAAGGCGTTGTTCACCAGCGTGTCGACCTTGCCGAAGGCGCTGTGCGCGGTCTCGACCAGATTCACGACCGCGGCCTCGTCGTTGATGTCGGTCGGCACGACCACCGCGCGCCTGCCCAGGTCGGTGATCTCCTTGGCCACCTCGTTCAGTCGCGATTCGGTCCGCGAAGCCAGCACTACGTCCGCGCCCGCCTTCGCGCTCTGCACCGCGATCGCACGCCCCAGTCCCGGCCCCACGCCGGAGACGACGACCACTTTGTCCCGCAACAACATCAGCCGAGCATCCTCTCCGCGACGGCGGCCTGACGCGCCGCGATCCGGTCGCGCCACTGCTCCGGCGTGACCAGCGCCTGTTCGTGGAACGGCAGGCGATCGGGCAGGTCCGCGACGGAAACGATCTCCACGGTGGGCCCGTCGTCGGGTTTCATCTCCCGCGACAGCCGCTGCCAGCGGAACTGGAGGTAGCCGCGGGAATGGCCGGTGCGCTCGATCCAGTTGGCCAGGCCCGCATCGCGCTCGCTGACCACCAGCCGGATCATCCCGTCCGGGTCCACGTGTGCCTGGTCGGCGGTGAGGCTGGTCTGATGGTTGATGTAATCCAGCGACAGGTACCACATGCTGCCGAGCTGGAAGCCCTGGTAGGGGGCGTCGGATTTGGGCACCGTGATGATCATGGCCTGGTCGTCGTCCAGGTCGTAGTGACCCACCGAGGAGAACTGGGTGCTCAGCCCGCCCGGCGTCGGCCTCGGCTCGGTCAGCGTGTTCACCGGCAGGTTCAGATAGAACCACTCCGGGAAGGCCAGGAAGGTCTTCAACCGCGAGACCAGCATCTTGCCCGCCACGCCGTATCGCTTGGTGAGCACGTCCTTGGTCAGCGGCGGCGGCGCGTCGCCGATCCGGTCGACGCGCTGGATGCGGATCGTGCCCGCCTTCTCCGTCAACCAGTCGCTGTGCACCTCGCGGACCACGAGCATCGCCGCGTCGGCGCCGAGGTGCACATAGCCGGGGCCCGCTTCGCCGGGTCCGAAGCGGATCTCATAGGTCCCGTCCGCGCGGATGTCGAGCTTTCGGTCGTCGAAAGCGGTGAGGCTGTCGGGCACGTCGACAGGCGAATAGTTGCCGTTGAGCACCTGGAAGCTCAGGTCACGGGTGGTGCCGCGGGTGCCGGTCACCACATATTCGGCGTCCGGGCGCAGGTAGGAGTGGTAGTAGAGGGTGTCGGGGTTGTCCAGGCCCATCTTGGTGTACGGGCCGGTGGACATGACGAAGAACGGGAAGTCCAGCTCGTAGGCCCAGGCCATCTGCAACGACGCGCGGATGCTGCCCGCCAGATAGTCGTAGCCCTCGACGAGGTCCTGTTCGGTGCGAATGTGCGCGGCTCCGGTGATGATCTGCTCGGCGGCGGCGATGGCGTCCGCGAACGGCTGTGTCAGCAAGAGGCTCTCTCCGGTGTTCCAAATATGTACCACTCTGGTACATTTCGATAGAAGAAAGATTAGAACGTGTTCTAGGAGTGGTCAATGGTCGGTCGTCGGTCCACGCCCACCGCCCGCGTGGTGCAGGTCCTGGATTTCTTCGTCGAACAGCGCGGGAAACGCTTCGGGCTCTCCGAGCTCGCCCGCGAACTCGACCTGGCCAAGCCGACCTGCCTGGGCATCCTCACCGAGCTGACCGCGGGCGGCTACCTGATGCGCGACGCCGATACCCGCACCTACGGACTCGGGCCCGCACTGATCGCGGCGGGCCGGGTGGCGCAGGACAGCTTCGCCATCTCCGCGCTCGCCCGCGTCGAGCTGGACAAACTCTCCGCGCGCTACCACACCACCTGCACCGCGTCCGCGGTCGTCGGCGAGCAGATCATGGTGCTGGAGAGCACCGGTCCCGGGCTGGTGAAGGTGGGCGCTGCCTACCATTTCGCGCCGCCGGTCGGCCTGATGTACGTGCTCTGGGATACCGACGCGGCGTTCGACGCCTGGCTGGCCAAGCCGCCCGCGGTGCCGTTGCGACAGGACGAGACGCGCCTGCGTCAAGTGGTCGCCGAATGCCGCGAGCGGGGATTCCTGGTGGAGAGCATGACCACCGCCGGACGTCGGCTGTACTCACTGCTGGCCGGGGTCGCCGATCGGGACCTACCCCCTGAGCTGCGCGAACTGGTCGGCGAGCTGGTGACGAGCCTCGGCGAGCGGGTGTACGTGGGCGCGGATCTACGGCCGCGCAAGGAACACGCGGTGAGCCTGCTCGCCGCACCGACCTACGACGGCGACGGCAGGCAGAACATGGTGCTCACGATGTACGTCGGCCGCTCGATCACCGGGGCGGAGATCGCCCGCCGCGGCGCGGCACTGGTGGACGCCGCTGACGCGGTGACGGTGAACTCGGGCGGACGCAGACCATTGACCGAAGACCGAAACGTGTTCTAGTTTTGCGGTGTGAGCCAGTACGCGAAGTCGACGGCGAGCACCTACGAGCTGCCCCATCTGGACGCGCTCGAGGCCGAGTCGGCGCACATATTCCGTGAAGTGGCAGCGACATTCGAGCGCCCGGTGTTGCTGTTCTCCGGCGGCAAGGATTCGGTGGTGATGCTGCACCTGGCGGCCAAGGCCTTCTGGCCAGCGCCGCTACCGTTCCCGGTGCTGCACATCGACACCGGGCACAATTTCGACGAGGTGATCGCCTACCGCGACGAGACGGTGGCCCGCCTGGGCCTGCGCCTGGTGGTCGGACGGGTGCAGGAGGACATCGATGCCGGACGGGTCGTCGAGGAGACCGGGCCGCGCGCCTCCCGCAACCGGTTGCAGACGACGACGCTGCTGCGGTCGATCCAGGAGGGAGCGTTCGACGCGGTCTTCGGCGGCGCGCGCCGCGACGAGGAGAAGGCCCGCGCCAAGGAGCGGGTGTTCAGCTTCCGTGACGAGTACGGCCAGTGGGACCCGCGCAGGCAGCGCCCCGAACTGTGGAACCTCTACAACGGCAGGCACCGCGCGGGCGAGCATATTCGCGTCTTCCCGCTGTCGAACTGGACCGAACTGGACATCTGGAGCTACATCGCCGCCGAGGGCATCGAGCTGCCCCCGCTGTACTACGCGCACCGCAGGCCGGTGGTCCAGCGCGACGGAATGCTTTTGGCGCACACCCGTTTTCTGCAGTTGCTCGACGGCGAGGAGCCGTATGAGGCCACCGTCCGTTTCCGCACCGTCGGCGACGCGACCTGCACCGGCTGTGTCGAGTCCACCGCGGCCACACCCGCGGACGTGGTCGCCGAGGTCGCCGCGGCGCGGGTGACCGAGCGCGGCGCCACCCGTGCCGACGACCGCATCTCCGAGGCGGGGATGGAAGACCGCAAACGCGAAGGCTACTTCTGATGACGACCACACTGTTGCGCCTTGCCACCGCGGGCAGCGTCGACGACGGCAAATCGACGCTGATCGGCAGGCTGCTGTTCGACTCCAAGACGCTGTTCACCGATCAGCTCGCCGCCGTGGAGCGCACCAGCCGCGACCGCGGCGACGACTACCCGAACCTCGCGCTGCTCACCGACGGCCTGCGCGCCGAGCGCGAACAGGGCATCACCATCGACGTGGCGCATCGCTATTTCGCCACGCCCAGAAGAAAGTTCATCATCGCCGACACCCCCGGGCATGTTCAGTACACCCGCAATATGGTGACCGGCGCGTCCACCGCGGACCTGGCGCTGATCCTCGTCGACGCCCGCAAGGGCGTGGTGGAGCAGACCCGCAGGCACGCGTTCCTCGCCAGCTTGCTCGGCATCCCGCACCTGGTGTTGTGCGTGAACAAGATGGACCTGGTGGACTGGTCGCAGGACCGGTTCGAGGAGATCCGCGAGGAGTTCGCGCGGTTCGCCTCCAAACTGGACGTCTCGGATCTGACGTTCGTGCCCGTGTCGGCGCTGCACGGCGACAACATCGTGCACCGGGGTGCGAGCATGCCGTGGTACGAAGGCACTCCGTTGCTGCACCATCTCGAAGAGGTGCACATCGCCTCGGATCGCAACCTGATCGATTCGCGTTTCCCGGTGCAGTACGTCACCCGCAGCCACGCCCAGGACTTCCGTGGCTACGCGGGCACCGTGGCGGGTGGAGTGTTCAAGCCGGGTGACGAAGTGGCGGTGCTGCCATCGGGCTTCACCACCACGGTTGAGGCGATCTGGGGGCCGGGCGGCGCACCCGTCACGGAAGCTTTTCCGCCGCAGGCGGTCACCATCCAGCTCGCCGACGAGCTGGACATCTCCCGCGGCGACCTGATCTGCCGCCCGAACAACCGCCCGAACACCGGGCGCGATCTGGACGCCATGGTGTGCTGGTTCGCCGAGGACACCCAGCTCACGCCCGGCGCGACCTACACCATCCGGCACACCACCCGCGCGGCCACCGCCGAGGTGCGCTCCCTGGACTACCGGCTGGATGTCAACACCCTGCACCGCGACGAGCATGCGGAGTCGTTGTCGCTCAACGAGATCGGCCGCGTCCAGCTGCGCACCCGCCAGCCCTTGCTGTTCGACCCGTACCGGCGCAACCGCACCACCGGC
Source organism: Nocardia sp. NPDC004718 (assembly GCF_053601535.1). NCBI lineage: Bacteria > Bacillati > Actinomycetota > Actinomycetes > Mycobacteriales > Nocardiaceae > Nocardia > Nocardia sp. NPDC004718. Next base: position 29,755 of record NZ_JBSGCA010000013.1, read on the forward strand.
AGCTTCATCCTGGTCGACGACACCACGAACAACACCGTCGCGGCGGGCATGATCACCGGTCCGAGCCTGCCGTCCTCCCGGGTGGTCTGGCACTCCACCGCTGTCGAGCGCGACGAGCGCGCCACCCGCGGCCTGACGGTCTGGCTCACCGGCTTGTCGGGCTCCGGAAAGTCCACTGTCGCCGTGGAACTGGAGCGCAGGTTGGTGGCGGCGGGCCGCCCGGCGTTCCTCCTCGACGGCGACAACCTGCGCCACGGCCTGAATTCCGATCTCGGATTCAGCGCGGCCGATCGGGAGGAGAACGTGCGGCGCGTCGGCGAAGTGGCGAAATTGTTCGCCGAAGCCGGTGTGGTGGCTGTTGTTTCGCTGATCAGCCCCTACCGCGCCGACCGTGACCGCGTCCGCGCCGCCCACGAAGCGGCGGGCATCCCGTTCCTGGAGGTGTTCGTCGACACTCCCCTGTCGGTCTGCGAAGCGCGCGACCCGAAAGGCATGTACGCCAAGGCCCGCGCAGGCGAGATCCACGGCTTCACTGGCATCGACGCCCCTTACGAAGCGCCAACCGAAGCCGAGATCGTCCTGCGGCCCGACCACGGCGACCCGGCGGCGATGGCCGCCGCGATCATCGCGCGGTTGAGCCGATTGGATTGATCCCGCCTCGGCGCCAACTATCCGGAGAGCAGCGGCGGCGCAGGCGCCCATCTCCGGATGTACCGCGTCAGCCTGATCGGCACGGCGCCACACCAGTCAGCAGACGATGTCCGCGCTCGGAACGATGTACCGGATGCGGTCGGTGTTGTGTGGCTCGGCTTTGAGATCGACCACCGTCGAGTCGCCGACCTGTTCGACGAGGTCCACGCCGATCTCGACGGGCACCGGGTAGGCCGAGTCCGACCCCAAGTCGTCGGGTGCGCCAAAGATCCACACTTTGTCGATCAAGCTGTGCGTCACACCCTCGGCGTCGGTGAACTCTACCTCGATGACGCCCGGCTGAGTATCCGACACCCATCGAACGGCGTCCCCCCATATCATGGCCATTTGATTCCCGTATGCCAGCGATCCCCTGCGGCACGAAATGCGAACGCTTCCACCGACCGGTACCAGCAGCCTGCCAGCGCTGCCCGACACCGAAGCTGCGGCACGCGCCAGGAAGGCCATGCACGACATTTATATGGCCGAAGGTTTCGGCGCGGGCCTGGCACACGCCTGCTGATGCCGGGTGCTTTGTTCGGGCGCTGAGGATTGATACGGCGGACCGCGTTGGAGCGGATGGGGAATGTGCTCATCGGTCAGCGGGTCGCCTGTCCGAGGGCGAGTAAGTTGCCTTCGCTGTCGCGGAAGAACGCGCCGCGCTCGCCGTTGCCCTTGCTGGGGTAGTTGCTGGGGGCCGTCACGATATCGCCGTCGACCATGAAGCGGGGGACATCGACTGTTTCGAAGCGCAGTCCGCGTTCACGGAGTTCGGCCATGACCTTGTCGAGGTTATCGACCTCGAAGCCCATTTGTGTCGCGATTCCTGATGCGGTGCCCGACGACAGGAACAGGTGGAACTCCGTCGCCCCGCATACGTAGCGCAATCCACCCTCGCGTTCCTCGACAGCTTCGAGCCCGAGGACGTCACGGTAGAACCGTCGCGCTCGATCGAGGTCCTGAGCGGGGAGCTTGGTGATGGCATGCGCGGAATTCAGCAGCCCGGCCATGGTGTCGTCCTTCTCGTCGTGGCGGTCAGTGGGCGCCGTCGAGATCGTCGTCAGCGGCGGTTCTCATCACTGACCAAGTCACGCGGGAGGTCTCATTCCCGAGGCGGCGGCGTCCCGCAGGGTAGAAACGGTCTGATGAATGTTAGTGCGCGCACGACCCACTCACGGTGGTCGGTGAGGCGCTGCAGCAGGAGGTGCACTGTGTCGATGTCGCTGAGCACGAGCTCCACCGCGCCCGGCCACTCCACGGCTGGGCACGCTGCACCGACGGCAGCTGGGGTCGGCTCGGTCGAGCTCCTGGCCGCGCGGTCAGGCCGACCGCCATGGCAGGAGCCGACGGACCGCCTTTCGTCCCGAGGTGATGTGCGGGGGTTGCGACATCAGGGAATCCTTGCCCCGAATACACCACCCGAACGCCACCCACCGGTCGTCGTCATCGGTGATCACATACTCTTCGGCGCCCCCGAGAATGATCGCCTCGACCGCCGCGGCCGCCTGGGACGGCTTGTCCTCGAATTGGATTTCGTAGTCGGCGATGGCGCGGACGCACCAGCCCGTTTCGATGCGCACCGCGGCGTCACCCATATCCACCAGTTTGATGTGTGGATTGGCCCCGCGCACTTCGGCTTCCGTGGACGAGGATCCGCTGGAGAGCACCAGGGTGCCGGGATTCGAAAACGTCTGGATGGCGTAACGCTCGGCGATGGCAAACACCTCCGAGCAGAACATCTCCCATTCCGTCCCACTCACCCCGGCTCCCACCCCACTCGCAATGTTGCCCCGCTCGACACTACTTACCGCACGGATTCACCACCCTGTCCTTTTCATCCGCCCTCCGCCATCGCCCGAACCCGCCCCAGCACATCGGGATTCTGCCGCAGATGCGCACCCCCGTTGAGATCGATTACCTCCCCATTCATCCAGGCCGCCTTGTCCGACGACAGGAACACCGCGACATCCACGGTCTCCGCCGCGCGCCCGCTACGCCCCAGCGGAGTCTTCTCGAGCTACTCCTCCTCGTCGCCACGCATGGCGTAGGCAGGCGGTGACAACCGCCTGCCTATGACTTCCAGCCGATCAACCGAGCGCGCTGAAGAACTCGCGGATGTCGCCGATCAGTAGGTCCGGCACCTCGAGGGCCGGGAAATGGCCGCCGGAGTAGAACTCCGACCAGTGGGTGATGTTGTGGGTTCGTTCGGCGAAGCGGCGGATGGCGTAGTCGCCGTCCTTGAAGACCGCGACGCCGGTGGGCACGGTGCCCTTCGGTTTCGGGGCGAACATGGTGGCGTCGTGGAAGCGTTCGTAGTAGAGGTTGGCGACGCTGCGGGCGGTGTCGGTGAACCAGTAGATGCTGACCGTGGTGAGCAAGCGATCGAGGTCGACGGCCTGGTCGGGCAGGTCGTGGGAGCTGTCGGTCCACTCGCGGTACTTCTCCACGATCCAGCCGAGCTGGCCGGCCGGGGAATCGGCGAGCAGTTGGGCGATGATGTTCGGGCGGGAACCCTTCAGGTTCATGTAGGCCGAGGGTGGGGCCGTACTGTTCGGCGAGGCGCTGCGGGACGAGGCCGACGTAGCGGCTCGTGGCGACCAGTAGCGCCGCGACCGCGAAGGACGGGACGACGGCCGCGACGTGGCGTTGCAGCCCGACGGCGTCGATGCGCTGCGCAACCACCGGTCGCCGTGTCAGCACCCGCAGCCGACCAGCGCATACCGCTGCACGGGTTACGGGCGTCCGCCTACATCACAGACCGCTGGTTGCCGCTCTGCTCACCGCCGGATCGAATCAGCGAAGTAGTCGCGGACCTACACGAAGGAGTTTCAGCATGGAAATCTTTGTCACCGGAGCGACCGGATGGATCGGTTCTGCCGTCGTCGACCAGTTGCTGGACGCTGGTCACGAGGTCACCGGGCTCGCCCGTTCGGGTGCATCGGCCGCCGCGCTCGAGCGGAAAGGAGCCCGGGCGAGGCGCGGCGACCTCGATGATCTCGACAGCATCAGTCGGTAGCCGAATCAGCTTGTGGCCGAGTTGATGACGTGAGCGAGGGTGTCCAGCAGCTGATTCCAGCCGAAGCGGATGCCGGCCATGGCCGGTTCCGAGCCCGGGGTCGGGTCGGACACGTCGATCTGTAGGTCGACGCGGGTGCCGCCGGTGACGCTGGTCAACTCGAGGAGATGGTCGGCCCGGAACAACGGGGTCCCGTTGCCGTCCAGTGGTGACAACTCGAACCGGAGCCGTTCGGGCGGAACGACTTCGAGGTAGCGCCCGGCGCTGGAATACAGCGCACCGTCGCCCTCGCGGAGCACGATCGACAGGGCGCCCCCGACGACCGGCCGCAGGACGCAGTCGGCGACCTCGAAATGCGCCGGGTGCCACCACCGGCGCGCCAGATCGGGCGAGGTCCACCACTCCCACACGGTCGCCGGCGGCGCCGACAGCGTCCGATGAAATTCGTGGGCCGACAACGGCTCGGCGGCGATTGCCACCCGGTATTCCGCGAGCACCGACTCCGAGGGATGGTCGGCCTCGAATCCCGCCAGCCACTGTCGCAGCTCGCGCAGCGGACCCCGGCGCAGGGCGTAGATGCGGCGCTGCCCGAGCGGTTCCATTACCACCAGGCCCGCGCGCTGGAGCGCCTGGAGATGTTTGGTCGTCTGCGGTTGTCTCAGGCCGAGTGCGGTAGCGATCTCGCCGACCGGACGCGGCGCGGCGTTCAGCAACTCCACGATCCGCATGCGGTTCGGTTCGGCCAGAGCGGCGAATAGTGCGGGGTCCATTGACCAAGCATGCCTCCTCAGATATATTCCTTTCAAGGAATACTTCTGAACCAGGAGCACGCCATGTCCGAGCAGATCCGCATCGAACGCGACTACCCCGCCACCGCCCAGGCGATCTGGGAACTGTGGACCACCCCGGCGGGCATCGAGAAGTGGTGGGCGCCCGACGGTTTCACCGTCCGCGTCGATCAGCTCGACCTGCGCCCTGGCGGCGAACTGGTCTACACGATGACCGCGACCGCCCCCGAGCAAATCGAATTCATGCGATCCGCGGGCATGCCACTGTCGACCGAGTCCCGCAAGACGTTCACCGAGATCGACGGCCCCGACCGGCTCGCCTACACCTCCCTGGCCGACTTCATCCCCGGCGTCGAGCCGTACGAATTCCTCACCACCGTCGAGCTCGAGCCGACCGACGCGGGCGTCCGCGTGGTCATGACCGTCGACGCCATGCACGACGACGTCTGGACTCAGCGCCTCACCCAGGGACGGGAGAACGAGCTCGCCAACCTTGCCGCCATCGTCTCCGGCGGCTAGTTTTCGGACCGGACAACCGAACCCGAAACCAGCAGCGCGGGCAGCTTCGACGCGGCCTTCAACGCACCACGTCGACTGATCAGTGGGCTCACAAGAACGTATCGGGCGCGGGCGGTGTGATGGGCTCGGACTGACATCGATCACCGTCGCCTCGAGCCATACCGCAGTCCAGCCCTGCCTCGGGCAGCATGAACCTATGGTGCGAGCACTACGGGATGCGGAGATCACCGAACTGCTGGACGCGGATGTCGTCGCGCGGTTGGCGACCATCGACCCGGATGGCTATCCGCTTCGTGCCGTTGCTCCGCGATGCCGAGGCAATTTACGGCCCGTCGTGACGACGGGCCGGTGGTTTGCGGAGCACGCGACGGTTGCCGGCCGACGGGTCAATGGCGGTCCGGTCGACGCGGATACTTGGAAGGACGCATCCGGCCCGCGAGCCGCAGAGCGTCGACCGCCGCGCATTTCCACGAGCATTCATTCGCATCGCATTCCAGATGCACCTGCATGAGCGCGTGCGCATCGCCGGGAGCGACTTCCGGGCCGTCTCTCGGCTCTACTGCAGGCCAACCCAATGGCGGCCAGCCCAGCAGGCACAGTTGCTCATGGCCCACGCGTTCGGCGATGTGATAGACGCTCGGACCACGCAACGGCTTCCGCCACCATCGGCTCGCCGCGAAGAAGACAGTCAGCAGCACCGCGGCCGCCGCCGCCCCCAGCATCAGCGCTGTGCCGAACTCGGACCAGCCGGACATCAAACGCCCACCCCGCTATCCGACGATCCGAACGGCAGCCACCGGTGCCCGCGCTCCCACATCTGTTCGGGCGCAACGACAATCAGCGCCACCTCCTCCGTGAGCGCACGCCTGGCAGTCCAGATGTGCTCCCGAGTCGGAGCGATGACGGCCGAAGCGCCCACCCGGCGGATCGCCTGCACGAGCAGCAGCGTCGGCATCAGCGCATCGCGATCCACGACCAGCACTTCCGGTTCGGGATAGCCCTTTCGTTCGGCTAGCGCCCGAATCGCGCGCTCCTCAGCTTTGTGATCACTGCCGGACCGATCCAGCCTGATGTAGCCGAGCACGATTTCCGCCATGTCCACCCCTCGATTGGTTGGTTGGTATGGCACCCGGCGCCGGGGACTGCGAACCTCCCGCGGCGTCATAGCGGCCCAGAAGGTACCCGGCTTAGGAACCGGCTCACCCGGCGCCGAGGCCGGATCAAGAAGACCCCGCGGAGACGAGCCCGCGAAAGGCGTGCGTCTACGGGGAATGTGTGCAAAGGGGGTGTGCGTAGTTGCCCGAACCTGGCGCCGCTCGTTCAGCCCGTGTCACACTCGAGGACATGGGGCGGAATCCTAAGCTGCCGAATCGCCAGCTGGCAGAATTACTCGAGGAAACCCGAATTAGCCGAAAAGGCCTGGCTCGTAGAGTTGTGGAGCGTGGACACAGTGTGGGCGTCGAACTCTTTTATGACCACACATCGGTAGGCAGATGGCTGGCTGGCGAGCAACCGAATACACCAGTTCCCGAATTGATCGCGGAAGTCCTGACGGAACTCATTGGTCGTCGGCTCGTTCCGTCGGACTGTGGCATGTCGCGTGGCCAGGAGTCAGCCGATCTGGGCCTGGAGTTTTCATTGAGCCTTGCCGAGGCGACGGCCGCTGCGACCGCGTTATGGAGGAGTGATGTGGAGCGCCGCCGATTCCTAACCGGTGCTTCGTATGCCGTGGCCGTCTACCCGGCTGCGTCAATGCGATGGCTGACCATGCGGGAAGCGGAGCATCCGATGTCCGGCAGCGGTGGCCGACTGATCGGACAATCCGACGTCGCTGCGGTCCGAACGATGACGGCAGCGTTCCGAGACCTCGACAATCGTGTCGGTGGCGGCAAGGTCCGCTCGACAATCGTGCATTATCTGCACAGCTCAGTTGCACCGCTGCTGCACGGGAGTTACACGGAACCGGTCGGCCGGCAGTTGTTCGCCGTCACTGCCGAACTGACCAAGCTCGCAGGCTGGGCAGCTTATGATCTCGAACAGCACGGCCTCGCTCAGCGGTATCTGATCCAAGCACTGAGAATGTCCCGGGCAGCAGGCGATGCGGGCCTCGGTGCCGAAATCCTCGCCGCGATGAGCCACCAAGCAACCTACGTCGGGCGCGCAGGCGACGCTATCGACCTGGCCCGCGCAGCCCAGATCACCGCGCGCACAGCTGGGCTTCCGGCGCTCGAATCCGAATGCCATCTGGTCGAAGCGCATGGGCATGCCGCGCGCGCGGACGGATCCTCTTGCGCGGCTTCGCTCAATGCAGCCGAAGCTGCCTTCGGGCGAGCGGACGGCGCGCGGCCACCGTGGCTCGACTATTTCGATCATGCATATATGTCGGCGAAGATCGCTCACTGTTTTCGCGACCTCGGTGACCACGCGCGGACGGCTCAGTTTGCGAAACAATCCTTGAAGATGTCGGAAGGGTACACCCGCGGACGTGCGTTCAATCTTTGCCTGCTGGCTTCCGCCCTCGTCGATGGCGATCCACACGAAGCTGTCCGACTCGGTACTGAAGCGCTCGAACTCGTCAGTGGGTTGCGATCCCAACGCACAATTGCTTACCTGCGTGATTTGCGCAGTCGCCTCGCTACACACGCGGCGCTGCCCGATGTCGCAGAGTTCCGACAGCAGGTCAGGACGATCGCTAGGCGGGTAGACTGAGTGCTCGGTACACCGCGACTACCGTTGCGGCGCCGACGATCTCGCCCCGCCCGATCATCCGTTCCGCTTCCTCCAGTGCAATCCAGCGGATCTCCTCGGCCTCGTTGATGTCCGGCTGGGTGTCGGTCGAGCACGCCCCACGGGCCAGGTAGATCTCCTGCGGTTGATCCAGCGTGCCGATGGCCGGTTGATAGGTGACCAGATGCTCCATGGTGTTCGGACGCCAGCCGGTCTCCTCTTCGACCTCCCGTGCCGCGGCGGTCGCTACGTCCTCGGCACCATCGACGTAACCGCCCGGGAGTTCCCATACCCAACGATCGATGATGAAGCGATGCCGGTACATCAGTAGCGCCTCGCGCTTGTCGTTCAGTACCAACGTCATTGCGCATCGCGGCATGCGCGCAACGTATTGCGTGAACTTCACTCCGTCAGGTAGCTCCACATCCACGGTCGACAATCTGATATGGCGATTCTCGTCCACGAGACGCTCGCCGTGGATAGTCCACTGAGTGCGGTTCACCTGCTCGACGTTATCTCAGTCCGGCGGGCCGCCGACGAGCATCGGTAGTCGTGGCATGACCTCAGGCAGGCGGCGACGACCGCCTGCCCAACGGCTCCATTCGGATCAACCGAGCGACCGGAAGAACTCGCGGATGTCACCGATCAGCAGCTCCGGCACCTCGAGTGCGGGGAAATGGCCGCCGGAGTAGAACTCCGACCAGTGGGTGATGTTGTGGGTGCGTTCGGCGAAGCGGCGGATGGCGTAGTCGCCGTCCTTGAACACCGCGACGCCGGTGGGCACGGTGCCCTTCGGTTTCGGGGCGAACATGGCGGCGTCGTGGAAGCGTTCGTAGTACAGGTTCGCGACGCTGCGGGCGGTGTCGGTGAACCAGTAGATGCTCACGGTGGTGAGCAAGCGGTCGATATCGACGGCTTGGTCGGGCAGGTCGTAGGCGCTGTCGGTCCACTCGCGGTATTTCTCCGCGATCCAGCCGAGCAGCCCGGCCGGGGAGTCGGCGAGTAACTGGGCGATGGTGTCGGGGCGGGAACCTTGCAGGTTCATGTAGGCCGAGCCGTCGTCCTGGAACTTCTTCATCGCGGCGAGCCGCGCCTTTTCCGCGTCGGTGAGGGCGGCCAGATCAGCGGGGTCGCCGGTCGGGAAGGTGACCAGTGCGTTGACGTGCACACCGAGCACGTGGTCGGTGTCGATCCGCGCCAGGGCCGGGGCGATGAACGCGCCATGGTCGCCGCCCTGCACGCCGTAGCGGTCGTAGCCGAGGCGAGCCATGAGTTCGGCGAGCGCCGCCGCGATCCGGCCGTCGTTCCAGCCCGTCTCGGTGAGCGGGCCGGAGAAACCGTGGCCGGGCAGCGACGGAATGACCAGGTGGAACGCGGGCGCGTTCGAGTCCGGGTCGGTGAGCGGGCCGATCACGTCGCGGAAGTCGGCCACCGAACTGGGCCAGCCGTGCAGCAACAGCAACGGTGTTGCGTCCTCCCGCGCCGAGCGCACGTGCAGGAAGTGCACGTTCTGGCCGTCGATGGTGGTGGTGAACTGCGGGTAGGCGTTCAGCTCCGACTCGGCCGCACGCCAGTCGAATTTCTCGGCCCAGTACCCGGCCAGCTCCTTCAGGTACGCCGTCGGCACACCGCGCTCCCAGCCGGCGCCGGGCAGCTCATCGATCCAACGGGTACGCGCCAGCCGCAGCCGAAGCTCGTCCAGGTCGGCCTGCGGAATGTCGATACGGAAGGGGCGGATCTCGGTGTTCGTCATGCCATTGATACTTCGCGTAACGAGGTGGCAGCCGAATCACGAGAAATCACTATTTCCGCGCTTGCCCAGCCCACCGACGAGTAACGCAGAACCCGGGCCGTACCACTATGGCCACGAACCCGCCGGCGCGCTGGTCGGGCCGAGGCCGCGCCCCCGGTCTCGAGTTCGCGAGTGGCACACCACTGCGGCATCGGCCGAGAAGACCTCTCGATGGTGTGCCACTCGCGAACTGGCGTCGAGCGCGCGGTGCGGGCATGATCGCGCCGTGGTCAGCCTTCCGGTGTGCGGCGCGTTTGTGGGGCGGGCCGCTGAGCTCGCGGCGTTGCAGGATGCCTGTCGGGACCCGGCGGTGCATACCATGCTGGTCGGGGGTGAGGCGGGTATCGGCAAGTCGCGGTTGGTCGCGGAGTTCCGGACGCGGCTCGGGGCTCGTACGGTAGTGGCGTACGGAAGGTGCCCGGAATTCGGCGCGAGAGGGGTGCCGTTCACGCCGTTCGTCGGGGTCATGCGCACACTGCTGCGTGACCAGGGCGTGGAGGCGCTCGCGACGCTGCTCCCAGTGCGACCGGCGCTGGCGCGCTGGCTTCCGGAACTGGCGGCGCGGTCGGGCGCGGCGGAGGCCGACACCGACAGGATCCGGTTGTTCGGCGAGATCCTCACCGTGCTGGAACAGTTCTCGATGACCAAGCCGCTGTTGGTGGTGCTGGAAGATCTGCACTGGGCCGACGACGCCAGCCTGGAATTGCTCGCCTTCCTGGTGGCCAACATCGCCGAAGGCGATCTGTTCTTGGTCGGCACCCACCGGCCTGCCGATTCCGAGCCGTTGCGCAAGCTGATCGCGAGCCTGCGCCGAGACCCGAGTGTCCGCTTGCTGAATCCAGCACCGCTGACCAGGCACGAGGTCGGCAGGCAATTGGCCGCGCTGCGCGGCAGGGAGCCCGAGCCAGGGACCATCGGGCGGATCTTCGAGCGCAGCAGGGGAATTCCGCTGTACGTCGAGGCACTCGATCCCGCACCGGAGGACACGCCCGCCGAGCTGTCGGAGCTGTTGCTCGATCACCTGTCCGACCTGCCCGATCAGGCCGCGTCGGTGCTGCGGCTCGCGGCGGTGGCCGGGTCACCGGTCCGGCACACCCTGCTGGCGGCCGCCGCCGACCTCCCCGAGGGGGCGCTCGCCACAGCACTGCGTCAGCTGGTCGACCAGCGGCTCCTGGTTTCCACCGACACCGGCTACCAGTTCCGGCACGTTCTCATCCGCGATGCCGTCTACGAACACCTCCTACCGGCGGAGCGAAAAGCGCTGCACAGCAGCCTTTCCCAAGCCCTGGCTACCCGGCGAAGGAAGCCGGGCGCGGACCGATGCCCGGCCGCCGAACTGGCCTACCACGCGTATGCCGCCGGAGAGCTGCCGCTGGCATTCGAAGCCGCGTGGGACGCCGCGGCGGAGGCGGAAAGGGTGAGCGCGCCTCGCGATCAGGTGCGCCACCTGGACCGGGTGCTCGATTTGTGGGATCGCGTACCGGATGCGGCGCGACGGGTGGACGCCGATCGGCTCGACGTCTTGGCAGCGCTCGTGGCCGCGTGTCATCGCGGCGGCGTCGTCGAGCGCGGGATCGCAGCGGCCGACGAGGCGCTGGCCACCATCGATGCGGGGACCGACCCGGAGCGTGCCGCGCGCCTGCATTACTACCGCGCCGGACTGCGCAATCAGAGCAGCGGCGGCGGCGAAGACGATCTGCTCGCGGCGCTGACCTATCTTCCTTCGGACCAGCCGACCCTGCTGCGCGGTGAAATCCTCGCCGAACTCGCCGCGGCGCGGGTGTTCAGCGGCGCGACGGCGGCCGAGAACGACGCGCGGGACGCCGTCGAGGTAGCCGAACAGTTATGTGGTGACCCGCCCGTCGACGACACCTCGCCGGTCATGGCATCGGCGCTCCGCGCGCCGGGCGCGGTCGCAACGAACCCGGGCGGAAGCGTCGAAGCGGAGGACACGGACGCCGCGAGGCACCGGCGGCGTTCGAGCGACCCTCGCGAAGACCGGAGCGCCGCGTCGCTGGCCGCGCGTGCCCACGCCTATCTCGGGCTGGCCACCGCGAACCGTCCCGACGCCGCCATGACCCATTTCGAGCGGGCGCATGCCGCCGCTGAGGCCGCGGGAGATCCGGGCACCTTGCTGACCGTGGTGCTGTGGGAGACGGCGCTGCTGGTCTCGGCAGGCGCCGACGAAGCGGCCATCACGGCGATCCAGCAGGGGCTGCGCGCCGCGCACGAGAGTTACCGATTCGCCGAGGCCGCGCCGATCCTGCTGGTCAAGTGGACGCAGGCGCTCACAGCGCTGGGCCGCTGGACCGAGGCGTTGGATCTGATCGACGAATCGCTCACCGAGCAGTTGCCCCCGTTGAGCACCGCCGCGCTGCTGCTGTGTCACGCGCGGATCATGCTGGCGCGTGGGGACGACCAGGCCGCGGCGGCGAGCGCGGCGACCGCGCAACCCTTGCTCGGGAATCGGCGCTGGGCCAGGCAATATCAGATCCAGCTGCACACCGTGCAGACCGAGATCGCGCACGCGGCGGGCAATCCGCAGCGCGCCGCCGAGATCGGCGCCGCGACGCTGACCGCGGACGATCTGGTCGCGCACCCGCACGAGGCATGGGCACTGGCCGAGGCGATCGCCCGGACCCGCTGCGCGCCAATGGTTCTCGACTCCGCTGTCGCCAAGCTGCCGGTGACCACCGCGGTCGACGCCGCGTACCGGAATTCCTGCCACGCGGTGCGCAGCGGCCGTCCCGCCGACTGGGCCGCGGCGACTTCCTCCTGGCGAGCCCTGGGTCGGCCGTACGAGCTGGCGCGCGGCCTGCTCGAATCCGGGCGCGCGGAATTGGCCGCGGGTGATCGCGCGGCGGCACGCGACGCACTGCGGACGGTCCTCGGGCTGGCGGACGAGTTGGCGGCGGCGCCACTCGCCGAGCAAGCCAGACAGCTGGCCCACCGCGCCGGGATCGACCTGGCCGAAGCCGGGAACCGGCCCGCGCCTGCCCGGTCGGCGAGCGCCTCGGGCCTGACCCCGCGTGAACTCGACGTCCTACGCCTGGTGGCCACAGGCGCGAGCAACCGGCAGATCGCGGCCGAGTTGTTCATCAGCGCCAACACCGCGGGAGTGCACGTCTCGCGAATCCTCACCAAGCTCGGGGCGTCCAGCAGAACCGAGGCGGCCGCGATCGCGCGAGAACGCGGATTGCTCGTCTCCGGATGACGACCACCGGCGGACGACCGAAGTGGAAGCGGGGACGATCCGCCTGGTGGGCGCGTCGGCGAGGACATCGTCGACAGCCGGTCCGGCGTCGCACCCGAATACACATTCGGCAGGGACTACCGGTCCCGCACCCGCCCACCGGCCCGTAAGATACATTAAGTCGAACATGTCTCGAAAGGACTGGCTGATGCGGTCGACCTTGTTGTCCCGGCGCGATCTCGAGTTCCTGCTCTACGAGTGGCTGGACGTCGAAGCGCTCACCAAACGCGAGCGGTACGCCGAGCACTCCCGGGAGACCTTCGACGCCGTGCTCGAGCTCAGCGAGCAGCTGGCCACCAAGTATTTCGCGCCGCACAACAAGCTCAACGACGCCAACGAACCCACCTTCGACGGCGAGCGCGTGACCATCATCCCGGAGGTCGGCCAGGCGCTGGCCGCCTTCGCGAAGGCCGGTCTGCCTTCGGCCGCAATGGATTACGAACTGGGCGGCGCCCAGCTGCCCGCAACCGTCGCGCAGGCGAGCTACGCCTGGTTCCAGGCGGCCAACCCGGGTACCGCGGGCTACCCGTTCCTCACGGTGGCCAACGCGAATCTGCTCCTCGCCCACGGGCCGGAACACGTCGAGAAGTTCGTCAAGCCCATGCTCGCGGGCCGTTTCTTCGGCACCATGTGCCTGTCGGAGCCGCAGGCCGGTTCCTCGCTCGCCGACATCGTCACCCGCGCCGAACCGCAGGGCGACGGCACGTATCGCCTGTTCGGCACCAAGATGTGGATCTCGGGCGGCGATCACGAACTCGGCGAGAACATCGTGCACCTGGTGCTGGCCAAGATCCCCGGCGGCCCCGCGGGCACGAAGGGCATCTCGCTGTTCGTGGTGCCCCGGTTCCTGGTCGGCGACGACGGCGCGATCGGTGAGCGCAACGACGTCGCCCTGGCCGGACTCAACCACAAGATGGGCTACCGCGGCACGGTCAACACCGTGCTGAACTTCGGCGAGGGCCGCTGGACGCCCGATGGCGCGCCCGGCGCGATCGGCTACCTGGTCGGCGAGCCGCAACGCGGACTGACCTACATGTTCCACATGATGAACGAAGCGCGCATCGGCGTCGGCCTGGTCGCCACCGCCCTCGGCTACACCGGATACCTCGAGTCGCTCGACTACGCCCGCACGCGCACACAGGGCCGGGCCAAGCTTCCCGCCGACCCGTCCGCGCCGCAGCGGCCGATCATCGAGCACGCCGACGTGAAGCGAATGCTGCTGGCCCAGAAGTCCTATGCCGAAGGCGCGTTGGCGCTGGTGCTCTACTGCGCGCAGCTGGTCGACGAGCAGCGCACCGCCGAATCCGAGGACGACCGCCGCGCGGTCACCCTGCTGCTGGACATCCTGACCCCGATCGCCAAGAGCTGGCCCTCGCAGTGGTGCCTGGAGGCCAACAGCCTCGCCATCCAGGTACTCGGCGGCTACGGCTATACCCGCGAATACAACGTCGAGCAGCACTACCGGGACAACCGGCTCAATCCGATCCACGAGGGCACGCACGGCATCCAGGGCCTGGACCTGCTGGGACGCAAGGTGACCCAGCAGGGTGGCGCGAGCCTGCTCGCGCTCGGGGCCCGGGTGGACGCGACCATCACCGCCGCGCGCGCGGCCGGCGGCGAGGCCGCCGAGCTTGCCGCGCAACTCGATTCGGCGTGGCGGCGTCTGGTCGAGGTGACCGCGGGACTGTTCGCCTCCGGCGACATCGAAGCCGCGCTGGCCAACAGCTCGGTGTACCTGGAAGCGTTCGGGCACACCGTACTGGCCTGGATCTGGCTGGAGCAGTTCCTCGCCACCGCGGACCGGTCCGGTGATTTCTACGATGGGAAGCGGCACGCGGCCCGGTTCTTCTATCGTTTCGAATTACCCAAGACCGCACCGGCGCTGGATCTGCTCGCCACCTTGGATACGACCACCTTGCAGATGCGGGACGAGTGGTTCTGAGCACGGCGCGTTTCGATACATGTTCTAAACGATGTACCATTCCTCGGTGATCGATTCCAGTCAGCGGACCACCCGTCCTCCCGGCCGCCCGGCCTCCGCGACCAGGGAACAGGTCATCGAGCATGCTCGCCGGGCGTTCCTGTCCGGCGAGCGCGTGGACATCCAGGCGATCGCCGGGCAGCTGGGACTCAGCCGCGCCTCGGTCTACCGCTGGTTCGGCTCCCGCGACGGAGTGCTCGGTGCCGTTCTGGCCGGCGAGTTCGAGGCGCTGCTCACCCGCGCCGACGCCCGTCGCCGCTCGACCGGCGCGCGGCGCATCCTGGACGTGCTCTACCGGGTCAACCGCTGGATGACCGACAACGAGCCGTTCCGGCGCTACTTCGAGAACGAGCCGCTGTCCGGCCTGCGCATCCTCACCGCGAGCGACGGGCCGGTACAGCCGCTGGTCGTCGGCACCGTCCAGGAGTTGATCGCGCGCGCCGCCGAAGAGGACGGATACGATCCGCCGCTGGAACCCGCGCTGCTGGCCTACGCGCTCGTCCGGCTCGGTGAGGCGTTCCTGTACAACGACAACGTCGCGGGCATTCGCGGCGACGTCGACCGGCTGCACGAGGTCCAGGCGGCGCTGCTGGGCATCCCCGACGCGATCACACCGTGACCGGGGCGCTGCTGCACCAGCGTTTTCCCGAGGTCGCCGACACCTTGCCGTTCGTCCGCCTCGGCACCGCTCCGACGCCCGTCGGCCGGTGCGACCTCGGCACCACGGCCCAGCTGTGGTGCAAGGACGAAAGCGGATACGGCGACGGCGGATGGGGCGGCAACAAGGTCCGCAAGCTGGAGTGGCTGCTGCCGGAGGCACGGCGACGCGGCGCGCGCACCATCCTCACGGTGGGCGGTACCGGAACCAACTGGGGGCTCGCCACCGCCCTGTACGGCCGTGCCCAGGGCATCGATACCGAGCTCGCCTTGGTGGACCAGCCGGTCGACGACCACGTGCGCGCGCAGCTGCGGCGGCTGGAGAAATCAGGCGCCGCTCTGCATTTCACGCACACCAAACTGCGCACGATCCTCGCGGCGCCCTGGCTGTATCTGCGACGCGTCCGGGGCGGCGCGCGTCCCTACTTCCTACCCGCGGGCGGGTCGTCGCCGGTCGGAGCCTTGGGTTACGTCGAGGTGGCGTGCGAACTCGCGGCACAGATCGCGGCGGGTGAGCTGCCCGAGCCGGGGCACATCGTCACCGCGGTCGGATCCGGCGGCACCGCCGCGGGCCTCGCACTCGGCCTGCGCCTGGCCGGGCTGCGCACGCGCGTGGTCGGAGTCGTCGTCAACGACACGCTGCCCCTCGACGCGAAGCACATCGTCCGGCTCGCCGGACGGACCGAGCGTCTGCTCCGCGCCCGCGGAGCGCGCTTCGCGCCGACCGGGCTGCGGCCGGAGGACCTCACGCTGACCACCGAGTGGCTCGGCCCCGGCTACGGCCACACCACGCCCGCCGCCGTGGATGCCGCACAGCGCGCCGAACGGGCCGGGCTGCACCTGGAGACCGTCTACACCGCCAAAGCGCTCGCGGCGCTGCTCGCTCTGGATCGTGCGGGCTTCTTCGGCGCCGGGCCGGTGCTGTTCCTCAATACCTACGGTCCGCGATCGTAGATTGGCGTGACGCAGCCCGCGGGGACCCGCTTTCGAATCGCTGTGATCCGAATTCGGCCGCCGGAACCCGACGTGGCGTATTGGCCGGACGGCCGCGCATATCGCCAGGTCGGGCCGCGAGGCTCCCGGCGCAATAACATCCCCTGATTTCTCCCGGCGGCGACGCGGGAAAGCGCGCGACCACAACCACACTATCGTCGCTATTCGTGCAGGTCAGCGATAGAAAGGCGGAGACGGTGGCAGCGGAACCCACGCCGGTGCGGCAGTTGCGCGCCGATCAAGCGCGGCGGGTGGCCGACATCCTGCGCCACCAGTTGCACGCGGGCGCGTTCGAGAACACGCTGCCGAGCGAACAGGAACTCGCCGCCGAGTACGGCGCCTCACGCAACACCGTGCGCGACGCCTTGGCGCTGTTGAAGGACGAGGGCTTGATCGACCGGGCGCCGAAAGTGGGCACCCGAGTGGCCACCCGCAAATACGACCACGGGCTCGATGCTCTACTCGGGCTGCAGGAGACCTTCAAGGGCCACGGCACCGTGCGCAACGAGGTGCGCGCGGCGATGCACGTCGCCGCGCCGCCCGCTGTCGCGCGCAGGCTCGGTCTCGCGCCTGGCGAGCGCGTGGTCTATCTGGAGCGCCTGCGCTATCTGGCGGATCTTCCGCTGAGCCTCGACCTCACCTACCTCGTGCCCGACATCGGCACCGAGGTACTCGGCCACGACCTCGAGCACACGGACGTCTTCGTGCTGCTGGAACGCATCAGCGGCCAGTCGCTCGGCTCGGCCGACCTCGCCTTGGAGGCGGTGCCCGCCGACCCGCACACCGCCTCCACCCTCGACGTCCCCGGCGGCGCGCCGCTGCTGATGCTGGAACGACTGACCCGGCTCGACGACGGCCGTCCGATCGATCTGGAGTACATCCGCATGCGCGGCGACCGCATCACCATGCGCGGCAGCCTGACCCGCAGCACACCCGAATGGAAGGTCCTCTAGATGGCACTCGTCAACCAGCGCGCCGACATCCCCGTCACCATCGACGAGTCGCTGTGCATCCAGGGGTGCACGCTGTGCGTCGAGATCTGCCCGCTCGACTCGCTGGCCATCAACCCCGAGAACGGCAAAGCCTTCATGCACGTGGACGAGTGCTGGTACTGCGGTCCCTGCGCGGCCCGCTGCCCCACCGGCGCCGTCACCGTCAACATGCCCTACCTGCTCCGCTGATCTGGAAGACCGATGAAAGTGAAACTCGCCCCCGTCCTGCTCGCCGCCGCGCTCGCGTTGACCGGGTGCTCGCTGGAGCACTCCGACGACACCCCCGCAGGCACCGTCAAGGTGGTCGTCGGCTACCAGTCCAAAACCATCAACACCGTCACCGCGGGCACCCTGCTGCGCGCGCAGGGCTATCTCGAGCAGCGGCTACAAAAGATCACCGACAATGGTGGGGCGAAGTACCAGGTCGAGTGGCAGGACTACGACACCGGCGCGCCGATCACCGCGCAGATGGTGGCCGAGAAGATCGACATCGGCTCCATGGGCGACTACCCGTTGCTGATCAACGGCTCCCGCACCCAGGTCAACGAGCGCGCGCGGACCGAACTGGTGTCGGTCACCGGGTACAACCCCAAGGGCGCGCTGAACATGGTCGTCGTGCCGAACGATTCGGCGGCCACCAGCATCGGCGACCTGGCGGGCCAGAAGATCTCGGCCAGCGTGGGCTCGGCCGGGCACGGCACGCTGGTGCAGGCGCTGTCCCGGGCGGGCATCGATCCGGCCAAGGGCGTGGAAGTGCTCAACCAGCAGCCGCAGATCGGCGCGACCGCCCTGGAATCCCATCAGGTGGGCGCGCTGTCCCAGTTCGTCGCGTGGCCCGGTCTGGTCGTCTTCCAGAACAAGGCCAAGCTGCTCTACGACGGCGCCGAACTCGGCGTGCCGACCTTCCACGGCGTGGTGGCCCGGCGCGCGTACGCCGCCGATCACCCTGAGGTCCTGCAGGCGTTCCTGGCCGCGCAGTTGGATGCCACCCAGTTCCTGCACGAGAAGCCGTTCGAAGCCGCCAAGATCGTCGCCGACGGGTCCGGGCTGCCGCAGGAGGTGGTGTACCTCTACAACGGTCCCGGCGGAACGAGTTTCGACACGACGCTCAAGTCGAGCCTGGTCAACGCGCTCAAAGGCGATGTGGCCTACCTGAAGTCGATCGGCGACTTCGCCGACCTCGACATCGATCGGTTCGTCGAGGACGGGCCGCTGCGCAAGGCGTACACGGAGACCGGACGCGCCGACTACGACCGCGACCTCGCCGCCACCGCCAACCCGACCAGGGTCACCGGCGCCGACCCGGTCTGCGGCAAAGCGGCGGACAACCCCGCGCTGGCCGGCGAACTGTGGGTGGACGGCGCGGCGAAGCCGCAACCGGCCGCGGACCCGACCTGCCTGCTGCGCGCCGTCCAGGCCGCGAAAGCGCAGGGCCGGACGATCCGCGCCGCCTATGTCCCGGACACCGAGCTCGGCACCCGCTGGTTCGCCGACAAGTCGATCTGGTTGCGCGACGGCGCCGCCTACCTGCCCTTCACCACCGCCGCGGCCGCGCAGCGCTACCGGCAGGCCCACCCGGCCGCCACGCCGGTCGGCTACGACCAGGCCGTCACGGAAGTACGCGGATGACCAGCGAACTCGCCGCCCCCGCGGTACGGGCCGCGGCGGATGCCACGACGACGCCATCGGCCGCCGCCCCCGCGGCACGGTCGGCCTGGCGCTCGCGCGTGCTGCGCGTCGCCTCGGTCGCCGTGGCGGTCGGTGTGTGGCAGCTGCTCACGGTCAACAACGTGCGGGCGGGCCTGCGGTTCGACACCCTGCCGACCGTCACCGAGATCGTCGCCGAATTCGGCACACAGTTGCGCTCCGATCAGTACTACCTGGACATCGCGCAGTCGCTGATCCGGATCGTCACCGGTTTCGGGCTCGCGGCCGTGGTCGGCGTGATCGCGGGCATCGGGCTGGGCCGGTCGCGGCTGCTCGCCGACACCTTCGGCCCACTGGCCGAACTCGTCCGCCCGATCCCGGCCATCGCCCTGGTGCCGGTCGCGATCCTGATGTTTCCCAGCGACGAGTCCGGCATCGTGTTCATCACGTTCACCGCGTCGCTGTTCCCGGTGCTGGTCAGCACCAGGCACGCGGTGCGCGCACTGCCCACGATCTGGGAGGACGCGGTGCGCACGCTGGGCGCGTCCCGGCTGGACGTGCTCACCCGCGTGGTGTTCCCGGGCATCCTGCCCGGCGTCTTCAGCGGGTTGTCGGTCGGCGTCGGCGTGGCGTGGATCTGTCTCATCTCCGCGGAGATGATCTCCGGACGCCTGGGTGTCGGCTACCGCACCTGGCAGGCCTACACCATCGTCGACTATCCGGCGGTGTTCGTCGGCATGATCACCATCGGCGTCCTCGGTTTCGCGACATCGGGGCTGGTCGAGCTGGCCGGCCGCCGCATCACCCGCTGGCTGCCCAGGGAGGTCGAAGCATGACCACAGTGATCGACGCACCGGCATCGACCGGAATGGCCTTGAGTCTCAGCGGTGTTCGCATCGCCTATGGCGGCGAGCCGGTGCTCGACGGGCTGAACCTGTCCATCGCGCCGGGCGAAATCCTCGTCGTGGTCGGCAAATCCGGCTGCGGCAAGTCGACGTTGCTGCGCGCGGTCGCCGGACTGCGGAGGCCGGAAGGCGGAGCCATCCTGGCCGACGGCGACCACGTCACCGGGCCCGCCGCCGACCGCGCCTTGGTATTCCAGGACGACGCGCTGCTGCCGTGGCGCACCGTGCGGCAGAACATCGAACTCGCCTTGCGCCTGCGCGGCACACCGCGAGCCCAGCGGCGGGCCACCGCCCTGCACTGGGTGGACGAGGTCGGGCTCACCGGCTACGCCGACTACCTGCCGCGCGACCTGTCCGGCGGCATGCGCCAGCGCGTCCAGCTCGCGCGCAGCCTGGCCGCCGCGCCGCGCGCCGTGCTGATGGACGAGCCCTTCGGCGCACTGGACACCCAGACCAGGGAAACCATGCAGCGCCTGTTGATCCAGACCTGGCGCGCCCACCCCACCACCATCGTCTTCGTCACCCACGACCTCGACGAGGCCCTGCTGCTCGGCGACCGCATCGCCGTGCTAGGCGGCGGCACGCTGCGGGCGCTGGTGCCGGTGCCCCGCCCGAGGGACGCGATCGACCGTGCCGCGACGAAGGCCGAGATCCTGGAGAAACTGTGAACATTCCGCCGCTATCGGAACGGATTCGGCTGGACTGCGACGTGCTCGTCATCGGCGGCGGCACGGCGGGCACGATGGCCGCGCTCACCGCCGCCGAGCAGGGCGCGAACGTGCTGCTGCTGGAGAAGGCGCACGTGCGGCACTCCGGCGCGCTGGCCATGGGCATGGACGGCGTGAACAACGCCGTGATCCCGGGCAAGGCCGAGCCGGAGGACTACGTCGCCGAGATCACCCGCGCCAACGACGGCATCGTCGACCAGCGCACGATCTACCAGACCGCGACGCGCGGCTTCGCCATGGTGCAGCGGCTGGAACGCTACGGCGTGAAGTTCGAGAAGGACGAGTACGGCGAGTACGCCGTGCGCCGAGTGCACCGGTCCGGCTCGTACGTGCTGCCGATGCCCGAGGGCAAGGATGTCAAGAAAGCGCTGTATCGCGTCCTGCGCCAGCGCAAGATGCGCGAGAAGATCCGCATCGAGAACCGGCTCATGCCGGTGCGCGTGCTCACCGACAACGGACGCGCCGTCGGCGCCGCCGCCCTGCACACCCGCACCGGCGAATTCGTTGCCGTCGGCGCGAAAGCCGTGATCCTGGCCACCGGGCCGTGCGGCAGGCTCGGGCTGCCCGCCAGCGGATACCTGTACGGCACCTACGAGAACCCGACCAACGCGGGCGACGGCTACTCGATGGCCTACCACGCCGGGGCCGAACTCAGCGGCATCGAATGCTTCCAGATCAACCCGCTGATCAAGGACTACAACGGCCCGGCCTGCGCCTACGTCGCCAATCCGTTCGGCGGCTACCAGGTCAACGCCGAAGGCGAACGCTTCGTCGACTCCGACTACTGGTCCGGCCAGATGATGGCCGAGGTCAAGCGCGAGATCGAATCCGCGCGCGGTCCCATCTACCTGAAGGTGTCGCACCTGCCCGACGAGACGCTGAGCACGCTCGAAGGAATCCTGCACACCACCGAGCGACCCACCCGAGGCACTTTCCACGCCAACCGCGGCCACGACTATCGCACCCACGACATCGAGATGCACATCTCCGAGATCGGTTTGTGCGGTGGCCATTCCGCCTCCGGCGTGTGGGTCGACGAGCACGCGCGCACCACGGTGCCCGGCTTGTACGCGGCGGGCGATCTGGCGTGCGTGCCGCACAACTACATGATCGGCGCGTTCGTCTTCGGCGATCTCGCCGGTGCGCACGCCGCGTCCACCCTGCACGAGGTCGCCGCGCCCGCCGAGCTGCCCGAGGACCAGCTGGCCACCGCTCACGAGCTGATCTACCGGCCGCTGCGCCAGCCGGAGGGGCCGCCGCAACCGCAGGTGGAATACAAGCTGCGACGTTTCGTGAACGATTATGTCGCGCCGCCGAAGACGGCGACCAAGCTGGCCATCGCGGTGGAGACCTTCGACCGGATGCGCGGAGAGGTCGAGGGCATCGGCGCGCGTACCCCGCACGAGCTGATGCGCGCGGTGGAGGTGTCGTTCATCCGCGACTGCGCCGAGATGGCCGCCCGCAGCTCACTGACCAGGACCGAATCCCGTTGGGGCCTCTACCACGAGCGCGCCGACCTACCCGAACGCGACGATGTCGAATGGCGATACCATCTCAACCTGCGCAAGAACCCCGACGGAACCATGACGTTCCTGAAGCGGCCGGTGGCGCCGTACCTCGTTCCGGTGCCCGGGCTCGACGACCTGCCCTCGGCCGATGCCGAGGCGGTGCCGGTGCACCAGCCGCACCAGGTCGTCGGCCGTGCGCCGCATACCGGCGGCGGCGCTGAGCACGATCGCACCGCGGCCGGTTCGCCGTCGCAGCCCGTCACTCCCCCGTCTCCCCGGATCGTCGCGCTGCTCGCGCTCGACCAGCCCACCGTGGAGCAATTGTCCAGCTATCTGACGGATGCCGACGCGGGCGTGCGGGCCGCGGCGATCTCGGTGCTGACCGAGCACACCCCGGAGGGCTTCGCCACCGCCCTGGGCGACGCGCTGGACGACACGGCGGCCTCGGTCCGCCGCGCCGCCGCGGCCAGCCTGCGCGAACTCGTCGAGGTGTTGCCCTCGGCGGCAGGACTTTCCGACCGGCTCGGCTCGGCCGACCCCGTCGTGCGGTCCACGGTGATCGATCTGTTGCGCGCCCTGCGGGCAGGCGAACCCGCGCACTACCGCGCGGCGTTGACGGACGAGGATCATCGCGTCCGCATCGAGGCGGTCCGCGCGCTGGTCTCGCTGAACGATCGGGACGGCGTCGCCACCCTGGCCGCCGACGGCAACCGGGAAGTGCGGATCACGGTCGCCCAAGGCCTGGCCGCCATCGGCGACGGCGGAGCCGAGGTGATCCGCCGCCTCGCCGACGACCAAGACCCGCTGGTCCGCGCCGCGGCCCTGACCGCGTTCGCGCAGCTGGGCGCCGAGCCGGCCGACGTCACCGCGCTGGCGGCCGCCCTGCGTCACTCGGCCTGGCAGATCCGGGTGGGCGCGGCGCGCGGGTTCGCGGGTGCCGACCCGGACCTCGCGGTGCCGATCCTGGCTGCGGCACTGCACGATCCGCATCTCGACGTCCGCAAGGCGGCGGTGCTGTCGCTGTCGGCGTGGCCGGACCTGCCCGCCGCGCACGACGCGCTGCGCGCCGCGATCGACGACACCGATGCCGACGTGCGCGCGTATGCCCGGCGAGCGCTGGCCACCCAGCCGACGGCCTAGCGCGGCGTGGTTGCCGCAGCTCGAATCGCTGATTAGATTAGCGGCTCGACCGTTGCCGACTCGTCGGCCGTGACACAGCCGGATGGCGACGGGGCGGCCGACGACGAATCCGTCGCCGTTGTCCACCAGCAGCGACGGGAGTATGGCGTTGACCTTGCCGAACTGGCTGGATCTCGCCGTGCTCACCACCGTCGTGGTGGCCGCGGTGCTCGGCTGGCGCCGCGGCGCGATCGTGGGGCTGCCCGGTTTCGCGGGCGCCCTGGCAGGAGCGATTCTCGGCGCGGCGCTCTCGGCCACGGTGTTCGGTCAGCTGGCTCCCGGCGTCGTGCGGCTCCTGCTCGCGCTGACGGTGGTCGCCGGGTTGGTCGCGTTCGGCGCGGTCGCCGGGCACCGGGCCGGACGAGCCGCCCGCGCGACGGTGTCCGATCCCGTCGCGCAACGCGCCGACGCCGTCTGCGGATGTATCGCCTACGCGCTCGCGGTGCCGCTGGTGGTGTGGCTGTTCGCCGCACCGCTGGAATCGTCCGCCGTGGTGCGTGATTCGACGACCGTGCGGACCGTCGACGACGTCGCGCCGTTCTGGCTGTCCGGACTGTCGGAGGTGCTCACCGGACCGATCGTGGACGCCGGGCTCGGCCGCCCGCTCGCGCCGCCCGATCCGGGCATAGTCGAGGGACCGATGCCCGCCGCACTGCGCCAGAGTGTGCTTCGCGTCCAGGATCTCGCGCCGACCTGCGGCGTGCGCCAGTCCGGCTCTGGATTCGTCATCGCGCCGGAGCGCGTACTGACCAACGCGCACGTCGTCGCGGGCTCCAGCAAAGTCTCCGTCGACACCGCGGCTGGATCGCTCACCGCGACTGTGGTGCGGTTCGATCCGACCATGGATATCGCGGTGCTCGCCGTCCCCGGGCTCACCGCGCCCGCCCTGACCGTCGCGCCCGAACCGGCCGATCCCGGCGACGACGCGATCGCGCTCGGCTACCCCAGGGGCGGGTCCTACACCGCGTCCGCCACGCGGGTGCGCGGGCGGGCCGAACGCCAGGTGCGCGACATCTACCGCACCGGTTTCGGGGAGCGCGAGATCTACACCTTGGACGGTTCGATCCAGCACGGCAATTCGGGCGGGCCACTGGTCGACCGCGACGGCCGGGTGCTGGGCATCGTGTTCGGTGTCGACGAGAACAACAGCAATGTCGGATTCGCCACGAGCCTGCCGGAAGTCCTCGACCGGCTCGACCACGGATGGCGCTCCGACCGCCCGGTCGACACCGGCCCCTGCGCGTCCTGACCGCCGGTCAGGACGCGTCGGCGATGATCACCACACCGCTCGAGGCATCCAGCAGCGGAATGGTCCGCTCCGCGGCATCGTCGACATGCACGCGCGGGTGCGCGGGCAGTTCGGTCTCGTAGTAGGTGCCAGGACCGTAGAACTGGCCGTACTTCACCACCACGCCGTCGAAGTCCAGCACGGCCGCTTCGTGCTCCTGGATCACCGCGCCCCGGCCCGCGGGCGGCTCCCACGCGATACTCTGAGCGAGAAAGCGTTTCGCCCCGGCCGCCCGCGCGGCGGCGATCAAGTTACGGGTGCCCTCGGTACGGATGCGCGCGTTCGCCTCGGCCCGCTCCGGCAGCAGCGCCGCGTCGTCCGGCAGGTCCGTGAGCTGATGCATCACCATGTCGGGCCCGAACCCGACCACGGCGGCGGACACGGCGTCGGCGTCGTACACATCGCACACCACCGGCTCGGCCCCCAGCGCGCGCAAAGGATCGGCCTTCCCCGCCGATCGGGTCATCCCCGCGACCTCGTGCCCCGCCTCGGTCAACAGCGGAAGCAAGCGGACTCCGATAACGCCGGTCGCACCGGCCAAGAAGATGCGCACTGGACCATTTTGCCGCGACTTCGTCGCGGCGTGTTCGCGGCCCCCTCATGGCTCGCGTCCGAGCGAACGGCGCACGCGCGGTCTCGCTTCACTCACTCGCGGAGAACTGGCTTCAGCCGCAGCGAATCCAAGCGGTGGCCTCGTTGCCGTCCGGGGCGTAGTCGATTCCGCGTGCGGTCAACAGGCGGAGTACGGGAATGTTGTCCGGCGTCGTGCTCACGAACAGCCTCGAGTAGTCCTCGGCGGTTGCCCGCTCGATCAATGCGGCGAACACGGCGGTGCCGATTCCCGTGCCTCGGCGGGAGCGGCCGAGCCAGACTCCCGCCTCGGCGGCGCCGTCCGAGGCGGGCAACCGGCACAGTCGTGCCGCGCCGACCACCTCGCCGTCCACCCGTATGCCGTAGGTCGACTCGACGGGCGGGTCCGCCAGCGCGCGGCCGCGGTGGAAGGCTCGGAAATCCGCCGCTCGGTCGGCATTCCAGCTCGCGTCCGGCGCTTCCACCGGCATGACCTCGCCGGGATGCGCGTCGGCCACCGCGGTGTGCAGCAGATCGGTGAGCAACGCTTCGTCGAGCGGTTCGAGGACGAGATGGCGGGGCATGCGCCGATCCTGGCACCGGGACCGGCCGCACGCGACCGGTTTTCCGCCCGCTCGGACCGGGGTGATCGGCAGGCGCAACGCGCCGGGCGCGGCGACCGGCACCACCGGGTTCTTCGGCTCGATCGGCGCGAGCCTGCGGTAGGCCGTGCCGAGAGGTGGACGCACGTCGTCCTCGCCTTTGTTCGGCCACAACGACATGGCGCGTTCGGCTTGGGCGGTGATGGTCAGGGATGGATTCACGCGCAGGTTCGCCGAGATGGTGGAGCCGCCACCGTTTCGAGCAGGCTATTTCCCGCTGCCGCGCAGCAGGATTCGGACCACGAGACCGCCCTTCTTGTCCGGTATCGCGAACTTGTAGTCGTACTTCTCTTTCGCCGTAGGAGTGAAGGCGAAGCGAATCATGCAAGATGTGTCGGGTTGCGCACCGGGACAATCGGTTTTGTCGATGCTGTAGCCGGGTCCGGAGAAATACGCTTTCGACGCGTCGTAGCAACCTCGCCAGAGGAAGGAGACGACTTGCTTCGCGGTGTCGCCGACGGTGACCGCGCCGAATTGGAGGGTATCCACGACGACGGGACATTCCGGCGGCTTGGTGGTGGTCGTCGTCGTGGTCGTGGTCGTGGTCGTGGTCGTTATGGCCGACTGATCGGCCGAGCGCGCGATCTGCCGGGGGGTCGGGGTGCCGGCCGGTCGAGTCGTCGCCTCGTCCAGCGTCGCGCCGACCACGTCCTCCGTGGTCGCCGCGAGCGGAGCCGATTCCGATGGTCCGGCGGTGGTCGTTGTCTCGAACAGACCGAGCGCCACATCACCGGTCGGTGCCGCGAGGGCGATCCATACACCGACGACGACCGCGACGACAGCGGCGGCCAGCAGCGCCAGACGGGTTGTCCGCTCCGCTGTCTCCGCGCGTCTGCGCTGCGCGCGCAGCCGGTCGACGGTCTCGGCGATTTGGCGGCTGACCGGGTGATACGGGCCGAGTCTGCTGGTGAAGCTCGGCAGCCAAGATGCCCAGAGCGTCATCTGCTCGTTCGCGGCGCCCGGGGTGATTCCCTGGAGGAAGGCGAACGCGCCGTCGGGATCCCCCGCAGCCAGATAATGCCGGACCGCGGCGACTTCGCGGTATGCCGCGGCCTGCGCCGAGCCGCAGCGCTCCAATGCACTCAGCACGGCTCGGTGGGCGCGCCGTCGAGACACCCCCGCGGATGCGTTCGCCGAAGCCAGCGACGCGTGCACTGCGGCGTGCGCGACGCCGATGTGCTCGTCCGGGGTACTCGGGCGGCGACGGCTGAGCAGCGCGCCGAGTGCCACCGTGAGGTTGCGTACCTCGGGTTCGGGCATGCCCGCCGGGCCGAGGGCCTTGATCGATTCGCACACCACCTCGATCGGAAGCACCGGCCCCGGGCTACCGGTCAGCACCACCGCGACCAGCAGACCGAGACGATGGATCGCGGCAGTGCCGCCGGTGCGAGCCAGCGACGCGCGCACCACCTCCAGCCTCCGCCGCACCAGCACACCGACATCGACTCTGCCGTTGAGTTGCTCGTCGGTGAGCAGGGTGGCGGTGTCGATGACAAGACGCGGAATGAGCCAGCCACTGGTCGGCGACCACGGGCGCGCCGACCGGTCACGAGTGTCGGGCACGGTATCCGGCGCCAGACCCAAGGCCGTGACCAGTGCGGTCAGCCGTTGCTCGGGCCACGGTCTGCCCTGCCGGTCGCGCACATGCGCCCGCAGGAACAGTCGGATATCGGAGGCCGTGGGCCCGGTCAACGCGAACGACCGCATGCGCGCGAATTCCGGCATCGTCAGGACATCGGAATCGATTCCGGCGCTGATTATCACGCGCACGTGATCATAGTCCTCCAGCGTCGTGAGACTGCCGATCGTGCGCGCGATGCCCGCACGCCACCCGGGCTCGTCCGGCAGGTCGAGACCATCGATCAGTATCGTGACCCGGCGCTCGGCGTCGTAAAACCGGCTCAACACATCGTGTAGTTCTGCCGTGATCGCGTCGTCTCGCCCGCGGTCGACCGAATTCGTTCCTGTCGTCGGCTGTCCGGGCGCGGCCGGCGCGGGTAGCTGTCGTCGCAGTTGGACGACCAGCTCGTCCACGAGCTTCTTGGCGGTACCGGTCCCGGTGAGGAACACGGCCGCGTCGACGCTCGCGGCGGCGGCGACCGTCGGGATGGTGGCCGAGGTGTCGGCCAGGCCGGGGCGCACCAGCAACGCCATCAGCACGGATTTACCGGAGCCGCCGACGCCGACGACGCCGCGCAGTCGCTCGAATCCATAGTCGGACAGCTCGTTCAGTTGCCTGCGCATCGTCGCGGTGACATGCAGCCGCGTCGTCAACTCGTCCACGGTCGTGGCGTCGGCTCGCCCGTGGACCACGTCCTTCATTCGAGCGACGTTGCGCACCAACCACAAACCCGGATCGCCCTGCTTCTCGACCTCACCGACGGCCATCGAAAACGCCTGCGGCAGCTGTGATGTGCAGGATTTCGCGATGGGGTCGCGTAAATCCGCCGGCAAGATGTGTTCGCCACGGCGCGGTAGGCCGACGCTGAAGAAATCGAGCATGGAACGCGTGAAACATCCCTTATACGCCGGGCCGTCGTCGGATGCGACCAACAGCTCCAACCGGCCGGCGGATCGGGCTACCGCGTCCGACCAATCCCGGGCCGCGGCCTGCGTCGCGCCGCCCGCTTCACACGCGTCGACCAGCACGATCAGGCCGTCGATGTCGGAATACCGCTGCGCGAGGCCGCCGATCGCCTCCGACAGATTGAACACCCCGAAAGGGACGAACGGCTTGCCGCCACCGGCCATCGGCGAAGGCGAGTCCTTCGCCAGGAAGAAGTACCGAGGCGGACCGGTCATGCCGATCCCGTGTCCGATGAAACCGAGGAGCAATATCGCCCGTTGCCGGTTCGCTTCTTCGAACGCCTCGACCATCGCCGACTGTAGATCCGTCAACGTCGGATCGGTCAGCGCCATGACCTTGCCGTCGACCGCGCGCCATCCCCCGGACGTCACGAGTGCCGAAGACAATTCGCGCGCCAAATCGCCGGGAAATCCCAAGCGAGGCATCGCATCGCATTCCGATCCGACGATCAGCGCAAGCCGGTTCCCCACGAGCCGATGATATCGGCCCGCCGGGTTGATGTCTCCACATGGATCACATAATCCGTTGGTAATCAATCGTTTTCACGCGCGCAGCACACCGAGTCGTACGTAACGAGGGTTCGGATTCGGATATCCAACTCGTCGGTATTTCCAAAAGAAATCTTGAAGCGGCAAAGCGCTTTCTCACCCACCCGACGGAGATCCACTTAGTGGCCCGGAGCGCGTTCCCGCTGGGCGAAATCGACCAGTCGGCGAACACGCCCGGACGGCCCGGGGCGAAGTCCACGTCGTTAACATCCAGGCTTCCCATGGCAGCGAACAACCGCTGGGAAACCGGCGCGGCTCCTCGTGGGTCGACGACCGGCCGCGACACGCCGCACTTCTCGAACACGTCAGAGGGCCGCCGCGTAGCAACTTTTGAGCTACCATTTGACCGAGTCGCTCACCCTCGTTTCCTCGACCGGTAATCCGCATCGCCCCGAGCGGCCACAGCGGTCGGCCGACGTCGGTGAGCCGTCCACACCGCGCACCGCGGTCCGTCCCGACTTCCCATGCCTGACCGGGACGGAGCCCGGTAGCCAACACGGCGCAACGTAGGATGAATTCGCGATCGTGGCGCGGCAGCGCAGTGCGGAGCAAGCGATTCGCACTGCGCGACAAAAAGATTCGACTTATCGTCACCGAACAGGAGGCGGGTGGGAGGCATGCGGGTGGGCGCGGCAGCGCGGTCCGGAAAGCAGCGGGGTATTCGCGGTCGAATGAGAAAGACCGGCGCTGTCATGGCAACAGCCGTGCTCATGTCGTGCCTCGGCGGGGCCGTCGCCACCGCCGCGCCGATCCACGCGCCGATATTGCGGGCACCGGCGCGCGGTTTCAGCGAGCTCTCCGTGCCGTCCAGCATGGGACCGATCAAAGTCCAGGTCCAATGGGCGGCTCGCGGCGGAAACGCGGCGCTCTACCTGCTCGACGGCCTGCGCGCGCCCGCCGACCACAGTCAGTGGACGACCGACACCGACGCCTTGGCCCAATTCGCGGACGACAACGTCACCCTGGTGTTGCCGGTCGGTGGCCACTCGAGCTTCTACACCGACTGGTACCAGCCGAGCAGCACGAACGGCCAAGAGACGACGTACAAATGGGAGACCTTCCTCACGCAGGAACTGCCCGCCTACCTACAGCGGTTCGGCGTATCGCGCACCAACGATGCCGTCGTCGGCGCCTCCATGGGCGGCAACGCCGCACTGATCCTGGCCGGATACCATCGCAACCAGTTCAAGTTCGCCGGATCGTTCTCCGGGTTCCTGCACCCGACGTTCCCACTCTGGAACGAAGCGATGCGCGCCGCCATGCGGGACGAAGGCAATTTCAATGTGGACGACATGTGGGGGCCGGTCGGGGACCCGGCCTGGAGCCGCAACGACACCACCGTACAGGCCGAATTGCTGCGCGGGCTGCCGATATACGTCTCGACCGGCAACGGACTACCCGGCCCGCTCGACGTGCCGTTCGGAGTCGGGAACACGGTCAACGCGATGGGCCTCGAGTCGATGACGACGATCGCCGCCCAGATGTTCCGTGATCGGCTGGCGGAACTCGGGATGACCGCCCGCGTCGACACCGTCGACGGGACACACACCTGGCCCTACTGGCAGCAAGCACTCGCGACCGCGCGTCCGATGATCCTCGACGCGCTCGGCGCGCACTGACCGAGCCCCGACGCCGAGCACCGGGCCGGAGACTGCACCTGGGCGCTCACACTAGCCGGACAGTACTCCCGCGACGACCGCGCTCACCGCACCGCCGACCGCCTCACGCGAGGGCGGACCGGCGTCCCGATCGGCGAACAGCAGGTGCGCGGTCCCGATCAGCATGGGGGCGAGCGAGTCGACGTCGGCGGTCGCGGCGATGCGGCCGAGGTCGCGTTCTGCGGTGAGGTACCCGGCGATCATGGCGGTCGCTTCCGCAAGGACGGGGACGCCGGTCGGCCGGTCGCGGCGCAGGCGTGCGCGCAGTTCGTCCCGGAACGTGATCAAGCCGACGATGGCCGTGGTGACCGGGCTGAACACGTCCGTCAGCGCGGTGGTGAGGTGCTCGACCACGGCGCCGCTCCCGGCGGATTCCCGCAGAGCGGCGGCCCGTCGCTCGATCGCGACGATACGGGCGGTCGCCAGTTCGGCGAGGAAGTCGTCGAAGTCGGTGAAGTGCCGGTGCAGCACGCCTTTGGCGCAGCCCGCCTCCGCGGTGACCGCCCGGCTGGTCAGCGCGCTCGGCCCGTCGCGGAGCAGGATCCGGTCGGCGGCGTCGAACAACTGCTCGCGCACGTCGCGGAGGGCGACTCCGGTGGGCATACGGGTGCCTCTTTCTGTTCGGATCGAAACCCACCCGTTGCCGAGTGGGCGCATGCCCATTTAAAGTGGGCGCATGCCCACTATACCTTCGCCGGAGGAAACGCCGCACCGGCACCGGCAGATCGCGGAGTCCTTCGGGGTGAATGCCGAACGCTACGACCGGACCAGGCCCAGCTATCCCGAAGCCCTGATAGAGCACATCGTTTCCATCAGTCCCGGGCGCGCGGTCCTGGATGTCGGCTGCGGCACCGGTGTCGAAGCCCGGCAGTTCCAGGCGGCCGGTTGCACGGTGCTGGGAGTCGAACCGGATCCGCGGATGGCGGAATTCGCACGGGACCAAGGGTTGGAGGTCGACGTGGCGACCTTCGAAACCTGGGACGGCGCAGGCCGCGTCTTCGATGCGGTCATCGCGGGAACGGCTTGGCACTGGGTCGATCCGGTCGCGGGGGCGGCAAAAGCGGCGGAGGTTCTGCGCCCCCGGGGCGTGCTCTCGGCATTCTGGCATGTGTTCCATCTCCCGACCGAGGTGGCGGAAGCGTATGGCGTGGTGTACCGGCGGGTGGCGCCCGACTCGCCGTTCACCCTCCAGCCGGGCACGCGAGCCTTGGAGGTGTACCGGCAGATGCTGGATAAAGCAGCCGAAGGCATCCGGGAGACCGGTCGATTCGAAGATCCGCTGGAATCGAGTTTCCAGTGGGAGCGCACCTACACCCGCGACGAGTGGCTCGATCAACTTCCGACGCACGGCTCCATGACCCGCCTCCCGGAGGACAAACTGACACAAGTGCTCGACGGTGTCGGCGCGGCGATCGATGCGATGGGCGGGAGTTTCACCCTGCCCTACACGACGGTGGCGATCACCGCGACGCGCACCGCCACACCCTGACCCGATGCGCCGCCCCTTCCCCGCTATTCCTGGGCTTCGTTTCCGTCCCGGCGGGTGCGGGTAGCTCGGACAGGTGGCCGGCGATGATCCGCGCTGGTCGACGCGTTCCGAGCGGTGAGGAGACGGTTGAGTGTCAGGGTTGTGGGCTGCGGGCGGATGGGGATTACTGGCCGGATCCGCCCTGCTGATAGGCGCTTTGGTGGGATTCTGGGCGCGCGTTCCCACGAAGATCGTGGCCAGCGTGATGGGATTCGGTAGCGGAGTATTGCTTTCGGCGGTGTCGTTCGAGTTGATCGCCGAGGCGCACGAGAAGGCCGGATTGCCGCCCACCGCCCTCGGCGCGGTGGGCGGAGCGGGGATCTACACCCTGGCGAATGTCGCCCTCGCCCGCCGCGGCGCCCGCCACCGCAAGCGCTCGGGAGACCAGCAACCCAGCGAATCCGAGCAGTCCGGCTCGGGCACGGCCATCGCGTTGGGCGCGCTGCTCGACGGTGTGCCGGAGTCCATCGTCATCGGGGCGAGTTTGCTCGGCGGCGAAACCGTCAGCGCGGTCACCGTGGCCGCCGTGTTCATCAGCAATATTCCCGAGGGGCTGTCCAGTGCGGCCGGTATGCGCCGCGCGAACCGCAGCCCGCGCTACGTGTTCGGCTTGTGGGCTGGGATAGCGGTGATCAGTGGCGTGGCCGCCATGGCGGGCTACGGGCTGCTCGGTGATGCCGCGCCCGCCGCGCTGGCCGCGATCACCGCCCTGGCCGCGGGCGCGATCCTGGCCATGATCACCGACACGATGATCCCGGAGGCCTTCGAGGACGCCCATCTGTGGGTCGGAATGATCACGGTGGCCGGGTTCCTCACCGCCTTCGCCCTGTCCCAGCTCGACCACTAGCCCTGTGGTGCAGGCTTTTCGGAGCCGATTGCTCAGCGTGCGCCGGCTCGACGGTCGGGCGCCCACAACCGATCGGCGTCGCCAACGGCGAGCCTGCCGCGGTAGACGTCGATCTTGTGGTCGATGAGTTCGAGGTTCTCGTGCAACTCGGCGATCTTGGCTGCCACCTCGGCGCGATGCGCCTCCATGAGGGCGAGCCGTTCGTGTTCGTTGCCGCGCCCGGCGGCGACGAGTTCGGCGTAGCGGCGGATGGTTTTGATGGGCATGCCGGTGGCCCGCAGCTTGGTGCAGACGGCGATCCAGTCCAGGTCCAACTGCCGGTAGCGCCGCCAGCCACCGGCTGCGCGGTCGACCGGGGTGACGACCAGGCCCGCGCGTTCGTAGTAGCGCAAGGTGTGCACGCTGACCCCCGCCCGCCGGGCGGCCTCGGCGATGCTCATACCTTCCTGTGGCGGACCGGATTCCGGCTGCGGCTTGACTTCGAGCACGCTCTAGAATTTAGCGTCCGTGATCATGACGACAACATTGATCACCGGAGCGAACAAAGGTCTCGGTTTCGAGGCCGCCCGCCGGCTCATCGCCGCGGGCCACACCGTCTACCTCGGAAGCCGGGACGTCGAGCGCGGACGCCGGGCCGCCGAACAGCTGGGGGGACGGACAGTCCAGCTCGACGTCACCGACGACGCGTCCGTAGCGGCCGCCGTCGCGGCCATCGAAGCCGACGGCGGCCTGGACGTGCTGGTCAACAACGCGGGTATCGCCACGGAATGGACCGCGACCAACACCGTGATCGGCGCCGCGGACGTGACCGCAGACCTCATGCGCCACACCTTCGAGACGAACGTCTTCGGCACGGTGCGCGTCCTGCACGCGTTCCTCCCCCTGCTACAACGTTCCGCCGCCCCGGTCGTGGTGAACGTCAGCAGCGGGCTGGCCTCGCTGGCCCGGGTCAGCGACCCCGGCAGCCGGGCCTACGCCTACCCGGGCGTCGCCTACCCGGCATCGAAAACCGCGGTCAACGCGATCACCGTGCAGTATGCGAAAGCGTTTCCGAACATCCGGATCAACGCGGTGGAGCCCGGCTTCACCCAGACCGATCTGAACGGGAACACCGGCCTGCAGAGCGTCGAGCAAGGCGCCGAGATCATCGTGCGGATGGCGCGGCTGGGCCATGACGGCCCCACGGGGGGATACTTCGACGCCGACGGCGCCCTGCCCTGGTAGCCGAACATCGGTCGTGCGGTGCTCACCCGTGGCGGGTCAAGACGCGACGGACGCGCGGTTCGACTCCCCCGCCGCCGGTGAACGGATCGCGTGGGCCCGCGCGATGACCTCCTTCAGCCCGTATCCGTTGACGATGGGTATACCAAAGCGGTGCTCGAACCTGCTTCGTAGTTCGCTTCCGGCCGGTGCCGCACAGCACAGGGCGAAACGCACCGACGAGGTGTCCCACCGCGCCCGGCCGGGCAGATCGGTCAGTGCCGCGTACAGGCTCGGGAAGGCGGAGGAGTAGGTGGGCCGGATTCGCTCGACCCGTTCCAGGAACGACTCCGGG
Organism: Nocardia sp. NPDC004718; assembly: GCF_053601535.1. Taxonomy (NCBI): domain Bacteria; kingdom Bacillati; phylum Actinomycetota; class Actinomycetes; order Mycobacteriales; family Nocardiaceae; genus Nocardia; species Nocardia sp. NPDC004718. The sequence continues at coordinate 64,373 of NZ_JBSGCA010000013.1, forward strand.
TCCAGCGGGCCTGCCAAGGTAGTGCGACCTCCCGCGACCAACGGCGACAGGGCGCCCAGCAAGATGCCGCAGAGCTGCCGCATCGGCAGCGTGGACAGGCTGTGGTCGCCATCGGTGAGGGCGAAGACCTCGATCACGAATCGGCACATGGCCTCCAGGTTCCGGTGATCGAGCAGCGCCCGGATGCCGCCGCCGTAGGTGATCAGCGCCAGCGCCTCCCCGCCGGGCCGCGCCGCCGGTGCCGGGTCGCGTTCCGCCGCGCCGAGCGCCGCGGCGGGCAGGACCCGGACCGGAGCGTCGATCGCCGGCGGACGCTCGATGACGATGAGGACCTCGGGGTCCGCGTCGGTTATCCGCTGACTCGCCTCCTCGTCGGACGCCGTCGGGTCGATCACGGCGGCCGTGGCGCCCAGGCGCCAGATCGCGAACAGCGACACCACCAGGTCGACGGCGCCGGGCAGCATGGTCGCGACGACGTCGCCGGTCGTGACGCCCGCGGCGCGCAGGCGGGACGCGGCACGCTGGACGGCGGACAGGAATTCGCTGTTGTTCAGTTCGATGCCGTCAGCGGCAAGGGCGGGTGCCTGCGGGGTGGCTGCGGCGCGACGGTCCGGAAGAGTAGAAAGCATCATGCGATGTCCTCGGCAACGGCGTAGTAGTTCGATAACAACGGTAGGAAGCAGAGCTCCTCTCGCCACCGTCGCGCAGGGATCAAATTCCTCGCCTGTCTTGTCGCCGGGAGACAATATCGACGGCGAGATCCGTCGCCACGCGCACGGCGAGGTAATACGATCGGCTCGTGACGAGTTCTCGTCGCAACGGTGAAGCCGAGGTCGACCGTTGTGTCGCGACGATCGCCGCCCGCATGAACGAGCGGGTGACGGACATGAGCGCGAGCATCCACAGCTCGCTCGAGGAAGAGATACCCGAGCTGCGCGCGGATGTCCACACCGTCGAACTGCTCAGGGCCAGTGTGCAGGGAAACGTCGACACCCTGCTGTACGCGCTGCGTCACGACATCCCCGCCACCCGTATCCACCTGCCGTCGGCGGGCACGGAGTACACGAAGCGTCTGGCCCAGCGCGACGTCCCGCTCAATGCCCTGGTGCGCGCCTATCACATCGGACAACGGCGGGCGACCGAACTGATCTTCGCCGAGTTGCAGGCCGTCGACGTCGCGCCGGTCGATCGATTCGTCGTCGGCCGGGCCATCGCCACCAGGCTGTTCACCTACCTCGACCAGGTGATCCAGGAGGTCGTCGCGGTCTATGAAGGAGAGCGGGAGCAGTGGTTGGACACCCGCAACAGTGTGCGAGCGCTCTGTGTGCGCGAGCTACTGAAGGGGAAGGAGTCCGTCGACGTCGACAGCGCCACCGAGCAGATCCGTTATCCCCTGCGTTGGCATCACCTGGCGCTCATCGTCTGGTATCCCGACACGGAAGCCCGCGGTGACGAACTGGCCGAGCTGCAACGGTTCGTTCGTGGGTCGGCCGAGGCCGCGGGAACCTGCGGGCAGCCCCTCTTCGTCGCCGACGATCAGCTGAGCGGCTGGGCGTGGCTGCCCTACCGTTCGGCGCGACCCGATGCCGTCGCCGATATCCGTGCATTCGCGGCCGCGCAACGCGACGCCCCGAGCGTGGCGATCGGAACGATGGCCCCCGGCCTGTCCGGGTTCCGCCGATCTCATCGCCTGGCTCAGGACGCGCGCACGGTAGCGCTGGCGGGAGCGGACGCCGAACACCGGGTGGTCGCGGCCGAAGACCCCGGATTGTCGGTCGCGGCCCTGCTCGGTGAGAGCCTCGCCGAAGTCCGGGAATGGGTCGGCGACGTGCTGGGCGACCTCGCCTCCGACACCGACAACGACGCGCGGCTGCGCGACACGCTCCAGGTCTTCCTGCGCACCGGATCGAGCTACAAGGCAGCGTCCGCGGAGCTCGATCTTCACTCGAACTCGGTGAAATACCGGGTGCGCCGGGCGGTTTCGCGACGCGGCAGGCCCATTGCCGAAGACCGGCTGGACGTCGAGCTCGCACTGCTCATCTGTCACTGGTACGGACCGGCGATACTGCGACCCGATACGGCGTGACCCGGCTGCCCGGAACTCAGCGGCGCAGCGCTGCATGCTCCACGGGACCGCGCACGGCGTAGAGCCAGGTTGCGAGTCCGTCGTCACGATGTGGCGATGACGGTGCCGGCGGCCGAGGCGGCGACCAACCCGATGATCTGGCTGCTGTGCAATCGCTCCTTCAGCGCGGTCACGCCCAACACCACGGGGACGATCGGGTACAGCGAGGACAACACGACCGCCACGGCCAGGTACTCGGTCCGCGTGGCGAAGAGATAGGACACGAGCAGGCGGGTCGCTGTCAACCCTTCACCCGGCCGCCCGGTGTGCGGAGTGAGACGATCAGGAATCGAGAAGCGCTGGTCAGCGCGCTGCCGTTAGCGTCGGGACGCGAGCCGTTCACACACAGAGGAGGACTCATGAACTGGGACAGACGGATCAGGCAGACGCACCGGTGGCTGGCCGTCATATTCACGGCGACCATCGTCGTCACGGTCGTCGCCTTGGCGTTGAAGGGGCCCGTGTGGGTCTCCTACGTGCCTCTACCCCCGCTCGCCTTGCTTCTCTTCTCCGGTCTCGGCGTATTCGGACAGTCGTGGTCCGCCGATCGGCGCGGCCGGGCGGCCGGGAACACCTCGCCGCGGCAGGTCGTGCCCGCACCGCGGGTCCGGCAGCTGCATCGCTGGTCGGGCATCGGCTTCGTCGCGACCGTTGTCGCCACTTTCGTCGCCTTGGCGCAGGAGGAACCGATCGTCTGGGTGTCCTACCTGCCGCTGCTGCCGCTGGCTCTGCTGCTGTTCTCCGGCCTCTACATGCTGGTTTTGCCGCTTGCCGCGCGACGTCGGCGCGCCGGTCGCCTCGCCGCGTCCTAGTCGGCCGGGGCGGGGGCGGGCGGCGCCGAGCCCGGCGGAACCCGGGGCGCCAACTCCCGACGACGCTTTCCGAAGCGGGCTCCTGCCGGAAGCTCGTACGTCCGCGATCGGCACGAAACAAAGTTTTCTCCGAACCTGCGATGAATCGGGGCGGCGGCGCCGGTATGTACGGGCGAACCCATCGGAGGAGGACTTTCGCCCATGAGAACGACCACGGGACAGCGCTGGGTACTCGCGCTGACATCGGTGGCCGCGTTGATGATCATGCTGGACGCGCTGGTCGTCACCACCGCCTTGCATGCGATCCAGCTCGACCTGCGCGCCTCGCTGGCCGAACTGGAGTGGACCGTCAACGCCTACACCTTGAGCTTCGCGGTGCTGCTGATGGCGGGCGCGGCGCTCGGCGAGCGATATGGACGGCGCCGCGTACTGGTCGCGGGGGTGCTGCTGTTCTCGGCGGCCTCGGCCGCGTGCGCCTCGGCGCCGAACCTGGGCTGGCTGGTCGCCGCCCGGGCGGTGCAAGGTGCCGGCTCGGCGGCCGTCATGCCGGTCGGTATGGCGCTGCTGTCGGCCGCCTTCCCGCCCGCGCAGCGCACCCGCGCGCTCGGGCTTTTCGCGGCGGTGACCGGCCTGGCCACGCTCGGCGGCCCGCTGGTCGGTGGCGCGGTGGTACAGGGCTCGACCTGGCAGTGGATCTTCTGGCTGAACCTGCCGATCGCTGCCTTGCTCGTGCCGCTGATGCTGACCAGGCTGCCGGAGAGCCGTGGCGAGGCACGCGGGCTCGATCACCTGGGCATCGGGCTGGCCAGCGCCGCAGCGCTGGGCTCGGTGTGGGGCCTGCTGCGCGGCGACGAAGCGGGCTGGGGCAGCGGCGAAGTCGTCGCCGCGTTCTTGCTCGCGGCGATCGCGCTGGTCGCGTTCGTACGCTGGGAGCTGCGCACCGCGGCCCCGCTGATCCCGATGCGGCTGTTCGCCGCGCGCGGCTTCTCGGTCGGCAACGCGGTGGGCTTCCTGCTGTTCGGGTCGATCTTCAGCGGGGCGTTCTTCTTCGCACAGTTCCTGCAGACGGTCCAGCACCACGGCCCGCTCGGCGCGGGAGTGCGGCTGGCGCCTTGGACGATCACCTTGTTCCTCGTCGCTCCCGTGGCGGGTAAGCAGGTCAACCGCTTCGGGGAACGGCCGCTGGTGGTGGTGGTGGTGGGACTGCTGATGCAGGCCGCGGGCTACGGCTGGCTCGCGCTGACGGCCGGGCCGCAGTTGTCCTACCCGGCCATGGTCGCGCCGTTCGTGCTCTGCGGTGTCGGCGTCTCGATGGCCATTCCCGCCGCCCAGAGCGCCGTGCTGCGTTCGGTGCCCTTGGCCGCGGTCGGTGCGGCGTCGGGCACGTTCAACACCTTGCGCCAGCTCGGCAGCACGTTCGGGATCGCCTTGCCCGCAGCGGTTTTCGCGACATTCGGTGGACTCGGATCCGCCGCTGCGTTCAGTGCCGGATTCGCCGCGGCGATCGGCACGGCGGCGCTGCTGGCGCTGATCGGCGCCGCGCTCGGGCTGCTGCTACCCGCGGGCGCGCCCGTCGCGACACGCTCCGACGCGCAGCCGGTCGCGGCTCGGTAGGTTGCGGCCATGACGATCGGCGCCGACTTCACGGCCGAGACGATGGCCTACCGGCCGGAGTTACTAGCGCACTGCTACCGCATGCTCGGGTCCGTCCACGATGCCGAAGACCTGGTGCAGGAGACCTTGGTTCGGGCCTGGCGTGCCGCCGACCGGTTCGACGAGCAGCGGGCTTCGCTGCGCACCTGGCTGTACCGGATCGCCACCAATGCCTGCCTGACCGCGCTCGAACAGCGTGGCAGGCGGGCCTTGCCCACCGATCTGAACGGACCGGCCGCCACTCTCCAGACCCGGCCGGCCCGGCATCCCGAAGTGTCCTGGCTGGAGCCGATTCCCGACGCGCTGCTCGGCGGCTCGGCGGATGATCCGGCGACCGTGGTGGCCGCGCGCAGCGGCATCCGCCTCGCCTTCATCGCCGCGCTGCAATATCTGCCCGCCCGCCAGCGCGCGGTGCTCATCCTGCGCGACGTGCTCGCCTGGTCCGCCGCAGAGGTCGCCGACCTGCTCGGCACCTCCCCCGCCGCGGTCAACAGCGCGCTGCAACGCGCCCGCGCCCAGCTCGAGAAGGCCACCCCCATGATCGATCGGACGTCCGAGTCGTTGAGCCCCGGTGAGCGCGCGATGATCGACCGCTACGTCACCGCATTCGGTAACGGCGATATGGACGAGTTGAGCAAACTGCTGCGCGACGACGTGGTGCTCGAAATGCCGCCCGCCCTGTTGTGGTTCGCGGGCCGCGCCCACGTAGTGGGTTTCTTCGCCGACAAGGCGGCCCGGGATGGCGACACCTGGCGCGCCGTGCCGACAGCCGCCAACACCCAACCCGCCGTCGCCTATTACCTGCGCGACGCGGACGGTACCCACCGCGCGCACTCGATCCACGTTCTCGGCACCACGGATACCGCCATAGAACGCATCACCGTCTTCCTCGGCGACGACTTGTTCCGGCCGTTCGGGCTGCCCACGGTACTTCGACGGCCGATCGAGAACTCCATACCGGAGTGATGCTCGGTGCGGAGGACTGCACAGGCGATGGGGCGAATTCCCAGTGCGGCGGGGAGTTATATCGTCGGAGCATGCGAGCCCGGCCGTTGACTTTGATCCAGGACGACCTCGTCGACTACGACAAGGCCATGGAACGCATGGGGGAGCTGGTCGAAGAACGCCACAGCGGCGCGCGGCCGGACACCCTGTGGCTGCTGAGCCATCCGCCGGTCTACACCATCGGGCGGAAGACGCCGCAGGAGCACCTGCCGGACCCGGCACACGACATCCCGGTCGTGCAGACCACCCGCGGGGGCCAGCTCACCTATCACGGTCCCGGCCAGCTGGTCGGCTATCTCGTCGTCCGGCTCGATTCCGGCGAAGGAGTGGTGGACTACATCCGCGAGGTCGAGTTCCGCCTGATCGAGGCACTCGGCCGGTTGGGCGTGCCCGCCGAACGCCGCGACACTCCGCCCGGCTCCGAACTGCTCACCGGCGTGTGGACCCGGCACACCGGCCGCAAGATCGTCTCCATCGGCATGCGCCAGAGCCGAGGGATCACCAGTCACGGCTTCGCCCTCAATGTGAACGGCGACCTCGAGCCATGGCACTGGGCCGTCGCGTGCGGGCTCCCCGACGTCGATATGACCTCCGTGGCCAGGGAATCCGGCGCGGCCACCATGGAGCAGGTGCGCTCCATGGTCGCCACCGCTTTCGAGGCGAGCTGAACTTCGCCTGCGAACGATCCTCGGCTCGCGCGGCGGCGACCCCAACAGTCGATCGCGCTCGTCCGGGCGGTGTCCGCGTGGCCCACGGGGCGCGTGCGTCAGGCACGGGCCGCGGGGACGCCGGCGCGAGCGCCGGGACGGAGGCCGGGCCGTCGCCGTCCGGTCGCGCCATTATGCGTTACCAGACGTATCCCAAATTCCGTGTGCCCGGGTGCTGGCACACCACGAAATCCGCGCGTCGATTCGCGCAGGCGCGCGCGACGTGTGAAGAATGCTCGCAATCACGAAAGTAATTGTCCGCCTGGGGATAACGCGCCATATGGAGCGGACGGGGATGACTGGAGAAATAGCGGTGGTACTGCTGTGGGTGGTGATCGTTGCCATCGTCGTGGTTCTGCTCGGCGGTGCGGCCGCGGCAATGGTGTGGGATCCGGGTCCCCGCCGGAAAGCCCGGGCGACCGAGCGCGGCGCAGCGCTGCCGTTGGCGGGCATGCCATCGCCGCACGACGGGTGGCCCCGGCGATCTTGACACTTCGCCGCGCCGCGAGCCGTTCCTTCTAGTCCGCCGAGCCGATCGGCCCGACCCGCCGCTGCTGCCCGCGATGTTGCCAAACAGTTGCCAATCGTTTTGCATGTCCCGCTTCACCACGTAGGCGCACCGGGTACGGTGGGCGCTGCGCTGCGCCTCCGCAGGCGTCCGCGTGCGGCACTGGCACCGAGAATCCCGAGACGACGGAGGTGCGGCAGTGACAGGCTCAGGAATCGCGCCCGAGCCGTGGCCGGCGTTGCGCGTCGACGACTGGACTCCCACGCGCGAGACGCTGCACATGTGGACGCAGATCATCGGCAAGATCAGGCTCTCGTACACCCCGCTGGTCAACCATTGGTGGCAGGTCACCTTCTACGTCAGCCCGAGAGGGCTCACCACCTCCGCCATTCCGCACCCGGCGGGATGCTTCGATATGGAATTCGATTTCCTCGATCATCGACTACACATCCGGTCCAGCGACGGCCGCGACCGGCAGGTCGCGCTGGAACCCAAACCGGTGGCGGCCTTCTACGCCGAAACCGTCGCGGCGCTGGAGGAACTCGGGATTCCGGTGCGAATCGAGGCCAAGCCCAACGAGGTCGAACTCGCCATCCCGTTCGCCGACGACTACGAACATCGCTCCTACGACGCCGCGGCCGCCACCTTGTTCTGGCGGCAACTGCTGGCCGCCGACCGGGTCATGCACGAGTTCCGTGCGCGCTTCATCGGGAAAGTGAGTCCGGTGCACTTCTTCTGGGGCGCGATGGACTTGGCGTGCACCCGTTTCTCGGGGCGGGCGGCTCCACGACACCCGGGTGGCGCGCCGAACTGTGGCGACTGGGTCATGGTCGAGGGCTACTCGCACGAACTGAGCAGTTGTGGCTTCTGGCCGGGCGGCGGGGCGGAGGGCGCCTTCTACGCCTACGCGTACCCGGAGCCCGCGGGGTTCGCCGAGCACCCGGTCGGCCCGCGAGAAGCCTTCTACAGCCGGGAGAACGGTCAGTTCCTCCTGCCGTACGAGGCCGTTCGCACCGCCCCCGCCCCGGAACGCGCGCTGCTCGAATTCCTCCAGACGACTTACGAGGCCGCCGCCGATCTGGGCCACTGGGACCGCGCCGCCCTGGAAGCCGACCCGGACCGCTGGAAGCACAAGCGCCGAGCGCACGAGACGGGCACGCCACGGCCGCCGGGCGAGTGATCCGGCATGGCGCCGCGCGTGACCGATTCCTTCGGTGCGACGGCGCGACGCCCGCATTCGACGGTCCGTCAGGACAGCATGGGATCCACCGTTGAGTGACCTGTACAACGGCACGTTGTTCAGGTTAGAAGCCGCTCCAGCCGCTAAGGCCACTTGATCCAAAAGCCGCTGTTCACAGCCCATTTCGTGACCTACATACTCCCACCATTGGGAACCCGCTATCTGGTGGAACACCGATGAATGTATCGTTATATGACGGCACGTTAATCGACGGGATGAAACTAATGCACAACACGAGCAGGCGCGTGACAGTGCGTCGAGTGGTGGCCTCGGCGCTGATCGGCGGAGCGGTCGTCATGGCGGCGGCAGTCGCTTCGCCCGAAACCACGGTGACCACCACAGCCGACCGGTACTCCCACAACCCCGCCGACAAGCGCGGTTCCGGAGTGGGAGAGCGCGCCCGGAGCAGCAACCACGGCGGATACCAAGGGCGCAACGAGCGCCCGTGCCAGTACACCCCCGAGGGTTACTGCACCGGAGGGCGTTGATACCCATACCGGCGGCGAGCCGGATCGCCCGGGCGGCCCGAACGGGCCGCCCGTCCGCGTGCGATCAGCCCTCGGCCGGACCGTAGGACAGGTGGACGACGCCATTGGCGTAGACCTCGTGCTCTTTGAGCGCGAGCTTGGTCGCGTCGACGCCGTCGCTCCACAAGCGCTTGCCCTTCCCGAGTGCGATCGGGTAGACGAACAGGTGCAGATCGTCGATCAAGCCGTCGGCGAGCAACGCCCGCACCAGTGTGCCGCTGCCGCTGATGTAGATCACGCCGTCGATCTCGTCCTTCAGCTTGCGGATGACCTCCGCGTCGTAGGCGCCGACGCGGGTGCTGTTGGCCCACTCCACCTGCGGCTCGCTCGCACCGACGACGTATTTCGTCGTGTCGTTGAAGAACGGCGCCCCCGGGTCGTCCTCGACGGTGCGGGTCGACCAGGCCGGTGCGAACATCTCGAAAGTGTTGCGGCCCAACAGGATCGCCTTGGACGCCGAGGTGATCGCCCCGAGAGTCTCCCCCATCTTCGGGTCGAACCCGTACTCGAAGGTCCAGGACGGATCCTCGTACACGCCGTCGAGGGCGATGAACTCGTGGACTGCGATGGTTCCCATGGTTTTCCTTTCATCGGGTGCGGCGGTCGCCGGGTGCGGCGCGGTGCCGCTGTCGACAACGACTCTGCTGGCCGCGCCTTACGGTTTGTTTACGGTCGGTCCGTCGTTTCGGCCGAACCGGGTGTTCGAGGTTGCTTTCTACCGCACGAACGGCATTTCGGCCCGCGCTTGGCGCAAGGCGCGCGCCCACCACATGAGCTGGTCCAGCGTGGCGTCGACGGCCTCGTCGAGTTCCGCGTCACGGCGCGGCCAGCTGCCGTCGCTCGCGAAGCGCTGCCAGACCTTGGTCACGGTGACCGTACGGCGGATGGGGACCGCGTTCAGTTCGCCGAAGACGGGACGCAACTGGGCGGCGGCATGACCGCCGTCGGCGTCGCCGCCGTATCCCACCACCGTCACCGGTTTGGCGGCCCACTCCACGTCGAACCAGTCGACGGCATTCTTCACCGCGGCCGGAAAGCTCCGGTTGTACTCCGGAGTGACCAGGACGAACGCGTCCGCGGCGGCCAGCCGTTCGCCGAGCGCGCGGACGGCGGGCGGTAGCGGCTCGTCGGGATCGGGTAATCGATCGGGCAACCCGGTCTCCGCGAGATCGATCCGGTCCACATCGATGTCGCGGCGGCGGCCCAGCCGCCCGGCGAACCAATCCGCCACCGTGGGGCCGAAGCGACCTGTACGGGTGCTGCCCACGATCAGCGCCACCCGTACCCGGCGGGGTCCCCTCATCGCACGTCCCGCACCGGTGGCGCATCGGCTCCCGGCCCCGTGTGTCGATCGGCGTCGCACGGCACCCGTTGCTGTCCGGGTACCGGGTGCACCCTGCGGTCCGCGCGCGGTCTGTTCAGGCAGGCAGACGCCTCCTCGATAGGGCTCGCACCACAGCTGATTCGACGTGCGGTAGTCGTGATGAGTGGCATGTCGTGCTTTCCTTCCACGAGTTCGGCCTTCGGCGTTCTCATCGTGGGCGCGCCACCTTCCGATTTGTTTGCGGTCACCTTCCGCCGCCGCTCGCATAGGCTGCCCCAATGCGTTTCGGGGTGCTGGGTCCGTTGACGGTATGGACGGATGCGGGCGCCGTAGTGCCGATTCCGGGGGCCAAGGTGCGGGCACTGCTGGCCGACCTGCTGGTCACGCCCGGCCAACCGGTATCCGGCGACCGGCTGATCGACGACATCTGGACCGACGACCCGCCCGGCAATCCGGCGGGCACGCTGGCGGCGAAGGCCTCGCAACTGCGCAGGGCGTTGGAAGACGCCGAACCCGGCGGCCGGGACCTCGTGGTGTCGCCGCCGCCCGGATATCGGCTGGCCGCCTCCGACATCGACGCGCAGGAGTTCCGCGCACTGGTGGCCTCCGCGCGAGCGACGACCGACACCGCCGAGCGGGCCCGGGCGCTCGCCGCGGCGGTCGCACTCTGGCGCGGGCCCGCGTTCACCGATTTCCGGGACGCGGCATTCGCCCAGCCCGCCATCGCGCAACTCGAAGAGCAGCGCTTGGTGGCGGTGGAGGAACTGGCGGAGGCGCGGCTGACGCTGGGCGAGTACCGCGAAGTGGCCGGGGAGCTCAGCGAAGTCGTGACGGCGCATCCGCTGCGCGAGCGGCTGCGCGCGGCCCACCTGCGCGCGTTGTACGGTGCGGGAAGGCAGGCCGAGGCGCTGGACGGTTACGAGGATCTGCGCAGGCACCTCGCCGACGAACTCGGCATCGACCCGAGCCCGGAGCTGGTCGCGCTGCAGCGCGCGCTCCTGGCCCAGGATCTGCCGCAGGCCGCGCCGCCGGAGATCGTGGTCGCCGGTCGGCGCAGCTCGAACATTCCGGCGCAGCGCACCGAGCTGATCGGCCGCGACAGCGACCTCGCGCAGTTGTGCGACGCCGTCGAGAACGCCAGGCTGGTCACGCTCACCGGGCCCGGCGGCGTGGGCAAGACGCGCTTGTCGCTCGCCGCCGCCGCGGCGCTGCCCCAGCGATTCGCCAACGGCACCTGGCTGGTGGAACTGGCCGCGCTGCAACCGACCGCGACCGATGCCGCCACGTTCCTCGCCGACGCCGTGGCCGGTGTGCTCGGCATCCGCGCCGCCGACGGCGCCGACATCACCGCGTCGTTGTGCGAGGCGCTGGCCGAACAGGAACTGCTGCTCGTCCTGGACAATTGCGAGCACGTGGTGGATCGCGCCGCCGATCTGGCCGAGACGCTGCTCGGCGCGGCTCCCCGGCTGCGCATCCTGGCCACCAGCCGGGAACCGCTGCGGCTGCCCGGTGAGGACGTCGTCGCGCTGCAACCCCTGGATGTGCCCGCGCGGGACGCGGCGTTCGACGAGATCGCCCGAGCGGGAGCGGTGCGGCTGTTCGTATCCCGGGCGCGCGCGGGCGCCCGGGATTTCGCGCTCGACGCCGACACCGCCACGTCGGTCGCGACGCTGTGCCGCAGGCTCGACGGCATACCGCTGGCATTGGAACTCGCCGCCACCCGAGTACGCGCGCTGGGCGTGCACGAGATCGTCGCCCGGCTCGACGACCGCTTCAAGCTGCTGGCCACCGGGCATCGCGGCGTGCCGCCGCGGCAGCGGACGCTGGCGGCGATGATCGACTGGAGCTGGGGACTGATGGACGCGACCGAGCAGGCGGTGCTGCGCAGGCTCGCGGTGCACACGGGCGGCTGCACCCTGGCGGCCGCGGAGGCGGTGTGCTCGGCGGGCGCCGAGCCCGCGGTGGACGCGTCGCTCGTCGCCGACGTGATCGGCAGGCTGGTCGACCGGTCGTTGGTGCACCCGGCGGGACAGCGCTACCGCTTGCTGGAATCGGTGGCCGCGTTCAGTCTCGACCGGCTGGCCGATGCGGGGGAGTTCGACGCGGTGCACCTCGCCCACCATCGGTACCACCTGGGGCTGGCCGAGCGCGCCGAGCCCGAGCTGTACGGCGCCGACCAGCGACGCTGGTTGCGTCGGCTGGACGACGAATCGGCCGATCTACGCGCGGCGCTGGACGGTTTCGTGCGCGCGGGCGACGCGGATCAGGCCCTACGGCTGGTGAACGCGCTCGCCTGGTACTGGCAGCTGCGTGGCAGGCCGACCGAGGCGCGGCGCTGGCTGGACGCCGCGCTGGCGCTCGGCGGCTCGCCACGGCACCGGGCGCGGGCACTGGCGTGGAGCGTCGGATTCGCCTTCCAGCAAGGCGATTTCGAGGACGGTTCGGCCAAGCGCGCCGCCGTGTTCGATCTGTACGACATGGTCGACGATCCGGCCGGGCGGGCGCGCGCGGAACTCTTCCTCGGCTTCTCCGCACTGGACTCCGGTGACGTGCAGGAGTTGGAAGAGCTGCTGCGCAAAGCGCTTCCCGTCTGCACCGATCTCGGCGACCGCTGGGGTGTGGCCTCCGCGCACGTGGCGCTGGCCAAGGCGGCCCACAATCGGGTCGATCTCCCGGCGCTGGAACGGCACGCCCGCACGGCCGCCCGGCTGTTCGCCGAACTCGACGACCGCTGGGGCAGGCTCCAAGCCGCCGAATGGCTCGGCGGCCTGGCCGAACTCACCGGCGATCTGACCTCCGCCGCCGATATCCACGCCGAAGCACTCGGCTTGGCGCAGGAGCTGGAGCTGTGGGGGCAGGCGTGCACCCATCTGTGCTGGCTGGGGTGGATCGCCATGCAGCACACCGATTTCGGCCGGGCGCGGGCGCTCGGCGAACAGGCACAGCGCATCGCGGCCGAACACGGGTACGAGCCGGGCCGGTTGTTCGCCGCGCTCGTGCTCGCTTTCACCGCGCGCCGCGACGGCCGAACCGATGCCGCCGAGCGGATTCTGCGCGAACTACTCGCCCTCCCGCTGGCCGCGGGTGAGGAGACGCCGCTGTTCCTGCCGATGCTGCAGGTCGAGCTGGGCTACATCCTGGAACAGCGCGGCGAACCGAGCGCCGCGTTCGACCTCTATCTGAGCGCGTTCGACGGCGCGCAACGCATCGGCGCGCCACGCGACACCGCCTTCGCACTGGCCGCGCTCGCCTCGGCGCTCACCGAGCTGGGCCTGCCGGAGATCGCGGCACAGCTGCTCGGCTCGGCGGCGGCGGTACGCGAGGCCAACGGCATCGCGCTGCTTCCGGCCGAACGCCCCGACATCGACCGTCCGGCGAACCGCGCCACCGTGGCGCTCGGCGAGCACGCCTTCACCGAGCGCCACGCCGCGGGAACGCGGTCGACTCCACTCCAGGCGCGCGAGCTGGCGGCCCGCGCGGTTCGGGTCAGCCGACGATCGAGTTCATGATCGTGCCCGCGCTCGTGGCCACCGCGCCACCGGCCATCGCGCTGGCGACCATCTTCGGCGATTGCAGAGTGCCGCCGTTCCATTTCTCCCACGCGAACCTGCCCCCGCCGTAAGTGATCGCCGTGATGCCGGACAGCTGCACCAACCAGGTGAAGTAGCGGCCCATCTGCATCAGTTTGTCCGCCAGCGGCGGCTCTTCAGGGGTCGGATTGTCGAATTGCTGCGCGATCACGGTGTCGTGCAGCGCGGCGAGAATCATGCTCACGTTCGTGCTCCTTTTCGCATGCCGAGGTGATGCCGGAGACAATCGAGAGAGAGAAAGAGCTGCGCTACCGAGACGTTCGGCGCGCCACGGGCACTGCGACGCCCACGGCCGCCGTTCCGGCGGTTCCGCGTCGTGATCGTATACCGTTTGCCGGATGATTGCCGGAAAACGCGTGACAAGATCGATCAGGCCGCATGGCGAAGGGGTGTTCCGCGCGACACACCGTCGTGCGCATGATTCAACTCACAGCCCTTCCCCGTGCCGGAGAAGGCTGCGACCTCTAGGATTTCACTAGGTGCAGGGGCTGATATGACGTCGGTGCAGTGCGGCGCCGAACCTTCCGCTGAGATCACCGTGACCGCGGGGAGGGCACAATGCACACCGCTTTCTTGATTCCACTGCTCATCACACTATTGATCGTCACGGCGACGGCCGTTGTGGCCGGTTACGCCACCGTCGTCGCAGCCTATTGGTTCGAGTTGCGCTCCACCGAAAGGCACGGCGGCCGCCCGGATATCTCGCCGCGCTGACCTTCCCGGACAGCCGAATGGGCCGGGGATCGCTGCCGACACCCCGGCCCGCCCGTTTCCTCCGATTACGCCGTTACGCCGGATTCGGCGCGCACCGTCTCGCCGATCCACGGCACGACCGCGTCCCGGACCCGCACCGTCCGCGGCAGCAGGCCGTTGGCGGCCAGGAGATCGGCCGCGTGCTGCTGTTCGTCCAGGAAGTGGTCGGAAACGGGTTCGACACCGAAGGGCCTGCCGCGCAGCGCGGCTTCCCACGCATCCAGGCTCGCCGTCCCGCCGCGAGCCACCACGTCGTCCACGAAGTACTGGGCGGCCGCGCGCGGGTTCGCCTTGATCCACGCGTCCGACTGTTGCAGAGCCGTGATGATCGCCGTCAGCGCCTCGCGGTTGCCTTCGGCGAAGTCCCGGCGGGTGAACCACAGCGAGGGGTGGCTGAACAGCGATTCGGTGTCCACGAGAGTGCGCAGGTCGGCGGCCGCCTCGACCGCGGCCAGACCCGGATACGCGCCGACCCAGGCGTCGAGGTCGCCGCGCAGCAGGGCCGCGCCGCCGTCGTGCACGTCGACGTCCACCGGCTCGATGTCCTTCCAGGCCAGGCCCGCCTGGTCCAGCGCGAACAGCGCGAGCGTGGTCTGCCAGGAACCGTGCGCGATGCCGACCCGCTTGCCCTTCAGATCCAGCACCGTCTCGATACCGGAATCGGCCTTGGCGACCAGGCGGCCGTTCTCCACCCGCGGCCCGGAGATGCCGACGTAGACGATGTCGCGGCCGTTGGCGAGCGCGGTCACCGGCGGCGTGAAGCCGGTGCCGATGAAGTCGTAGCCGCCGTCGAACAGATGATCCGAATGCAGCGACGGCAGTCCGTGCTTGGGGTGGACCGGAGCCGGGCGCGGCAGCTCGCGCAGGTCGACCCATTCCACGTCGGGCAGCAGGTTTTCCAGGATGCCACGGTGGCGCAGGACGAACAGGGAGTTGTTGTGCGGGAAGTAGCCGACACGAATGGTCATGATCGCTCCTCGATCTCGATGTGCGGGGCCGGTCAGATCAGGCCGCGGCGGCGCGCCTCGTCGGCGAGACCGGTGCGGCCCCACTGCACCGCGAGGTTGGACGGGTCGAATTCGACCGAGCCGCCGAGAGTTTCGGCGATCGCCTGATATTGCGCGCCCTCCTCCAGCAGCACCACGAACTTCGCCAGCTCCAGCAGTCCCGCGCGTCCGATGACGTTCGCGCCGCCGTTGGCCTCGAAGATCGCGACCAGATCCGGGTCGTCGACCAGCTTGGACAGGATGAAATCGCCCGCGCCGATGGTGCGGTCGATGTGCGGCGGAATGGCCCGGGACAGGGTGAGCCGCTGCGCGGCCGCGTAGCGGATCGGCAGCGTGCGATGGGTCTGCGCCCATCCACCCAGCCACGGCGTGTGGATGTGCACCACGGAGGTGATCTCCGGATGCGCGCGGAACACCTTCGCGTACCCGGTGACGAATCCCGCGGAGCCGGTCCCGGACAGCACCTCGCCGTCGAAGGTGGCGACCACCGGCGCGACGGTGCGGTCGTCGGCCCACGGGCCCGGTTCGTTCAGGGCGAGGGCGATCTCCTCGCCGGGCACTCGCTCCACGAAATTGACGGTGCCATTGCCCGCGACGGTGCCGGTCTCCCGGAACACCCGGAATGCCTTCTCGGCGTCGCGAACAGCGGCGGCGGCGAAAGCGGTGACGGACTCCGGCAACCGGGTCTCGGTGGTGGTCATGGTCTCTCCTGAATCTATCGAGCGGGGGAAAGGGATGCCGCGGCGGCGGACGCGGTGAGCCGGGATCGGCCGAGCAGCGGGAGCACCTCTTCGCCGACGCGGTAGGCCTCCTCGAGATGCGGGTTGCCCGCGAGGATGAACGCGTCGACGCCGAGATCGATCAGCTCGTCGAGCCGCTGCGCCACCTGTTCGTAACTGCCGACCAGGCCGAACGCGGGACCGCCTCGGATCAGGCTGAATCCGCACCAGACGTTGGGTTGGACCTCGAGGTCCCGGTAGCCAGTGATGGTCTCGGGCACCCAGCCCTGGATGCGGGCGGCCCCGACCGAATCGCCCTTGGCGGCGCGCTCGGCCGCGCCACGGTCGACGAAAGCCCAGCCCTTCTCGATCTCCGCCCAGGCCGCTTCCTCGGTGTGCCGGGCCAGGACGTCGATGCGGACGGCGAATTTCGGTGTACGGCCGATGGTTTCGGCGTTCGCGCGCACGCCGTCGAACTTGGCGCGCAGATCGGCGAACGGCTCCAGCCAGGACAGGTAGTAGTCGGCGTGCCTGCCCGCGGCGTGCACCGCGGCGGCGGACGACCCCGAGAAGTACACCTCGGGGAAAGGCTGACCGGCGATGCCCGGCGCGAGCGCCGCACCCTCGGTGCGGAAGAACCGGCCGTTGTGGTCGTAGGGCTCGCCGTCCCACACGCCGCGCAGCACGTCGAGGAATTCGCTGGTGCGGGCATAGCGGTCGTCGTGGGCGACCTTGTCGCCCCACCACAGCTGGGCGGGCCCGCCGCCGCCGCTGATGATGTTGTAGACCAACCGGCCGCCGGTCGCGCGCTGCAGGCTCGCCGACATCCGCGCGGCCTGCACCGGATGCAGGAAGCCGGGCTGGAAGGCGACCATGAACCGGTAGGTGGTGGTCTCCCTGGCCAGGGCCGCCGCGACCGCCCACGGGTCGTCGGTCACGGGGAACGACGGCAGCAGGCCGCCGAGGAATCCGGCCGATTCGGAAGCCTTGGCGACCGCGGCCATATGGTCGATGTAGCCGTAGCCGTCGAGCGCGCCGTCGCGGATGGCCGGTGCGATATTGCCCGGCCCGTAACCGTTGGCGTGGCCGCGGTTGTAGCGGCGCGGCGTGCGCAGCGACGCGTGGTCGCCTTCCATGCCGATGCGCCAGTAGATGTCGATGGTCATGCGGTTGCCTCCTGCGCGGTCAGCGTGCGGCCGGCCGGGTCGGCGCGGAACAACAGGTGTTCGCCCGCGCGGTGCAGTTCCTCGATGTGCGGGTGTCCCGAGAGCACCACGCTGTCGACGCCCGCCGTCACATAGGACGAAAGACGTTGCGCTACTTGCTCATAGCTGCCGACGAGGCCGATGTTCGCGGCGTATCCGAGTTCGGCGAACCCCGCCCAGCGGCCGTCGCCCAGATCGTGCTGCCGCGCGCCGGTACCGTCCGGGCGCACCTCGCGCCACTGACGTTCGACCCGGGCCCACGCCTCGTCCTCGGTTTCCCGCGCGACGACCGGCAGCTCCAGTCCGGCGCGCACCGCGCGTCCCGCCGCCGTCGCGCGTTCGCGCAGGTCGGCGATAGCGGTATCAACGCCCGCCGCGGTCTCGGTGAAGACGTGCACGTCTCCGTGCCGAGCCGACAGTTCGAGCGCCGCCGCGGAGTCGCCGGACAGGTAGACCGTCGGGAACGGCAGCCCGGAGAGGATGCCGCGGAAACCGCCGTCGATCACGTCGTAATACGTGCCCTCGTAGTGGAATCCGGTACCGGCAAATCCCGCCGACGGCACCGGAGCGTCGTTCCATACGCCACGGGCGACGGTCAGGAACTCCGCGGCCCTGGCGTAGCGGTCTTCACCGGTGACGCGATCACCGCGTGCTCGCGCGTCGTCGGGATCGGTGTCCAGGGCCAGCTGCCAGGCCAGGCGACCACCCGAAATGCGCTGTAGGGTGGCCGACATCTTCGCGGCATAGACCGGAGTGCCGAAAGCGGGCTCGAATTCGACGACGACGCGTGAGTACCGCGTGCCGCGCAGCGCGCCGCCCGCCACGATCCACGATTCCTCGCCGTGCGGATCGTAGGGCGCGAGCACGCCGTCCAGCCCCGCCAATTCGGCGGCGTCGATGATCTGGGCGAGGTCGTCGAACGGACCGAACCGCCCCGGCCGCAGGTCGGTCGCCGGCGTCACCGGCGCGGGCCCGCCGAATCCGCCGCGGTTGCGTCGATCTCGGCGGGCGTGGCGGCCGTCTCCACGGGAAGGCAGGCGCCACAGGAACTCCGTCATGCGGGGACCTTCCCGGACTCGACGATCTCCCTGGCCCGGGCCAGCGGCTCGGGCGCGACCCAGGAATCCAGGTCGAAGTCGGCGGCGAGGAATCCATGCGTGTAGAGGAATTGCTTCTGCACGCCGATCAGCTCGATCCGCTCGTCCGACAACGAGGGGTGCAGATCCCGGTGGAAGTTCTCGCCGTACGCCGCGACGACCCCCTCCGGACCGGACAGTGTTTCCCGCTGGAGCACGTCCCGCACTCCGCTCAGATTGCCCGCGGCCCAGTCCGCCGCGCGCAGGCTCTGCGCGAGGAACTCGACGACCACCTCCGGACGCGCCTGGAGTAGCTCCTCGTGCACGGTGATGGGGCGTGGCGTGCCGTTGTTGACCCGGAAGCGTTTGGCCTCGGTGGCGTCCAGGTCCACCGCGACGCGCAGGCCGTGCTCCCTGGCGACCTCTTGCGCCCGGGCTCCCTTGACATAGATGGCGTCCACCTCGCCGCGCAACAACTCCTCGACGCCCCAGGTGACCACGCGGCGATTCGCCTGGACCTCCGTGCGCACCTGCGGGTTCCGCTCGACACCGATCTCGGTCACGCGGACGTCGGCGAGCGTATGTCCCCCGAGACGCAGCGCGTTCGCGAAACCGTGCAAGGCCATCGCGCGGGGAAAGCTGCGCGGCTGGTCCCGCGCCCACGCCGGGACGCCGATGCGCAGACCGGCCAGCTCGGCGGGGCCCCCGACGGTGGATTCCGGACCGACCAGAATGGCTTGCGCCTCATCGATCCAGGTCAGTCCGATCAACCGGGTCGGCGAGCCCTGGGCGCGCGCCGCCAGGGCCGGAACGTTGCCGCCCTCGCGGATCAGCCCGGACAGGTCGTGCAGGAAATGGTGGCCGGCCAATTCCGGCCCGGCGTCCTGCAGGACGCCGAACTCGAGCCCGGCCCGGGCGGCGGCGTCGCCGAGCCAGCCGAGGCTGTGCGCGAGCCCGCTCGCGGTGGGCACGGGGCAGCGGGTGTACCAGAGGGTGTCGGTCATGAGGCACTCCTTGGAGCGGACGTGGTGCTACCCACGCCGAGCCGGCTGAGGAAAAGTGATCGGAAATGCAGGGTTTCGGGGTCGGCGCGGTCGCGCGAGGCCACGTCGATGTCGACGTCCACGGCGAAGCGCCCTTTGTCCAGGATCAGTACCCGGTCGGCCAGGCGGATCGCTTCGTCGACGTCGTGGGTCACCATGAGCACCGCGGGGCGGTGCCGGGCCACCAGATCGCCCACCAGATCCTGCATCTGCAGGCGGGTCAGCGCGTCCAGCGCCGCGAACGGCTCGTCGAGCAGCAGCAATTCCGGTTCGCGAACCAGGGCGCGTGCCAGCGCCGCGCGCTGCGCCTCGCCGCCGGAGAGCGTGGCGGGCCATTGCCTGGCTTTGCCGTCGAGGTTGACCTCGGCCAGTGCGCGTAACCCGGCTTCGCGGTTGTGCCGGGAACGCCGCTGTCCGACGATCACGTTCGCCAGCACCCGTTTCGAGGGGATCAGCCGCGGCTCCTGGTAGACGGTGGTGCGCCGCGCCGGGACGAGCACCTGTCCCGCGTCCGGCGCCTCCAGTCCGGTGAGCAGGCGCAGCAGCGTGGTCTTGCCGGTGCCGCTGGGCCCGAGCAGGACGACGAACTCGCCGCGACGGATGGTGAGGTCGACGCCGTCGAGCACGGTCTTGGCGCCGAACGACTTGCGCAGGCCGGTGATCGAGACGGCGACCGGCTCCTCCCCGGCGGGTGCGGTGACCACCTCGGCTCCAGGTTCGGTAATGGTGGTCATCGGATCGCCACCTGTCCGCGCCAGGGCATCGCGAAGCGCTCCGCCACCCGCACCAACCCGTCGAAGACCAGGCCGAGCAGTGCGTACAACACCACGCACAGCACCATGTAGTCGGTGCGGTTGTACTCCTGGGCCAAGGTGACCAGGTAGCCGACGCCCTCCTTGGTGCCGACCTGCTCGGCCGCGATGAGACCGGTGATGCTGATCGACAGGCACACGCGCAGCGCCATCAGCACGCCGGGCAGCGCTGAGGGGAGGATGACCTCCAGCACCAGCCGCGGCCCGATCAGCCCGAAACTACGGGCGGCTTCGACCATCTTGCGATCGACGTTGCGCACGCCGAGATAGGTGTAGGCGTACATCGGCGCGACCGTCGCGACGGCGATGAGCAGCACCTTGTACAGCTCGTCGATGCCGAACCAGGCGATGAACAGCGGCACCAGCGCCAGGAACGGCACCGCGCGCAGGATCTGCATTGTCGAATCGACCAGTTCCTCACCGAGACTGGACAACCCGGAGACCAACCCCAGCGCCAGCCCGATGGCCACGCCGATCCCGACGCCGAACGCGGCGCGGGTGAACGACGCCACCGCGAAGTCCGACAACTGGCCGGTGCCGAGCAATTCGGTGAACGCCGTCCACACCGCGGGCGGTCCCGCCAGCACGCGCTCGGAGATCGCTCCGCTCGCGGAACCCGCCCACCAGCCTGCCACGATCACTGCCGGGAGCAGGAACCGCAGCGGCACGGAAAACCATGCGGGCCTGCGCTTGCCGACACGCGTGCGGGGCGGGGCGAGTTCGGTGGGGCCCAGCCCGGCCGCCACGACGACCGCCATCTCAGCTGCCCGCCTTCACCGATGCCAGCTGCTCGGGCGTCAGCTTCGACTTCAGGTCGTAGAAGATGTCGGCGGCGGTGATCTTGCGGGTGACGACGCCGTTGTCGAAGAAGGTGTTCACCACGTCGGCCAGCGCGGTGGCGTCGGTCTCGTTCGGCAGGTGCGGCACGGTGGCCTCGGCCCCCACCCGGTAGGCGTCCGACAGCCGCTGGCCCGACAGGGCGCGCGGGCCGGTCTTCTCGAAGACGTTCTCGAACTCGGCGGGGTTGGCGCGCTGCTTCGCCGTGAGGTCCTGCAGCACTTCGAGGTATTTCGCCGCGATGTCCGGACGCTGATCGAGCACCTCGGTGCGGAACACCACCACCGAGTTGTCGTTGGAGCCGATGCTCTTCTCCGTGGCGATCTCGACGCCGCCGTTGGCCTTGGCCTCCTGGTAGGGCACCAGGAACGACGACCAGCCGTCCACCTTGCCGGTCGCGAACGCCGAGGCGGCGTCCTTCTGCTGCAACGGAACCCTGGTCACCTTGTCGGCCGGGACGCCTGCCTGCGCGAGCGCCTTGAGCAGGATGTATTCGCCCTTGGCCGCCGGGTTCACCGCCACGCGTCTGCCGACCAGCTCGGCGACCGAGTGCACGCCCGATTCCGGAGTGACGATGATGCCGCTCTGATCCTTGCCCGCTGGATCCTGTACCGCGACGATCCGCACGCCGACGTCCTTGGACAGCGCGCCGACGACGGGACTGAACGCCGCGCCGGAGACGTCGAGTTCCTTGGTGTTGAACAACTTCAGGTTGGAGCTGAAGCCGGGGGTGATGCTGACCCACTCGATCTTCGCGCCGAGTGGTGCCAGCGCGGCGTCGAAGGTGCCGTCGCGCTTGCCGACCGCCAGCGGCCCGGAGTTCCCCGGGTCGGCGACCTTGAGCACGAAGGAAGCGCCTGCGCCGGTGTCGCGGTCGGTGTCCGAACCACACGCGGCGACGAGTGCGACTAGGGGAACGATCGCCAGCGCGATGCGCATGAGGGCTTGCCGCCACATCGTGAGGACTCCTTGTCCGAATCGTCGATCAATGCCCTCGGAGAGTAGGGACGGCAGCGCGGGGTCACGAGGTAATGCTTTCCGTAGATCGGAAAGCTTGACATATCGAGTTCTCTGTACTGCCCGAGCTCAATGCGACTGTGAATGCGGATCGGACCGTGCCGTTGCCGGTCGATCCATGCTGCTCACGCCAGAGTTTTCCAAATATCGGAAAGAGCAAACTCTCTGGTCCGCACTCTTGTGTTACCGTCACAGTCGTGGAACCCTCCGGCGTGCAGACCGTCACCCGCGCCCTCTCCGTGCTGGACTGCTTCCGTGACGGCCGGGAGCGCGGCGTCTCGGAGGTCGCGCGGCAACAGGGCCTGGCGGTCAGCACCACGCACCGGCTGCTGGCCACGCTGGTGCAGGCGGGTTTTCTGGAGAAGAACGCCGAATCCAGTCGATACCGCATGGGCGGCGCGCTGGCCGAGTGGGGGCAGATCGCCTACCGTCAGCACCGGATCTACCTCGCCGAACCGTATCTGGAACAGCTCGCGGGCACCACCGGGGCAAGCTGCTCGGTCGCCACCCGCCACGGCATCCACGCCGTGCTGCTCGGCACCAGCCGGTGGCGGGAGACCGACGGGCACAAACTGCAGGGCGTGCGACTGCCCCTGCACGCCAGCGCGCTCGGCAAGGCCCTGCTCGCCTGGTCCGAGGCCACCGACGAGCAGCTACGCGAACTCCCCTACGACGAAGGTACCGAGCGCTCGGTGTCCGGTCCCAGTGAGCTGCGCGCCGAGCTGGTCACCACGCGGGAGCGCGGATACGCCTACAACGACGAGGAACTCGATCCGGGCTTCCGCACCATCGGCCTGCCCATCCTCGATCCGGCTGGCCGCTGCCGGTTCGCACTCGGTCTGCGCGGCCCCACGACGCTGATGATTCCCGAACGGGTGCCGTTCTTCGTCGAACTCGCGAAGGTCACCGCCCAAGAGATCGCGGCCAGATTCGCCGCCGCCGACTGACTCTCCGGAAACGGACCAATCGGCCGAATTGCCGCTCATTGTGGATGCGTCACCCTATTCTTGACGCGTAATTCGTAGCGCGAGGTCGCCTTCGGAGGCGACAGGGGTGCGGCGCCGGTCCTGCGTCGCCGGGAAAGGAGTCGCCATGCCGGACGGTCACGCGCGAGTGCGCGCCGGATCGTCGACCAAGCTCGACACGAGCCTTCCCCATGAGGCACGGGTGTACGACTACTGGCTCGGGGGCAAGGACAACTACCCCGCCGACCGCTCCCTCGGCGACACGGTCGCCATGCACATCCCCGGTATCCGCGACATGGCCCGCGCCAATCGCGCGTTCCTCGGCCGGGCGGTGCGCCATCTGGTCCGCGAGGCCGGCGTCGATCAGTTCCTCGACATCGGCACCGGCCTTCCCACCGCAGGCAGCACGCACGAGGTGGCCCAACGCATCGATCCGGCCGCGCGCGTGGTCTGTGTCGACAACGATCCGCTCGTGCTCGCCCACGCCAGAGCACTGATGTCGAGCACGCCGCAGGGCAGGATCGCCTTCCTGGACGCGGATCTGCGCGATCCGAGCGCCATCCTGGACGCACCCGCCTTGGCCGATACCTTCGACCAGGACCGGCCCATCGCGATCCTGCTGGTCGCGGTCATGATGTTCTTCCGCGACAGCGACGACCCGTACGGTGTCGTCGGCCGGCTGCTGGACGCGGCCCCGTCCGGCAGCTATCTGGTGCTCACCCACTTCACCGGCGATTTCGACCCGCGCCCGATGGCGCGCGCGGCGGCCGCCGCTCAGCAGGCCGGCATCGCGTTCCAGCCGCGCAGCCACGCGGAGACCGAATCCTTTTTCGCCGGAACGGAACTCGTAGAGCCGGGAATCGTTCCGGTGGACGCGTGGCGCCCGGACACGGATGTCGCCCCGGCCGCGACGCGATCCGCCTGGTACCTGGCCGGCGTCGGACGCAAACCCTGAGCGGCGTTTGAGCCGCCGCCGTTCGGCAATCACGTCCGAGGAACCGGCGGCCAGGAACGGCGAGGTGGTGAACATGGTCGAAGACGTCGAGAAACGCTGGCGCGATCCGCGCGGGTTCCGGCGCGCCGCGACCTACGTCGCTTCGGTGCTCGCCACCGCCGCGCTGGTCTTCCTGCTGGCCGTACTGTGGGCCGCGCAGCGCGAGTGCGCGGACGCGGACAACCTGCTGTGCGATACCGCCGCGCAGGTCGCCGTGGTGCTCGGGCCGTCGGTGGTGCTGCTGATCGGCGGCATCGGCGCCTTCGTCGAAACCTACGTGCAGTGGCGCCGCGGCCGGACCTGGCCCATCTGGCAGGGCGCGGGCTGGTTCCTGTTCGTGCTGATGGTGGTCTACCTCGGGATCGGCGGCGGCGCGGTGGCGAGCTGATCAGTCGGCGACGCGCACGACCAGCTTGCCGAAGTTGCGGCCCTCCAGCATGCCGATGAACGCCTCGGGTGCGGCGGCCAAGCCGGACACGACGTCCTCGCGGTACCGCACGCGTCCGTCGGCGACCCACTCGCCCATCTCGCGCAAGAATTCCGGGTACAGCTCACGGACGAACTCGCTCTGGATGAACCCGCGCACCGTGAGGCTCTTGGTCAGGATCCGGCTGTAGTAGGCGGGCAGCCGGTCCGGGCCCTCCGGGGAGCCGGTGGCGTTGTAGTTGGCGATCAGCCCGCAGACGGGCACACGCGCGTGGGTGTTCAGCAGCGGGTACACCGCGTCCGCCACCGCGCCGCCGACGTTCTCGAAATAGACATCGATGCCGTCGGGGACCGCCGCCGCGAGCTGCTCGGCGAAATCGGGAGCGCGGTGGTCGAGCGCGACATCGAAGCCGAGTTCGTTCAGATAGGCGACCTTGCGCGGGCCGCCCGCGATCCCCACCGTGCGGGCGCCGTCGATCTTGGCGATCTGGCCGACGGCCGAGCCCACAGGTCCGGTGGCCGCGGCGACCACGAGCGTCTCACCCGGCTGGGGTCTGCCGATCTTGCGCAGTCCGGCGTAAGCGGTGAAGCCCGGCATGCCGAGCACGCCCAGGGCGGTCGAGACCGGAACCTTGCCCGGGTCGAGCTTGCGCACGCGGCGCGCCGGGACCACGTCATGGGACTGCCACCCCGAATAGGCCAGGACCACATCGCCTTTCGTCAGCGATGGGTCGCGGGATTCGACCACTTCGGCCACGGTCTCGCCGACCATCACCGCGCCGATCTCGACCGGTTCGGCGTAGGACTTCGCCGAGCTCATCCGGCCGCGCATGTACGGGTCGAGCGACAGGTACAGGGTGCGCAGCAGAACTTCGCCCTCGCCCGGAGCGGGGAGTTCCGCGGTCTCGGTCCGGAAATTCTCCGCGGTGGGCGCACCCACCGGTCGGGAAGCAAGCACGATTCGCGTCGACTCGACCATGCGCCCCACCCTAGCCGCAGGCGTGGGCGCGGGCCGCTCGCGCCGGACCGTGTCCGGCGATCGGCACGACTGCTGTTCGAACCGGGGAACAGGTGGCCGGCTCCAGCATCCGGCCGATTATCCGTCCGGGCCGCTGCTGCTGTTCTTCCTGCCGCCCACCCATGCGTGTCGACAGCCGCATCGCACGGGCGCGCTACCCGCAAGTCGTCGTGGGGCGAAAGGCGTTACACGGTAGCAAGTTCGGTGTGAGTGTCCGGGATATCGACTCGAGCGGTCGGGACATTGGCGCGAGCGCCGGGTGTTCGTAGCGTCGACACCATGACCTTGGAAGTCGGCATCATCCTGCCCACCTCGACGCCTGATCCCGCACGACCCATCCTCGGTGACGTGCGTGCCGCCGCCCGCCTCGCCGAGGAGGGCGGCCTCGACTCGGTTTGGGCGACGGATCATCTCGTGGCCAGCGCGCCGATGCTGGACAGCACCGTGGTGCTGGCCACCGCCGCTGCCGCGACCGACCGCATCCGCGTCGGCTACGGCGTGCTGCTGCTGGCGTTGCGGCCGGTCGCGTGGGCCGCGAAGCAGATCGCCACGCTGCAGTACGTCTCCGGCGACCGGCTGATCCTCGGGGTCGGCACCGGCAACCCGGCGCACGGGGATGTCGCATGGCGTGCCGCCGGAGCGTCCTTCGCCGAGCGCGGCCGTCGCACCGACGAGGCACTGCGCGTGCTGCCCGGCCTGGTCGCCGGGCAGCCGGTCGTCCTCCCGGACGGCACCGAGGTCGCGTTGGCACCCGGTGCGACCATGCCGCCGGTGCTCGTCGCGGGCGACGCCGAGCGCGCGCGGCGCCGCGCCGCCGAATACGCCGAGGGCTGGGTCGCCATCGGACTGGAGCCGAACCAGGTGGGTGCGCATGTGGCCGAACTGGCCGCGCTCGCCGCGGAATACGGCCGCCCGCCGCTCACCGTGACGGTCGTGGCGCCCACTCTGGCAACTGACCTCGGCCGTGCGTCCGAGCAACTGGCCGCCTACGCGGAAGCGGGTGCGGCACGCGTCGTCCTCGCCGTTTCCGGCCCTGAGTGGCAGGCCGACTACGAGTTCGCGGCGAAGGCCAAGGCACAGCTGTGACATCCCGCTCTCACCCGAGGCACAACAGTCCGAGCCCGAGGCCGAGCAGCACCGTCGCGATCACCGAATCCAGCACGCGCCAAGCGCGCGGACGGGCGAACAGCGGGCCGAGCAGACGCGCACCGAAGCCCAGTGCGGTGAACCACAGCACGCTGGCCAGCATCGCCCCCGCGCCGAGGAACCAGCGATCCGGGCTCGCGTACGTGCTGGCGAGGGAGCCGAGCAGCACCACGGTGTCCAGGTAGACGTGCGGGTTGAGCCAGGTCAGCGCGAGGGAGGTGACCACCGTCGCGCCGAGCGCCGCGGTGGTCCGCCCGGATTCGGCGCTCAGCGCGGCGGAGCCGAAGGCCCGCCGTGCCGCCAGCACCGCGTAGCCGATCAGGAACGCCGCTCCGGCGTAGCGTGCCACCACGAGCGCCCCCGGAGCCGCCTGGACGACCACGCCGAACCCGCCGACCCCGGCCGCGATCAGCACGATGTCGGAGACCGCGCACACCGCCACCACCGCAGGCACGTGCCTGCCGCTGATCCCTTGCCGCAGCACGAACGCGTTCTGCGCACCGATCGCCACGATCAACGACAGGCCGAAGCCCAAACCGGACACAGCCGCCACCACCGCCGAGGAAACGCTCACGTCCAGCGACGCTAAGGCCGCGGACCATACCCAGACAAGCTAAAGATTCTTATCTATCATTACGCTTTCTTAATATGGATCTCCAGCTCGACCAGCTCCGCGCACTCGACGCCGTGATCACCGAGGGGACCTTCGACGCCGCGGCCCGGCGGCTGAGTGTCACGCCGTCGGCGATCAGTCAGCGGATCAAGGCGCTGGAGGACGCCGCGGGCCGGATTCTCGTGCAGCGCACGAAACCGGTGCGCGCCACCGAATCCGGGCTGGCCGTCCTGCGCTTGGCCAGGCAGATCCAGTTGCTGACGGGCGACACCGCCCGCGAACTGGGCGGCGAACCCTCCGACGGCCCGATCCGGGTGCCCATCGCGGTCAACGCCGATTCCCTGGAGACCTGGGTGCTGCCCGCGCTGGCCCGCGCACCGCGCGGCGTGTGCTTCGAGATCCATCGCGAGGACGAGGAACACACCACGCGACTGCTGCGCGACGGCACCGTGATGGCGGCGATCACCTCGACCGCCCAGCCGGTGCAGGGCTGCAAGGTCGATCGACTCGGAGCGATTCGCTACCGGCCGATGGCGAGTCCGGAATTCGCCGCCGGCTGGTTCGCCGACGGGGCGACGGCGAAGTCCTACGCCGCGGCTCCGGTCGTGCTGTTCGACCGCAAAGACGACCTGCAGGATCGCCTCCTGCGCAGGCGCGGTCGCAAACCGTTGAATCCGCCACGCCACTATGTGCCTTCGTCCACCGGATTCGCCGAGGCGGTCCGGCTCGGGCTCGGCTGGGGCATGCTCCCGGATCTGCAGACCCGCGACGACCGAGCCGACGGCCGCTTGGTCTCGATCGATCCCGGCGTCGTCATCGACGTCCCGCTGTACTGGCAGCAGTGGCGTCTGGACTCCCCCGCCCTCGGTGCGGTCGCCGCGACCATCGCCGCCGAGGCGGCGAACGTCCTCCGCTGAGAGCGGACTCACCTTGCCCGGCAACATGTTCGGTTCATGACACCGCCGAGGCAGGGTGCGAGCACCCGGCCCCGGCGGCACCGTATCCGAGAAGGTGCGACCGTGGGCACGGTAGCACCGCCAGTATGTTCGGAGCCCAGGACGAGTTGGATGGCCGCCGACCACCGCACCGCACGACACCAGGGCATTCGAGTACCTCGTATCGCTCCGCATCGCGACCCGGCGAGGTAACTTGATCTCCGCACGCCGACCGAAAGCTTCAGCTCCATCCCGCACCCACCCGAGATGCACAGGAGTTCACTTTGGCACGGCACCGTCGCCCGAAC
Source organism: Nocardia sp. NPDC004718 (assembly GCF_053601535.1). NCBI lineage: Bacteria > Bacillati > Actinomycetota > Actinomycetes > Mycobacteriales > Nocardiaceae > Nocardia > Nocardia sp. NPDC004718. The sequence goes on from NZ_JBSGCA010000013.1 coordinate 92,738, forward strand.
CACTCGCGCACCCGTGGCGCGCTCGCCATCGTCGCCGCGCTCGGCATCCTGCTCGCAGGCATCGTCCCCGATGCGGCGGCGCGCCCGATCGGCCCCTACGACGTGGGCGGAGCGATCGAAGTGGAGTACGACGAGGCCGGTGGGCCCGCGTTTTTCGGCGACCCCGTCACACCCGAGGACTCCGCTGCGCGCGGCGGCCGCTACCAAGCGTTCGAGCGCGGCTCGTCCATCTACTGGCACCCCGACACCGGCGCCCATCAGGTCGGTGGCGCCATCCGCGACAAATGGGGCAATCTCGGTTACGAGGGCGGAGCGCTCGGCTACCCCGTGGCGCGGGAGGTGGCGACACCATCGAAGCCGGGAAGCTACAGCGTCTTTCAGAACGGCTCGATCTATTGGTCGCTCGGCACCGCCGCGCATCAGATCGGCGGCGTGATCCGCGACAAGTGGGGTTCCTTCGGCTGGGAGAGCAGCCCGCTCGGGTTCCCCATCACCGACGAATCCCCCGCCCGCGCGGGCAACGGCCGCTACAACCTGTTCGGCGGCGGCGCCATCTATTACGCCCCGCGCACCGGCGCCCATGTCGTTTGGGGATCCATTCGCGAGCACTGGGAGGCCGCGGGGGGCGAAGCCGGGCGTTACGGCTACCCCACCAGCGACGAGTACGACTTCGAGAACGGGAAAGCCCAGGACTTCGAGGGCGGCCGCCTCACATGGACGCCCTGATCGATCGCCCCGGAACGCGCGGCGCACATCAACCGATCGGCCTGCTGAGGAGTTGAACATGCTTGCTGGACGACTGTTCCCGCGTGCCGCCGACGGGCATCGGTTCCGCATGGAGGACGTCCCGGTGCCGACCCCGGGCCGGGGCCAGGTACTGATCGAGGTGGCGGCCGCCGGTGTCTGCCTGTCGGATGTCCACCTCATCGAGGGCGTGCTGTCGCCGATGTACCTGGCCGGCGACGCGGTCACCCTCGGGCACGAGGTCGCGGGTACGGTGCACACCCTCGGGCCCGAGGTGCAGGGTCCCCAGCCGGGCGACCGGGTGTTGTTGCAGGCGGGTGAGATCCGGGACGGCAAGACCTACACCCGCGGCGTCGACTACGACGGCGGCTGGGCGGAATACGCGCTGGCCACCGCGGACACCCTGGTGCCGATTCCCGACGACCTACCGTTCGAGCAAGCCTGTTTCATCCCCGACGCGGTATCGACGCCGTGGGCCGCCATCACCCGTACCGGTCAGGTGCGGGCCGCGGAGTCGGCCGGCATATGGGGCGTGGGCGGGCTCGGCGCGCACGGGGTGCAGTTGCTGCGGCTGATCGGCGCCGCGCCGATCATCGCGGTCGATCCCTTGCCCGCCGCCCGGCAGCGCGCGCTCGAATTCGGGGCGGACCTCGCACTCGATCCGTCCGACCCGGAACTGGCGAAAAAGGTGTACGCCGCCACCGCGGGAGCGGGACTCGATGTCGCGTTCGACTTCGCCGGCTTCGCGCCCGTGCGCGAACAAGCCGTCGGATGCCTCGCCGACGAGGGACGCTTGGTGCTGGTCGGGCTCACCGACAAGCCGATCACGATCACCAACGGCACCATCTTCAGTTTTCGGCAGCAACAGCTGCGCGGGCATTACGGCTCCGAGCCCGGCCATGTGCTCGAACTCGTGCGCCTGCGCCGCGCGCATCGGCTCGATTTCGCCAAGTCGGTGAGTGCCGTGCTCCCCCTGTCCGAAGCGGACGAAGCGGTACACGCATTGGAAAGCAAGGAGGGCAATCCGATCCGGATCGTGCTGACGCCGTGAACTATCGGCAATCCGGACATCGGAGCGGTTCACGACGGCTCCGCCGGCGGCCCCAACTCGCGTTGGGGCCGCCGTGGCCGAACCAGCCAGTGCCCGAGCCGATCCTCAGACCCCGACCTCGACAGGGATACTGCCACACCACAGCGGCCGCGTCGCATCGGTGATCGTCCATCGGTACGTACATGCGCGCGTGCATGTGCATTGGCGCCACCGGTCTCGAAAACCTCGAAAATCGAGGTGAACGCAGGCTGATCGATAACAAATCAGCATCGGTTGCAATGGAGCGATATCGAACCGTTATCTGCTGCCGATCGCATTTCACCGAGTTCTCCCCGACGACAACGGATTTCACGTCACGGAACGAGGATTCGATTCGGAGCCTTCGCTCTCCGCCGCTCCGCGCCGACCGACCGGTTTCCGAGAGCACGACGCGATCCCGCCACCGACAGCACGCGGCGGCGACTCCTCGGTCGCCCGCGACCCTGTTGGCAAACTTCCCGCGCCGAGCCGGCGCACACACGCGGAGCACGGATACCGCACTCCGAAACGACGATCGAGTCAGTCCTATTCGCCCGATTGCGGCTCGGTGAGCAGCCCGCGCAGGAAGCGCACGCTCTCGGCCGGGGAAAGCGCCTCCACGCTGATCCGGTTCATGACCGACATGTACAGCTCGACATCGCGCTGCTTGTCGAAATACAGGGAGCTGGTGAGCTGCTCGGTGTAGACGATGTCGGGCAGCTCGGGCTCGGGAAACCGGAGGATGCTGAACGGGCCGCCCGCGGCGGAGTGCCCACCCGCCGCATACGGCAGCACCTGGATCCGGATGCTGGGACGGTCGGCCATCGTGACCAGATGCTCGATCTGCTCGTGCAGCACCTCCACCCCGCCGACCGGCCTGCGTAGCGCGTTCTCGTCGATGACGGCCCATAGCGTGGGAGCGGCGGCACGGTAGAGGATCTGCTGGCGGCGCATGCGAATGGCGACGCGGCGTTCGGTCTCGTCGGTGTTGCCCAGCTGGATCACCGCCCGCGCGTAATCGGCGGTCTGCAGCAGCCCAGGGACGAACTGCGCCTCGTAGGTGCGGATCGTGGTGGCGGCCTGTTCGAGGCCGATGTAGGTCTCGAACCACGCCGGGAGCAGATCGCTGTAGTGCTGCCACCATCCCGGGTCGTTGGCCCGCCGAGCCAGTTCGAAGTACGTTTCGCGTTCAGCGGGGTCGACAACTCCGTAAAGGTTCAGCAGGTCGTGCAGATCGCGTTCCTTGAACCCGGTCCGGCCCAGCTCCAGCCTGCTGATCTTGGCATGCGATCCACGGATCGCGTCGCCCGCCGCCTCCCTGCTGATTCCGCAGCCCTCGCGCAGCTGACGCAACCGGCTGCCGAGCGCGATCCGCAGTACCGTCGGACCGCGTTCTGCCGCAGGGAATTCGGCGTTGTCACCACTGTCCTCGTCGTTGGTCATGCATGCCTCCGGCCGATCGGGGGTTAGACCGCGCGGCGTAGTGCCTCCACCATCACAGCTGTCGGAACGTCGGCTGACGATCCTACTCGGCCGCACGCAGACGCCGGCCCGGACGCGAGGGCGCGCCGTGAATCGGATACGCACGAATGGATTCGCAAGAGCGCCAACGCAATATCCGGGCCGAATTCCCCGGCGCGCCGAGGCGGCTGTGCGTAGAGTCGCCCCCGACGGTGGCCACGCGGAGGAGGAGCGCCATGACGTCGGCAGAGGGATCGACCCGACTAGCGGGTGTGGACCCGGAGATACCCAGTATCGCACGGGTGTACGACTATGCCCTCGGCGGGACGGACTGGTACGAGTCCGACCGGCAGGTGTACCAGCGCTTGAAGAAGGCGGTGCCGCACCAGGACGACGTCGGCGCCGCGAATCGGCGCTGGCTCGAGCGGGTGGTCCGGTACGTCACGCGGTCGGCGGGTGTCGACCAGGTTCTCGATCTGGGCAGTGGGCTGCCCACGCAGAAGAACACCCACGAGGTCGCCCAGGAACTCGGCGCCGAGGTCGCGGTGGTCTACGTGGACAACGACCCGATCTGCGCCGCGCGCGGGCGCAAGCTGCTGGAAGCCAACGAACGTACCCACTTTCTCGACCTGGACCTGACCCGGCCGGACGACGTGCTCGACGACCCCGCGGTCAACGGCTACCTCGATCTGACCCGACCGGTGCTGCTGATGCAGTGCGGCACCTTGCACCACGTCGACGACGATCGGGACCCGGCGGGCATCATGCGGCGGTATATCGATCGCCTCGCTCCGGGGTCCTATGTGATGATCAGCCACTTCTTCGATCCGGCCGCCGAGAGCGAACAGCTGCACGCGCTGGCCAGACTGGCCGAACGAGCACTGCACGACGGGGGCCTCGGCACCGGACGCTGGCGCACCCGCGCGGAGATCCAGGCTTTCTTCGACGGATTGGAAATGGTTCCACCGGGATTGGTGGAACTGCACGAATGGTGGCCCGGCGGCCCAGCGCTGCGCACGCCGTGGCCGGATGAACGTCTCATACTCGGCGGCGTCGGCCGCAAAACCTGAACCCGTCCCCCACCACGGAGCCCGACATGACATCGAACGACGTGCGGATCACCGATCAGGACATCCAGGACAAGCTGACCGGTGTCCTCGGCTTCACCAGCATCGACCTCGCCACGTCGAAAGCGGGCGTGAACTGGTGCTCGAACGCGTTCTTCGCCGAGCTGAACGGCGATCCGTTCCGCTTGACGCTCGTGCTCGAGTCGAGCGGACGGACGTTGGACGGCTTGCGCGCCAATCCCAGCGTCGGAGTCAAGGTCGTCCCCGACGGATTCCTCAACCCCTTCGCACAAGGCCTCGGCACGGCCGTGGTCCGCACCGGCGCGAGCGAGCGGGAGGAGACGTTCCGGACGCTGTTACGGAAGGAGCCACAGATCGAACCGTTCTTGTCCACGCCCATCGAGGCGGTGGAGGTGCACATCGACTGGTGGCGCGTGACGCATGTCCAGGGCGGGTGGCTGCCCGGACGGGTGCTGTACCGGCCCGGCGCGTCCTGAGTCATCGCCCGCAACCGATGAATACCGACCGGTTCCCATGCGGGGTCGCGCTCGGCAAGACCGCCATCGGTTCACGAAAGCAGCACTGGCCGAATACATCCGCACGGATTGCTCCCCGATTCGGCGGTCCCTAGGCTGGTGAGCCAGGCGACGGAAACTAGAGAGAGGTCTCCATGTCCGATCCCGCTCCCCAGACCGGTGTCCGCGCGCCGGTAGGCGTGGACACGACACGCGCGAGCATCGCCCGCGTCTACGACGCCACCCTCGGTGGCAAGGACAACTACGAAGTAGACCGCTACGTACGCGACCGAGTAGCCGAAGTCGCACCGCGGCAGAGCGACGTGGCCCGCATGAATCGCCGCTGGCTGCACCGCGTCGTGCGCTATCTGGCCGGGACCGTCGGCATCGGCCAATTCCTCGACATCGGCGCCGGTCTGCCCACCGTCGGCAACACACACGAGATCGCGCAGCAGCAGAACCCGACGGCGCGCGTGGTGTACGTCGACAACGATCCGGTGTGCAACATCCACGGCCGCGTACTGCTCGAACGCAACGAGTTCACCCATTTCGTGCCCGCGGATCTGACCGCCCCGCAAACCCTGCTGGCGAACTCCGAGGTGACCCAGCACCTCGACCTCACCCGGCCGCTGGCGCTGATCCTGTGCGGCATCCTGCATCACGTCGACGACGATCTCGATCCGGCGGGGATCATGCGTCAGTACATCGATGCGCTGCCCGTCGGCTCCTACGTCGCGATCACGCATTTCTACGATCCCGCCGACGGCGGCGAGGCGCACGAGATGGCCATCGAGCTGCAACGGCGTTTCACCGAAATGGGCCTGGGCTCAGGGTGGTACCGCACCAGGGAGCAGATCGCCTCGTACTTCGGCGATCTGGAACTGATCGAGCCCGGTCTGGTCGAACTCGACGACTGGTGGCCGATGGGGCCCGCGCTGCGGCCGCGGCTGACGGAGGAACGTCTGCTACTCGGCGGCGTCGGCTACAAGTCCGGATCGTCGAACGGCGTCGTGACCCCCCTGCGCCGCCGGGCGACCGAGGACGACCTATCGGATCCCCCGAACGAATCGGCTGAAAGGTAACCGCCGCGATGATATACGACGACCTGAGCGGACCGGATCTACGCGAAGACCGGTGGCGCTTCCTCGAAGTCCCCCTCGGACCGGACCAGACGTGGCGCTACGCCGACCCGGCCGCCCGCACCGAGGTCGGCGAGGGCGCGGTATCGGTCCGGATCGACGCCTTCACCCGATCCCACGCCGAGGTCCAGATTCTGGACAACCCGAAGCATCTGCTGGTGTCGACCGAAACGTTCGATCTCACCGGCGGACCGCGGACCTTCGCGGTGGAGCTGGCGGCGGAGAACATCGGCGTCACCGGTGAGGACTACCGGGACGGCTTCGCCGCGTTCAACGTCCTCGACATGAGCAGCGCCCAGGTCTTCGACCTCATCGCGACGAGCAGGCACGCGTACGCCATTCACGAACGGCTGTTCGTGCCGGGCGTCGTCCCCGCGGAGGAGGCGTTCACCCACGTCGTGCACGCGCCCTTGGCAGGGGTCGACATCAAACCCGGCGAATTCCACCGCTACAGCGTCACCATCGACCGCGCCGCGGGAACCGCCGGCTGGTACGTCGACGACATCCCGGTGTACACCACGCGCGCGCCGCGGTTGCCGGAGACGGTGCAGATCGGTTTCGGCATCATCACCCTGCATCCGATCGAAGACGGGCGCAGCACGTCGCTGCGCGGGCAGGGCCTGCACGCGTCGTGGCGCGACTTCACCGTGGCGTGACCGGATCCCGGCCTTCGGGCCGAATCCGCCGGAAAAGGACGGCGCCCAGCCACACTCGGCTGGGCGCCAGGGTCGCCACCGCCCGCCGGGCGGCCGTTGCCGCCGATCAGACGCTCTCCTTGCGCGGCCATTCGACATTGCGCGGGCGGGCGTACTCGTCCGCCAGGGCGTCGTCCTCGTTCATGTCGTACTCGTAGTCGTATTCGTCCGACTCCGCACGGCGGCGCGGATCCCACACCATCGCCACGGCCGACACGGCCAACAAGGTCACGACAATGGCCGCGATGACTACATAGAGCACGTCTTCCACCCTCCTGAAGTAGACCGAACAGCACGCAGCCGTGCCGGATAAGCAACGCGCACAGCTTGTTTCACACCGCTGGCATAGTAAGCCGGGCTGCCGGAAACCGGACATTCCGACGGCGGTTACCGACCGGTCGCCCCCGGATGCGGGCCGGTCGGCAACTCCTGCCGAATCCGCGAAAACGCCTCCGCGAATCTTCAGCGTCGCTTAGGCTCGTCACCGTCCCGGTGGCTCCGGGACATCCGGCGCGGCACCGCACGCCCAAGCGTGCCGCGATCGCTGGTGGTAGCGGTGGGGTTCACCCGAATAGATGAACCTCGCCGTCCCCCATTTTCTATGAAATCCAAAGGACATTCAGCGGGAATCACCCGCATTGGGCATCCTTCGAGCTACCGTCTTCGGTCATGGACGACATCGAACTGCAGCCACCGACCGTCGCCTCCGCCAAGCAGACCGGCCTGGTCCTGGACATCGCCGCGCTCGACATCCACAACCCGCTCGCCCGGCCGGGCGAGATCACCTATCCCTATGTTCGCTGCACCGACCACCGGGTTCTGCGGCTACCCGAGCCGTTGCACCGGTGGGCCACCGAAACGATCGCCCTCAACCACACCCAGCACGCCACCGGCGCACTGCCCCTGTTCCCCGGACAGGTCGAGTTCGGCATCCTCGACGGCACCATGTACGCCGAAGTCCTCTGACCAGCCTCGGAGCCCGGCAGACCCGGCCGGGCTCTTCCGGGTCACGGGGATTCGCCATACCGGCCAGGCGGATTCGGCACCTCCGCTCGATCACTACCGCGCGCTCCCCATCACGCGATGAATGCGCGGATACGTTCCCCGTCTCTCACGCACGGATGGCGATCCGCCCGCGTCGTGGCGACCTCGCGCCGGCTCACGTCGACGCGGGCGCCAAGCGGCGCTGTTGTCGCTGTTCGGTCTGGTCGGCGAGCAGTTGCCGGTACCGCGCCCGACCAGCGAGCCCGGCCCGAGCGAATGGGGCTGCGTGACAAGAAAACGCCTGGTGGCAGCCTATTCCGGGTACGCGTGTGGCGCGGGTTGCGGGTGCACGACACACTGGAGCCCGTGAATCGCATGTCAACCCGACACCGCCGCGGATCGGACGGCCTGCCGTGACCGATCTCGCCCGCGGTGAGAACCGCCCCGCGCCCGGCGACCGGCTGGCGGTGACCGTCACCTGCTCGGCTCCCGTCGACGTATCGGCGCTGTTGCTGAACTCGGCGGGGCGCGTGCGCTCCGATGCCGATTTCGTGTTCTTCAATCAACCGGTCGCCCCGGGCGTCACCTACCGGCACGGCCAGGGCGCGGGCGACGTGGTGGACATCCAGACCGGCGCGCTGCCCAGCGACGTGGACCGCGTCGTGGTCACCGCGAGCCTCGACGGCAGCGGGCCACCGACTTTCGCCGCCGCGGGCTCGCTGCGCGCGACCATCGCGTCTTCGTCGAGCACACTCGCCTTTCCGATGACGGGCTTGAGCACCGAGACCGCCGTGGTGTGCGTCGAGATCTACCGCCGCGGCGGCGGATGGAAAGTGCGTGCTGTCGGCCAGGGGTACGACAACGGTTTGGCTGGTATCGCAACGGCTTTCGGTGTGAACATCGATGATGAACCGGCCCAGCCGACCTCGTCACCCGCTCCCGCACCGGCATACCGACCCGCGCCGCCCCCGGCACACCACCCTGCGCCACCTCCCGCGTACCAGCCCGCGCCCCCGCCCGCCTACCCACCGCAACCGGCCTATTCGGCGCCGGTCGCCGCGGTGCCGCCGCCACCGATGCCCTCACCTCAGCAAGGAGCGCTGCCGATGCAGAGCGAACTGTTCGCCCCCAGCCACGCCGAAGTCACCGGCGCGGGCATCCAGAAGCAGGGCGGCAAGATGATCAAGGTGGCCGTCAACGGCGAGGTCATGGCTCGGGCCGGATCCATGGTCGCCTACCAGGGCGATCTGCAGTTCCAGGCGCTCGGCGCGGGCGGGATCGGCCGGGCGATCCAGCAGCGGTTGACCGGTGAGGGCGTTCCGCTGATGAAGGTGTCCGGGCGCGGCGACCTGTTCGTCGCCAACGGCGCCGCCGACGTGCACACCATTGATCTGGACGGCACCGACGGCCTCACCATCAACGGCGCCAATGTGCTCGCCTTCGATTCGGGCCTGCGCTACGACATCCGGATGGTGCAGGGCGCCGCCGGATTCGCGAGCAACGCCGGGTTGTTCAACTGCGTCTTCACCGGCCGCGGCCGCATCGCCATCACCACGCACGGTACGCCCGTGGTGCTCAACGTCGACCAGCCGACCTACGCCGATCCGCAGGCGGCGGTGGCGTGGTCGTCGAGCCTGCAGACCGGTATCAAGCGCAATGATTCGTTCGGGCTGGGCAGGCTGATGGGCCGCAGCACCGGCGAGGGGATGACGCTGTCGTTCTCCGGACGCGGCTTCGTCATCGTGCAGCCGTCGGAGCTGCCGCCGGGCGGTTTCGTCGGAGGCACCGGCGGCGGGCAGGAGGCCGGCCAGAGCGGCGGTGTGCTGGGCGGCCTGTTCGGCTGACCCGCGAGTTTCGCGTTCAAGCCTGGAGCGACACGAGTTCCACGACGGTGATGTCCGACGGTGCGCCGACCCGCACCGGCGGACCCCACGCCCCGGCCCCCCTGGAGACGTACAGCTGGGTGTCGCCGTACCGTTCCAGCCCGGCAACGGTCGGATTCGCCAGGGCCGCAAGGTAATTGCCCGGCCAGAGCTGGCCGCCGTGGGTGTGGCCGGACAGCTGCAGGTCGACGCCGTGCGCCACCGCGTCCTCGATCAGCACGGGCTGGTGCGCCAGCAGCACGGCGGTGCGTGTGCGATCGCGGTCGCCGAGCGCCTTGCCGAAGTCCGGGCCCTGACCGGTTCGCCCGCCCTGCACGTCGTTCACGCCCGCCAGATCGAATCCGGGCAGCTCGGCGCGAGCGTTCGCGAGCAGATGCATGCCGAGTTCCTGGACATGCTCCACCCACTGCTCGGCGCCGGAGAAGTACTCGTGATTCCCGGTCACGAAGAACGCACCGTGGCGGGCACGCAGTCCGGCCAGCGGCTCGACGGCCGAGCGGAGGTGTTCGACGCTGCCGTCCACCAGGTCGCCGACGACCGCGATGAGGTCGGGCCGAGTGTCGTTGACGGTGCGCACCACGCGTTCGGCGAAGCCGCGTCCCAGGATCGGGCCGAGATGCACGTCGCTCACCACCGCGACGCGGAACCCGTCCGCTCGGCGCGGCAACTTCGCCAGCGGCACGGCGACCCGCTTCACACCGGGTCCGTCGAGCACGCCATGGGCGCCGATGCCGACCGTGGTCGCGGCCGCGGCGACGGCGGCGCCACCCATCACCCGCGCGACGAAGACACGGCGCGGCACCCGGGTCGGCGGGGACTCGGCCGGAGCGGTCGTGCCCCGCGGGGACTCCGGAGCGGAGACGGTTGTCGCCGAGGTGGAACCGCTTTCCGCTGAAGACTCCAGCTCGGACCCGGCCCTCGCCGGCGACTCCGGCCCAGCCCCAGCTCCAACCGACGACTCCGGCGCTGACCCAGCTCCCGCTGACGATTCCAGCCCAGACTTGGGCCCCGGCAACGACTCCGGCGCTGACTCGGCTCCCGCTGGGAACGCCGCCCCGGACCCCGCTCCCGCCGACGACTCGGGCCCGAGCCCAGCTCCCGCTGGGAACTCCAGCTCAGACCTGGCCCCCGCCAACGACTCCTGCACGGGCACGGCTTCCGCCGAGTAATCCGACCCCGACCCAGCTCCCGCCACGGACTCCGACGCGAACCCGGTTTCCGCATATGTCTTCGGTTCGCGTAGCACCCGGCCTCGATCAGACCAGCGCAACGCCAAAGCTCGAATCGGCTCGCCGGCCACCAGCGCGAGCAGCAGGTATATGAACAAGGCGCCCCACAGGTAGCCGGGCCAGGCGATGATCCGGACCAACGCGAACGGAGCGGACGCCAACTCCGCCACCGTCGTGCCCAACAGCAGCAAGGGTCCTGCCAAAACAATGGCGGTGCCGACGCGACGCGTGCGGGAACCCGCTGTGGTCGTGTCCCGCACGAGTCGCCGCCATATATACCAGTGCGCACCGACCACCGTGAGCACGACGACTCCCACGAGAACGAGCACGGCGAGACCGACCAGAACACTCTTCACGACCACGGCGGCACTCTCTGTGAACCTTCGGCTTGCTCGGCATCAACTTACGTCACAGCGCGGGCCGCGCAGGGCCGGTGACTTCCCGGTGCCGGTTATCTCGTTCGTTCCAGCAGGCCGCGCAGAAACGCCGCTTGGCCCGCGTGCTGCAGATCGTCCGAGATCACGCTGACCAGCCGCACACCCAGCGTCACCGGCGGATCCCATCGGGTGTCCACGACGCGGTCCAGATCGCCGTCCACCAGCCCCCGGACGAAGCGCAGCGTCTGTTCGTGCACCGCGTCGTAATACCCCGTGAGCAACTCGGCCGGCGCTCGGACCACCGCCACGTCGGCAGGCTGGTCGCCGTAGCCGGTCGCGCCCTTGTCGATGGGTAGACCGAAGCGGTCGTACCAGCCGTGGGCGGTCCAGACCTGCTCGATACCGGCCACATCCGCGATGTGGTCGTCCTGCACACGAGTCAGATGCCAGATCAACCACGCGATCGAGTTGGCGCCCGCATCGATGCGGTGAGCGAGGATGTCCTCCCCCAGTCCGTCGACCGCTTCGTGCACCACCTCCCTGATCCGCTCGTATCCGTCGGTCAGCACGTCGGCACTGGTCGCCATCAGTCGACTCCTCTCGAGTGTCCGCTGACCCGACGGTACCCAGCGTGACCGCCCGGCACGAGCGCCGACATACGCGCCGCGAATTTTCGCACGACCGAACCACATTGAACGTACCGTTATTCAACGGTACGATGCGTGGTGGTGAGATTGGGTCGATGACCTTTCCGAATCGGTCACCGACCGGACGATGACGTACCGAAGTGAGGAAGTACCGATGATTCACGACGTCGAGACCGGACGCGCCCGGCGAGCGGTTGTCCGCGTGGCGATGGTCGCCGCGCTCGCACTGACCCCCGTTGCCGCGGCCGCCGTGCCCGCGGTCGCCGCACCCGCTGTGGCGCAGCCGACCGTTACACAGACGGCTCAGGCCGACGAGATCCACGGCGGCTGGCACCGCCACGGCGGGTGGGGCCACGGCGGCTGGGGTGGCTACGGCGGGTGGGGCGGCTACGGCGGCTACTGGGGTAGCCCGTTCGGCTACTGGGGCAGCCCGTTCGGCGTATGGCCCGGCATCGCCTGGCTGCTGCCCGGCTCCGGTAGCGCGTTCTGAGCAGAAACGATCCCCGCATAGTCGGCCAGGTGATCCCGGCTCCGCGCGGCATCGTGAGCGCGGAACCGGAATCATCTGCCGCCGTGGGCGAGACGATCGCCGGTCTCACTGCGCTGCCGGCATCCCTACGCTCGAGGTATCGGCGATGGCCCGCGGGATGAGCGACGCCGCGACAACCGCGGCGGCGGCGAAGGTGCAGAAGCCCAACGGGTGACCGTAGCCCGCCGCGATCAACCAGCCCGTTGTAGCCCGCCTTGCGCATCAAGGTCGGCAACCAGGTGTTGAGGCCGTAGACCAGCAGCGCGCAGCTGTCCCTATCGACTGAATCAGTCAGGGAACCAGCAGTTTTCCTGAAACAACCTCGCTCGCCTGATCCAATATTGATGCCCCGCAAGTCAATAGCACATATTTGGCAATCGGTTGCATCGTATCGACGAAACAACCAGTGTCCCGGCACAATTCAAGCGCGCATTGCTCGCGAACACAGCACGGATTTTTCCACGGAATTCGCAGAACGATTGCTTCGGGAATCCACTGCGGCCAGAATGGTGGGGCCGAGAACCGGCATCTTGGGGATTCGTCGGCACTCGTGGCCGACACGACTAAGTGGGGAAATACGATGAGAGTCAATAGATTCGCCGCAACCGCCCTACTCGCGGTCGGGGCCACCGGAATCGCGACGGGCGTCGCGCACGCCCAGCCCGCGACGCCCGCGCAGGTCAGTGTGCACGGTGTCGAGCAGGGCCTCGGTTTCACCTCGGCTCCCGCCGCCGACGGGACAGGGGTGGTCACCACGCTCGACGCGGGCACCTTCGCGTTGACGGCCGACGCCAGGGCGGTCGAGCTGCGGAGCGAAACGGGACAGGTCGTCGCGACGCTGCCGCTGACGTTCCAGGCCTCCGGCGCGACCCACGGGCTGGCCCCCGCGATCACCGACGCGGGCCGCACCCTCACGGTGACGCCGGTGGGCTCGCCCGCCACCACCGAGCGCCTCAACCAGTTCGTGGGTGAGGACGAGACGCTCGCCCGCAAGCAGTACAACGCCGGGATCGGCGCCCTCATCGGCGCGGGGATCGGCGCCGTGCTCGGCTTCTTCCTCGGCGGGGTCGGCGCGCTGGTCACCATCCCGATCGGCGCGGGCATCGGTGCGCTGATCGGTTTCTCCACGCCGTAGTCGGCCGGTTCGGTGTGGGGGCCCCGCCGCGGGGCCCCCCCCCGCCACCCCCCCGGGGGCC
>NZ_JBSGCA010000013.1:106282-158178 GCF_053601535.1 Nocardia sp. NPDC004718
GGGGGGGGGGGGGGGGGGGGCGGGGTGGGGGGGGGGCCCGCGCCGGCGCCCCCCACACCCCACCCCCGGTCGGGCCGCCGGGATTCCCTGGCGCGTGCGCTCGCGCGCCACTCGCCGAGGGGAACGCGGCGACCCGACCGTCGAAACGGTTGCCGTCCGGCCCCGTGGTCCGCGAGCCAAAACCAAATGCCCGGCCGTGCGCTGGGGCATGATGGGATGGCACGGAGACGATCGGAGCGAGACACAGGATCCGCGAGATGGCACAGCGCAGTTCCCTCTCGCAGCGACGCGCTGCACTGGAACAAGAGTGGTCCCGATGGATACCCGCCGGGACACCGCAGGGTGATTCCGCGCTGCGCAGCGAGGTGGCGCAATCATGGCTGCGGTCGCTGCGCACCGTCGATCCGTCCTGCGAGCACGCGCCACTCGCCGACGCCGACGTGACCGCGCGCTGGGCCGCATCTCCTTTGCGCACACCGGTATCCGAGTTGACCGATCAGTTGCGGGATATCACCGAGGGCGCGGGCTACGTCGCGGCGATCACCGACGAGACCGGAACCATCCTCTGGTCGCACGGTGGTCCGGTGATGCGCCGCCGCGCCGAACAGGTGAACTTCGCGCCGGGCGGTCGCTGGGACGAGGCGCACATGGGCACGAACGCGCTCTCGCTGGCGCTGCGCACCGAACAGCCGCACACGGTGTTCTCCGCCGAGCACTTGGTCGCCGCACTGCACGGCTGGGTCTGCTACTGCGCACCCATCCGTGGCGCGGACGGTCGCCAGCTCGGCGTACTCGACCTGTCCACCACCTGGGACCGCGCCCACCCGCTGGCCATGTCCACCGCCCGCACCCTGGTCACCGCCATCGAGACCAAGCTGCACCACCGGAGGGCCGCGCCCGGGGTCCGGCTGACCTGCCTCGGCGCGGCCCGCCTGATCCGGGACGGCGCACCCGTCCGGCTGCGCCCGAGACACCTGGAGCTACTGACGCTGTTGGCGCTCGAGCCCGAGGGCTTCACCCACGAACGCCTGCACTTCGCGGTGTACGGCGACCGGCCGGTCGGCTCGAGCACGCTCAAATCGGAGATGTCCTACCTGCGTCGCGCCACCGGCGGCGACATCACCAGCCGGGTCTATCGGCTGGTGAGCCCCCTGTCCTGTGACGCCGTGGACGTGCTCGCGGCGCTCGAAGCGGGCGACACCGCGACGGCGGTCGAGTTGTATCGCGGCCCCCTGCTGCCGGATTCGGACACGCCGGGCATCGTGCAGTGGCGCGAGTACCTGGAAGTCGGTGTGCGCACCGCGGTGCTGTCCAGCGGAAATGTCGAGCACGCGCTGCGCTACGGGGAGCGCGCACCGCACGACATCGAGATCCACGAACACGCGTTGCGCTTGCTTCCCGGGGGCGACGGACGCCGGGCGCTCGCGGTCGCCCGTTTGCACGGCGCGCTGCGCGACTGAGTTCGCGCGCCTCAACGTTTCGTCAACCCTCGCGGGGCATAGTGACCCGCATCACGGCCGATCCGCCGTGTGCATCACGTCCGCAACCAGCGAGGAGTCACCCGCCATGAGCTACGCGAAGCCGGGAACCGAGGGCAGCGTCGTCGAATTCGCCACGCGCTACGACAACTTCATCGGCGGTGAGTGGACCGCGCCGGTCGAAGGCCGCTACTTCGAGAACCCGTCCCCGGTGGATGGCCAGACGTTCTGCGAGGTCGCGCGGTCCTCGGCCGCCGACATCGACCTCGCCCTGGACGCCGCGCATCAGGCGGCCGACGCGTGGGGCGCGACGTCGACGACCGAACGGGCCAACATCCTCAACAAGATCGCCGACCGGATCGAGGACAACCTCGAGGCGCTGGCGGTGGCCGAGACGTGGGAGAACGGCAAACCGGTACGGGAGACGCTGGCCGCCGACCTGCCGCTGGCGGTCGACCACTTCCGCTACTTCGCCGGGGCGGTCCGCGCCCAGGAGGGCGGGATCAGCGAAATCGATGCCGACACCATCGCCTACCACTTCCACGAACCGCTCGGCGTCGTCGGCCAGATCATCCCCTGGAACTTCCCGATCCTCATGGCCACCTGGAAGCTCGCGCCCGCACTGGCCGCGGGCAACGCGGTGGTGCTCAAGCCCGCCGAGCAGACCCCGGCCTCGATCCTGAAGGTCGTCGAACTGATCGCCGATCTGCTGCCGCCGGGAGTCCTCAACGTGGTCAACGGCTTCGGCGTCGAAGCGGGCAAGCCGCTGGCGGCCAGCCCGCGCGTGGCCAAGGTCGCCTTCACCGGCGAGACCACCACCGGCAGGCTGATCATGCAGTACGCCAGCGAGAACATCATCCCGGTCACGCTCGAACTGGGCGGCAAGAGCCCCAACATCTTCCTGCCCGACATCATGGCCGACGACGACGCCTTCCTGGACAAGGCCGTGGAGGGCTTCGTGATGTTCGCGCTCAATCAGGGCGAGGTGTGCACTTGTCCGTCCCGCGCGCTGATCCACTCCTCGATCTACGACGAGTTCATCGCCCGGTGCATCGAACGGACCAAAGCCATCCGCAGCGGCAACCCGCTCGATGAGGCCACCATGATCGGCGCGCAGGCCAGCAACGACCAGTTCGAGAAGATCCTGTCCTACATCGACATCGGCCGCCAGGAAGGCGCCGAGGTGCTCACCGGCGGCGGCCCGCGCAAGGTCGACGAGTTCCCCGGCGGCTACTACGTCGAGCCCACGATCTTCTCCGGCCGCAACGACATGCGGATCTTCCAAGAAGAGATCTTCGGACCGGTCGTGTCGGTGACCACGTTCGACTCCGTGGACGAGGCGCTGAAGATCGCCAACGACACCCTTTACGGACTCGGCGCGGGCGTATGGACCCGCGACATCAACGCCGCCTACCGCCTGGGCCGCCAGATCAAGGCGGGCCGGGTGTGGACCAACTGCTACCACGCCTACCCCGCGCACGCGGCCTTCGGCGGCTACAAGAAGTCCGGCATCGGACGGGAGAACCACCGCATGATGCTCGACCACTACCAGCAGACGAAGAACCTGCTGGTCAGCTACTCGCCGGACAAGCTCGGATTCTTCTGATGCCGCAGCCGGTCCGCCGCGTCGAGTTCACCGGACCCGCGGAAGCGCTGCTGCGCCGACTGATCGAACAGCACGGTCCGGTGATGTTCCATCAGTCCGGCGGCTGCTGCGACGGCAGCGCACCGATGTGCTACCCGCGCGGCGAGTTCCGGGTCGGCGGGTCGGACCTGCTGCTCGGGTACCCGGCGGCGGACACCCCGTTCTGGATGAGCGCCGACCAGTACGACTACTGGCGGCACACCCATCTCACCGTGGATGTGGTGCCCGGCCGAGGTAGCGGGTTCTCCCTGGAAGCGCCCGAGGGCGTGCGCTTCCTGATCCGCTCGCGGCTGCTCACCGACGAGGAACTCGCCGTGCTCGAAGCCGAGCCGCCACCCACGGGGGCGGATCTGTCCCACTGAGATCGGAGCACGGGCTGCTCACCGATGCTCCGGTGAGCAGCTCTTTCCCGGTTCACAGGGCGGAAAAAAATTCCATGCGGGAATAGTCGGCAACCGGATACGGTCTTTCGAGGTGGTTAGACAGGCGAACGAGAGGGGCCGCGGGTGGCGACCGAGACCGCGACGGTGTCCGTGGGTTTCCGATCCGAGCGCGGTGCCATTCTCGGCTCGCTGATGCTGGCGACCGCGCTGGTCGCGCTCGACTCGACGGTCATCGCCACGGCGGTGCTCACCATCACCGACAGTCTCGGCGGCTTCGCGCAGTTCCCCTGGTTGTTCTCCATCTATCTGCTGGCGCAGGCGGTGACGGTGCCGATCTACGGCAAACTCGCCGACACCGTGGGCCGTAAACCGGTGATCCTGTTCGGTATCGCGATGTTCGCGCTGGGTTCGCTGCTGTGCGGCGTCGCGACCAGCATGCTCGGACTGATCGTCTTCCGCGCCGTCCAGGGTATCGGCGCGGGAGCGATCCAGCCGATGACGATGACGATCGCGGGCGACTTGTACACGCTGTCCGAGCGCGCCAAGGTCCAGGGCTATCTGGCCAGCGTGTGGGCTATCTCGAGTGTGGCGGGCCCGCTGCTGGGCGGCCTGTTCGCCGAGTACGTCAGCTGGCGCTGGATCTTCCTGATCAACCTTCCGCTCTCCGCGCTCGCCGGATGGATGCTGGTGCGTAATTTCGCCGAGAGCGCGCCCCGGCAGCGGCAGAGCGTCGACTATCCGGGCGCGGCACTGCTGACGTTCGGTGCGGGCGCGTTGATCCTCGGACTGCTCGAAGGCGGGCAAGCCTGGGCGTGGTCGTCTCCGTCGAGCATCGGGATCTTCGCGGGCGGCGCGGTCGTGCTCGTGCTGTTCGGGCTGGTGGAACGCGGAGCGCGGAATCCGATCCTGCCGCTGTGGGTGTTCACCCGGCGCGTCGTGATCGCGAGCAGCTTGGCGTCGGTGCTGGTCGGCGCCGTCGTGCTCGGCGCGACCTCCTATGTCCCCACCTTCACCCAGGGCGTGCTGGGCACCGGGGCGCTGGTCGCGGGTCTGACGGTGGGCGCACTCACGCTGGGGTGGCCGTTGGCGGCGTCCCAAGCGGGAAAGGTATACCTGCGCTTCGGCTTTCGCACCACTGCCTTGATCGGTAGCGGATTGGCCGCCCTCGGCGCCACCAGCACGTTGTTCATCACGCAGCATTCCACGCTGTGGCAGGTCGCGGCGTCCTGCTTCGTGATCGGCACCGGGATGGGACTGGTCGCCACCCCGACCTTGATCGCCGCGCAGACCAGCGCCGAATGGACCGAGCGGGGTGTGGTCACCTCGGCCAACATGTTCGCACGCTCGATCGGCAGTGCGGTGGGCGTCGCGGTGTTCGGCGCCATCGTGAACTCGCGCGTCGGCCACACCGATCATCCGGAGCCCGCCACACTGGCCTCGGCGGTGCATCTGGTCTTCGTCACGATCGCGGCGATGGCCGTCGTCATGCTCGTCGCCTCGGCCATGATGCCCCGGCGTTCGGCGAACGCCTGAGGCGAGGCAGCGGGTTTTCGGAAGCGTTCGCCACCGCACCCGGCGCAAGCTGGGCGTTCCAACCGAACGAGATTCTGGAGGTCGCAGTGGCGCAGGCCGTATGCGTGATAGTCGGCGTGTTCTTCCTGGGTATGGGTATCTACGCGCTCGCCGCGCCCGCCGCTCTGATCCAGCCGTTCGGCATCCGGCTCACCGAACCGAGCGCGCGCTACGAGGTGCGCGCCGTCTACGGCGGCTTCGGACTGGCGATGGCGGCCGTGCTCGCGGTGGCCGCCCTCGACCTCGCGGGGCTGCGCGGCGGGATCATGGTCGCGATCGGCGCGGCATTGGCGGGCATGGCCCTCGGCCGGGTGCTCTCGGCCGTCCTCGATGAGCGAACCGCGTTCTATCCCACCTGGTTCTACGGCGCGGTGGAGGCGATCGGCGCCGCGGCGCTCTTCCTCGCCGCCTAGCGGAAACCGTCCGTCAGCTGGTGTGCGTGACGTCGGTCGGCGTGCTGGAACTGCCGAGTTTGCGCAGCGCGAAGTATCCGGCCGACACCAGCACCGCCCACACCGCGCCGACGACGAGCGCCGTGCGCCCGCTGTCGGTGAACAACAGCAGCACGACCACCAAGCCGAGGAACGCCAGCGCGAGCACGGTGGTGTAGGGCGCGGCGGGCAGCCGGTAGTCGCTGGCGGGCAGTTCGCCGCGGGCGACCTTGACCCGGTAGAGCAGGTGGCAGACCAGGATGACGCCCCAGACGAAGATGATGCCGATGGTCGACACCGAGGTGATGTAGGCGAAGGCCTTGTCCGGGGAGATGGCATTGACGATGACGCCGATCACCATCGCCGCCGCCGACACGGAGATCCCCACATAAGGCACCGCGTTCGCGCTCAGTTTGTTCAGCCGGGCGGGCGCCTCGCCGTGCAGCGACAAGGTGCGCAGCATCCGGCCGGTGGAGTAGATCCCCGAGTTACACGACGACAGCGCCGCGGTGAGCAGCACGAAGTTGACGATGCCGGCCGCGCCCGGTATGCCGATCAGCTCGAAGACCTCCACGAACGGGCTCTTGCCCGCGTGGAAATTGCGCCAGCTGGACACCGACATGATCACAACGAGCGCACCGACATAGAACAGGCCGATCCGGAAGGGGAGCGTGTTGATCGCCTTGCGCAAAGTCTTACGCGGCTCGCGCGCCTCCCCGGCGGTGACCCCGACCAACTCCACGCCGACGTAGGCGAACAGCACGATCTGCAAAACGAGCAGCGACTGACCGATGCCGTTGGGGAACACGCCCCCGTCGGCCCACAGATTGGTGACGGTGGGGTTCGTCGCGTGCCCGAAGCCGAACAGCAGCACGCCGATGCCGAGCAGGATCATGCCGACGATCGCGGTGACCTTGATGGTGGAGAACCAGAACTCGCCCTCGCCGAACAGCCGCACCGAGATCAGATTCGCGCAGAACATCACCGCGAGCACGACCAGCGCGGTGACCCACGGCGCGATGTCGAACCAGTACTCCACGTACTTGCCCGCCACGGTGATCTCGGCCATGCAGGTGGCCACCCACACCGCCCAGTACGACCAGCCGGTGACGAAGCCGGCGAAGCGGCCGAGGAACTCGTGCGCGTACTCGGCGAAGCTCCCCGAGATCGGCCGGTAGGTCAGCAGTTCGCCGAGCGCCCGCATGATCACGAAGATGGCCAGGCCCGCCGCCAGGTAGGCCAGGATCAGGCCGGGCCCGGCCTGCTCGATCGCGCCGCCCGCGCCGTAGAACAGGCCCGTGCCGATCGCGCCGCCGATGGCGATCATCTGAATGGTGCGCGGGCTCAGGCCCCGGGCATAACCCTCCGAGTCGCCGGTGTCCGCCGGAACCGATGGTCCCGCGTCCTGGAGGTGACGGTCGGAGGCTGTCATACTGCGGTCCTTTCGCTGGGCAGCGATGCGACGATCCGGTCACCGGACCCGCGACGTCGGATCATCGCACGTCCGGTCCGGAGCACGTGGTCACGCTACCGCCCCGCCCGCGCGCGCGTCGTCTCCGGGCCGACCGCGGCGGTCGTGCGCGCTTACCGGACGGGCGTCCGGCATGCCATCATCGGATTCCCCGACGATGGGTTCCCGTCATGACCGAATCGCCGTCCCGGCGCCCGCGAACGCGCCGCTACGCGCTCCGCACCGCCGTCGTCCTGCTCGCTGTCGTCGCCGTCTTGGTCGGCGTGGCGTTCGCGACGACCGCGGTCCTGCACATCCCGGCCCCGCCGACGCTGCTGCGACTGCTGACCGACCCGCCCTCGACACAGGGCGAATTGTTCGACAGCCGCACGGTGGCCGCCTCCCCTACCCCGCGTCCGCTGCCGGTCGCACCGCGGCCGCTGCCCGACCGGGTGCCGTGGAAGGGCTCGCAGATCTCGGTCGCCGACTTCCTCGCCGCCACGCACACCAATTCGTTCCTCGTTCTGCGCGGCGGCGCTCTCACCCACGAGTGGTATCGCGACGGCGTCACGGCCACCACCCGCCAGTCCTCGTGGTCGGTGGCGAAGTCCGTCGTGTCACTGCTGACCGGCCGCGCCATCGCGGCGGGGCGGCTCCACGAGGACGACCGCCTGGTGCGAATCCTGCCCGAGCTGACCACCGGCGGCCCGTACGACACCGTCACCATCCGCGACTTGCTGGACATGGCCTCCGGCGTCGACGTCGACGAGAACTACAACAAGTACATGCCGCTGACCGGCACCGCCCGGATGTACCTCACCGAGGACCTCGCCGGGTTCGTCCGCGAGCACCAGGGCCTGCGGTTTCCGCCGGGCAGCGCGGGCGAGTACCGCAGCGTGGACACCCAGCTGCTGGGCATGGCACTGGCGCGGGCCGAGGGCCTGCCGCTGAGTGAACTGCTGGAACGCGACCTGTGGGCTCCGATCGGCGCGCAGGACGCCGCGCTGTGGAATCTCGATCGCGCGGGCGGCCAGGAGAAGGCGTTCTGCTGCCTGAACGCGACGGCCCGCGACTTCGCCAAGATAGGCCAGGTCGTCCTGGACGGCGGCCGCGTCGGCGACGCGCAGATCGTGCCGCCGGCCTGGATCGAGCGCATCCGCACCCCGGTCCACCGGGTGGGCGAGTGGCCCTACGGCGCACAGTGGTGGCACCCGACCGGTGGGGACGGCGCCGATCTCACCGCCGTCGGCGTCTACGGCCAGTACGTCTACGTCGACCCGCCCGGCGGCACCGTCATCGTCAAGCTCAGCGACTACGGCACCACCCAGGACGAGCAGGAGACCATCGAGGTGTTCCGCGCGATCGCGCGCGGCTGAGCCGGTCGGCGAAATACACCGGGGACCCGCGACGTTGGCAGTGGAGATCGCCACTGTGAGGAGACCCATGATCGACGTCCCGCTGTCCGTACTGGATCTCGCGCCGGTGCAGTCCGGCCGCACCGTAGGCGAGGGGCTCGACGCGACCACCGAATTGGCCCGGCGCACAGAGGCTTTGGGCTACCACCGCTTCTGGGTCGCCGAACATCACAACATGCCCGGCATCGCCAGTTCGGCGCCGAGCGTGCTGCTGGCCCACCTGGCCGCGGCCACCTCGACCATCCGCGTGGGCTCCGGCGGGGTGATGCTGCCCAACCACGCGCCGCTCGTGGTCGCCGAGCAGTTCGGCACCCTGCACGCGCTGCATCCCGGACGGATCGACCTGGGCATCGGACGCGCCCCGGGCACCGACCAGGCGACCGCACGGGCGCTGCGGCGGACCGCGGACGGACTGTCGGCGGAGTCGTTCCCCCAGGAACTGGCCGCCTTGCTGGGCTACTTCCGCGGGTCCGACCCCGGCGGCATCGCCGCCACGCCCGGGCGCGGTGAGGAACCGGAGGTCTGGCTGCTCGGCTCCAGCGGCTACAGCGCCCAGGTCGCGGCGCTGCTCGGGATCCCGTTCGCCTTCGCGCACCACATCGCCCCCGACAACACCGAGCCCGCGCTCGCGCTCTACCGCGAGCACTTCCGGCCTTCGGAGCGCCTGGAGCGCCCGCATGCGATGGTCGCGGTCGCGGCGATCTGCGCGGACACCGACGAGCGCGCCGAAATCCTGGCCGGCCCGCGCGACCTGGCGTTCCTGAACCTGGTGCGCGGCACGCCGCGGGCACTGGCCACGCCGGAGGAAGCGGCCGCGTTCCGTCCGTCGGAACAGGAGCGCGCGTTCATCGGGCAGCGCCGGGCCGGGCAGTTGCTCGGCTCCCCGGAGACGGTGCGCGGTCAGCTCGAGGATCTGCTGCGCCGCACCCAGGCCGACGAGCTGATGATCAACACGCTGGTCTACGACATCGACGACCGCGCCCGATCGTTCGAACTGCTCACCGAGACGGTCGCGGCCTGAGGCCGGTCAGTGCAAGCGGAAGCCGTGGTTGGCCAGCGATTCCCGCAGCCGATGCCTGCCGTTGAGGGCCGCCGCGGAGGCGAGCCGGGCCAGCACACGTTCGGTCCAGGAATGCGAGAGCCGTTGTTCGGCATAGAATTCCGCGATCCGGGTCTCGTACTCGGCCACGTGCACCCGCTGCGCGTCCAAGTCGTAGGTCTCCCGATGCAGGACGGCCTCCTGCGGCAGGCGCGGCTTCACCCGCGCGTCCTCGGCGGGATCCGGGTGACCGACCAGCAAGCCGAAGACGGCGAAGACCTGCGGCGGCAACCCCAGCTCGGCGGCGACTTCCTCCGGCTTGTTGCGCAGCGCGCCGATGTAGACGGTGCCGAGCCCGAGCGATTCCGCCGCCACCACCGCGTTCTGCGCCGCGAGCGCGGCGTCGATGAATCCGACGTAGCTCGATTCCAGGTAGTCCGCGCCTTCCAGTGGCGCGCTCCGGTCTTCGGCGAGCTGGCGCAGGCGCGCGAAATCGGCCGTCCAGACCAGCAGCACCGGCGCTTGCACGATGTGGGCCTGATCGCCCGCGAGCGCGGCCAGGCGCGCCTTGCGTTGCGGGTCACGCACCGCGATGACGCTCCAGACTTGCAGATTCGACGAGGTCGGCGCGGACTGCGCCGCGGAGATCAGCAGCCGCAGCGTGGCGTCCGGCACCGGATCGGACAGGTAGCGGCGCACCGAGCGATGCTCGTGCAGCACCTGCAGGACCTGGTTCCACTGCGCGGGTTCGACCGGCTGCGGGTCGCGGTAGCGCTGTTGCACGGCGTGGGTCCGGGGTCGGCACGGACTGCGTCATGGGCATCATCTTTTCGCCCGTACGGCGCGCCGTCAGCGGTTGGCCGCAGCCTGAGCGGAACACAGGTAGGGTAAGTAAGGCAATCCTAATTATTTATATATCGGAGGTTCTCTTGGCACGTCCCCGCACCACCCTCACGGTGCAGCGCACCGAATGGCTCACCCCGCACTTGATCCGGGTGTACCTCGGCGGTCCCGGCTTCGCCGCGTTCCGTCCCAGCGAGTTCACCGACTCGTACGTGAAGTTCATCTTCCCGCAGGACGGGAACGAGGTGCTGCGCACCTACACCGTCCGGTCCGTCGACCCCGTCGCCGGAGAGATCGCGGTGGACTTCGTCTACCACGGCGCGGAGGGCATCGCTGGACCGTGGGCTGCCGCGGTCCAGCCCGGCGAGACCATCGATTTCCATGGCCCCAACGGCGCCTACGCCCCGCGCCCGGACGCCGACTGGCATCTGCTGGCCGGTGACGAGGCGGCGCTGCCCGCCATCGCCGCCGCGTTGGAGGCGATGCCCGGCGAGGCGACGGGGCTGGCGTTCGTCGAAGTCGCCGGTCCGGACGACGAACTGCCGGTGAAGAAGCCGGACGGCATCGAGCTGACCTGGCTGCACCGCGGCGTGCGGCCCCCTGGCGAGGTGCTCGCCGAGACCGTTCGCTCCGCGCCGTGGACGCCGGGGCAGGTCCAGGTGTTCATCCACGGCGAAGCCGAAGCGGTCATGAAAGACCTGCGCCGCTACATCCGCAAGGATCGCGGCGTTTCCGCCGAGTGGGCGGCGTCGATCTCCGGATATTGGCGCCGCGGCCGCACCGAGGAGGGCTTCCGGGAATGGAAGGCCGAACTGCGGGCGGTCGAGGGAGCCAACGGCTGACCCCCGTCAACTCAGCAGTCCGACGATGGTGGCGGACAGGAAGCTGACCAAAGTGGCGCCGTAGAGCAGGCGAAGCCCGTTGCGGGCGATGACGGTGCCTTGTTTCTCGCTGAGGCTGCGGACCGCGCCGGTGACGATGGCGATGGTGGAGAAGTTCGCGAACGACACCAGATAGGTGGACACGATCGCGACGGTGTGGTCCGACAGTCCGGCGTGTTGCCGGTTCAGTTCCTGCATGGCGACCACCTCGTTGGACACCAGCTTGGTGCCCATGAACCGGCCCGCGGCCGCCGCCTCGTCCCACGGGATGCCGGTCAACCAGGCCAGCGGGGCGAAGACGTGGCCCATCACGTCCTGGAACGTGGTGCCGTGGAACAGCGCCGCGAAGATTCCGTTGACCATGGCGAGCAAGGCGATGAATCCGATCAGCATGGCCGCGACGGTGAACGCGACCTTGAAGCCGACCAGGATGTATTCGGTGAGCATCTCGAAGAACGATTGCCGCTTACGGCTGTCGGCGATCTCCTCGCCGATCAGCCGGGCATCGTCGGCGGCGCCGACTTTGTAGGGGTTGATCAGCGAGCACACCACGAAGGCGCCCAGCATGTTCAGCACGATGGCCGCGATCACGTACTTCGGGTCGATGAGCACCATATAGGCGCCGAGGATGCCCGCCGAGACCGTCGACATCGCCGAGGCCGCCAGGGTGTACATCCGCTGCGGCGGAATGTCGTCGAGCATGGCGCGCAGCGAGATGAACACCTCGGATTGGCCGAGGATGGCGGAGGCGACCGCGTTGAACGATTCGATCCTGCCGAAGCCGCTCACCCAGGCCAGCAGCAGGCCGAGGTATTTGATGATCAGCGGCAGCACCCGCAGGTGTTGCAGGATGCCGATCAGCGCGGAGACGAGCACGATCGGCATCAACACCGCGAACAGGAACGCGGGGCCGCCGCTGCCGACGGCGGGCAGGTCGCCGAACACGAACGCGGTGCCCTGGGCGGCGTAGCCGAGAATGTGGGCGAAGGCATCGCTGACCGCGCGGATCACCGTGCCCCCGATCCCGGTCTTCAGCAACAGGAAACCGAGCGCGAGTTGCACGATCAGCAAAACGGCTATCCGCGGCAGCCGTGTGGCGGCGACGCGGCGGTCGGTACTGGGCAACCAGGCCAGCAGCAGGAAGCACGCCAGCCCGGCGAATCCGATCAGATGCCGCACGCGCACCTCGGCTGCCGTGGCGTGCATCGGCTTATGGGAGCACCTCTCATGTCGGTTTATGGTGCGGTGTCTCCACAGTTGAGAAGCTCGGCGCGGCTGTCGGCACACCGGCCGCCGACCGGCCGCCCGGGACGATTCCGGGCGGCCGGGCATGGTCCACCGGCGCCGCTACTGTCGCGGCGCGCGCAACGCCTCCTCCACGAACTGCGTGGTGTAGGTCTCGGACAGGTCGATCCGATCGCGCACGGGACGCACGTTCTTCGAGTACTTCCCGAGGATCTCCAAGACGTTCTGCGCGCCTTCGGGTTTCATCAACCCGTCGCCGTTGAACATGCCGATGGAATCGCGGATCGACTGGACGTAGAGGTCCTTGCCCGCGCTCGCGTACTGCGGCGGCATCTTCTCGGCGATCTGCTCGGGCGTGTGCGTCCGGATCCACTGCAGCGTCTGCACGAACGCGGCGGCGAGCTTGCGCACGATGTCCGGGTGGGCCTCGACCGTCGCGCAGCTCATGTAGAGCGACGTCGCCGGATACAGCCCGCCGAGCGCGGCCCTGGTGCCCGCCTCGGTGCGCAGGTCGACGAGGACGCGCGCATCGCCGGAGTTCACCATCTGCGCCACCGTGGGATCGGTGGTGATGCCCGCGTCGATGCCGTCGTGGTTCATGCCCGCGATGAACGTCTGTCCCGCACCCACTTTCACCCGGGTGTAATCGGCGGTGCTCATCCCGGCCTGGCCGGTGAGCGCCTGGGTGAGGAAGTCGGTCGACGAGCCGAGCGAGGTCACGCCCAGCTTCCTGCCGCGCAGATCGGCGACCGAGGTGATGTCCGCGTCCGCCTTCGACACCAGTTCGACCTCACCGGGCACGTCGGACATCTGCACCACCGAGCGGATGCACTGGTCCTTGGCCTGCAGATCGATGGTGTGGTCGTAGAACCCGACCACGCCCTGCACGTCGCCGGTGAGCAACGCCGTCTCGGCCGTGGCTCCGGACTGCTCGCCGAGCAGTTTCACGTCGATGTCGTTGCGCTCGAAGAAGCCGAGTTGCCGGGTCAGCACGGCGGGCAGATAGATCACCTTCTCCAGCCCGCCCACCATGATGGTGATCTGCGGTCGGCCGTCGGCCATCGGAATGGTGCGGGAGTCCCGGCATCCGGTGGCCGTCAGCAGTGCCGCGATCACGACGGCGACGAGCGCGAGTTGCTTGCGATGCCTCATGGTCAGATCCCGTGGTTCGAGGTCGCCTGCGAGGGCCGCCATTTCAGCAACCGGTTCTCCGCCATGCCGATCCCCCACTCGGCGATCAGCGCGGCCACGGTGACGATGATCATGCCCGCGTAGATGCCCGCCGAGTCGAAGGTGCCCTGCGCGTTGCTGATCAGCAGGCCCAGGCCTTTGCTCGCGCCCGCGTACTCGCCCACCACCGCGCCGATCAGCGCGAAACCGAAGGCAGTGTGCAGGCTGGAGAGGATCCAAGTGGTCGCGCTCGGCAGCACGATCGACACCAGCACTTGCCTGCGGCTCGCGCCCAGGATACGGGCGTTGTCGATCACATTGCCGTCCACTTCCCGCGCACCGGTGAACGCGTTGAAGAACACCGCGAAGAACACCAGCACCACCACGGTCGCGACCTTCGAACTCAGCCCGAGACCGAACCAGATGATAAACAGCGACGCCAGCACGATGCGCGGAACCGCGTTGAGCGCCTTGATGAACGGCGCGAGCACCTCGGCCCAGTACCGGCTGCGGCCGAGCAGCACGCCCAGCACGACGCCCGCCACCGTGCCGATCACGAAACCGAGCACGGCCTCCTGCACGGTGGTGTAGATCTGCAGCCAGATCGAGCCGAATTGCGTTCCCTCGGTGAACCATTCGGCCAACCGCGCCCAGATCAGCGACGGCTTCGAGTAGAAGAACGGATCGATCCACACCGTGGCGGTGAGCTCCCACGCGCCCAGCCACAGCGCCACCAGCGCGACGCGCAGGCCCCAAGTCCGGATCCGGGCGCGCCGCGCGGCGGTGCGCACCCGGGCCAGGATCTGTGCCTCGGTCTCGTTCTCCACCGCGGGCTCGTCGACGGCGTCCTGCACCAGCACGTCATGCGACACGGGAGGCTCCCTTCGCCCGAGCGGCTTCGACCTGATCGCGGAGCGTCTCCCAGATCTCCTTGTAGATGTCGCGGAACTCGGCGGTCAGCCGCACGTCCTCGACACTGCGCGGCCGTGCCAGGCCCACGGTGAAGTCCCCGCAGACGGTGGCCGGACTCGCGGTCATCACGACCACCCGGTCGGCGAGCACGATCGCCTCCTCCAGGTCGTGCGTGACGAAGACGACCGCCGCGTTGGTGCCCGCCCAGACGCGCAGCAGCTCGTCCTGCATGAGCTGCCGGGTCTGCACGTCCAGCGCGCTGAACGGCTCGTCCATCAGCAGGATCTCCGGCTCGTTGACCAGTGTCTGAGCCAGCGCCACGCGCTTGCGCATGCCGCCGGACAACTGGTGCGGGTAGTAGCTCTCGAACCCGGCCAGACCGACCTTGCGCACCCACCCGGACGCCTTCGCCCGCGCCTCGGCCTTCGACGCGCCGCGCAGGCGCGGGCCGAGCGCGACGTTGTCCAGCACGCTCTTCCACGGCAGCACCGCGTCCTGCTGGAACATGTAGCCGATGCCGTCGGGGATGCCGTCGACGTCCTTGCCGCGCACCAGCGTCCGCCCGGCCGAGGCCGGTTCCAGCCCGGATACCAGCGACAACGTGGTGGACTTGCCGCATCCGGTGGGGCCGACGACGGCGACGAATTCGCCGGGGCGCACCGTGAGGTTCAGATTGCGCACGGCGGTGTGGATGCCACCGCCGGTGCCGGGGAAACGCTTCGTCGCGTTCCGCAGCTCGATGAGGGATTGCGTCATTGCTTCCTACTTCTGCGAGTTCGGGTAGGGCGAACGTACGTGGCCCCGGTCACACGCCGGAGCTTGTGCGCACAACCGCCACAAACGCGGGATATGCGGGTTTTGCGCATTCTGCTCATGCGCGGTGCGCGGTGGTCTGCGCCTATGCTGCGGCCATGGCCACTGAGGGCGCGCGGGCCGTGCGATTGCGGACCCAGGTTCTGCTGTCGCAGATCCTGGTGGTCGCGCTGACGCTCGGCGTCGCGTTCGCGGTGTTCGGTTACCTCAGTGATCAGCGGCTGCGCGACGCCTACGGTCAGCGCGCGCTTGCCGTCGCGCGCACCGTCGCCGCCGACCCGGTGGTGCGCGCGGAGGTGGCCAGGTACGCGCCGGGCGCGCTCGATCCGGGCGTGCGCCAGGAGCTGGCCACCGGCCCGCTGGAGCGGCTCGCGGTGGACGCGACCCAGCGCAACAACGCCCTGTTCGTGGTGATCACCGATGACGCTGGCATCCGCCTGGCGCATCCGGACGCCGCACGGCTCGCCGAGCACGTCAGCACCGATCCATCCGAGGCGCTCGCGGGCCGCGAGTCGATCACCGAGGAACGCGGCACGCTCGGCGACTCGGTGCGCGCGAAGGTCCCCGTCACGGCGCCCGGCTCCGATCGTGTGGTCGGCGCGGTCAGCGTCGGCATCGCCACCGACGCGGTGCACGAGCAACTGCTCGGCGACCTGCGCACCGCGGGCGGCCTGGTCGCGGTGGCGCTCGCGGTCGGCATCGCCGGATCGATCCTGCTCGCCCGCCGCTGGCGCGGGCTGACGCTCGGGCTGGAACCCGACGAGCTGGCCGAACTGGTGCGCGGGCAGGCCGCGGTGCTGCACGGCATCGGCGGCGGCGTGCTCGCCGTCGACGCGTCGTGGCGCACGACCTTCGTCAGCGACGAGGCGCGCAGGCTGCTCGGCATCGCGCCGGACATCGGGCGCCCGGTTGACGAGATCGGGCTCACCCCGCGAGTGCTGGAGGTGTTCCGCGACCTCGATCGGCAACCCACCTCGGCGACGGTCGGTGCGAACGTCGTCATCGTCTCGGCGCGGCGGGTCAGCCGGGACGGCCGTGATCTCGGCGCGGTGCTCACCGTGCGCGACCGCACCGACGTGGAATCGCTGACCAGGCAGCTGGACGCGGTGCAGTCGATGAGCACGGTGCTGCGCGCGCAGCGCCACGAGTTCTCCAACAAGATGCACCTGGTCAGCGGACTGCTGCACAGCGGACACGTCGAGGAGGCGGCGCGGTCGGTCGACGAGCTGATCGGGGCGGGTCCGCTCGGTCCGGCGACGCCGGGCATCGATGCCATCCACGACACGTATCTCCAGGCCTTCCTGGCCGCCAAGGCCGCGCACGCCAGGGAGAACGGGGTGGAACTCGTGCTCGGGCCCAACACCTGGGTCGAGGGCGATCTCGCCGACCCGGTGGACGTGACCACCGTGCTCGGCAATCTGCTGGACAACGCCATGGAGGCCGTGCGCGCTCGGCAGCGGCCGGTGCGGCAGGTGGAAGTGGAACTGGTGCAAGAGGATTCGACGCTGCACATCACCGTCGCCGACAGCGGCGACGGTGTCGCGCCCGACCTGGTGGACACGCTGTTCACCGAAGGGATCTCGACCCGCGACGACCTCGGCGTCCCCGGTGGGCGCGGGGTGGGCCTCGCCCTGATCCGCCAGATCGTCCGCGCCCACGGCGGCGACGTGCGCCTGTCGAGTCCCGGCGGCGGCGAGCCGCCACTGACCGGCGCGGAATTCATCGCACGCATCCCCGGGGTGCTCGTGCAGAGCGAGGTGTCATGGCCCCGCCGTCCCTGACCGTCCTGATCGTCGACGACGACTTCAGGGTGGCGAATCTGCACGCCGGGATCGTGCAGACCATCCCGGGTTTCACGGTGGCGGGCACCGCCAATACCCTCGCCGCCGCGCGGGACCTCGTCGCGGCGCGGCCGATCGACCTGGCGCTGGTGGACGTCTACCTGCCCGATGGATCCGGTATCGAATTCGTCCGCGAGCTGCACTGCGACGCCATGGTGCTCACCGCGTCGACCGAGAGCGAGTCGGTGCGCGCCGCCGTCGCGGCGGGTGCGGTGTCCTACCTGGTCAAGCCGTTCCCGCATACCGAACTCGCCGCGCGACTCGCCGCCTACGCCCGCTACCGGCGCATTCTCGCCGTGCCACAGGTCGACAACGCGCGGGTCGCCGCGGCGCTGCACGCGCTGCGTCCTTCGGTCACCGCGAGCCCGGCGGCGACCGTGGCCTCCCCCACCAAAGACGCTGTCCGGCAAGCCATTCTCGATGCGGGCACGCCTCTGTCCGCAGGAGAGGTAGCGAGCGCCATCGGCATCTCCAGGGCCACCGCCCAGCGTTATCTCGCCGCACTCGTCGCCGGCGGCGCGGTGCGCATGAGCCTGCGCTACGGCAGCACCGGGCGGCCCGAACAGGAGTACTCCGCCGCGCCGCCGCATTGAGCTGGGCGCGGGAAGAACCGGCCCGTGCGCGCGGCCGGTCGGCGGGGCGTCCCGGGCAGTCCGGAACCTCGCGCGGTATCCCCGGCCGCCATCGCCGCACATGCCCGGACGTCGCAGGTCGACAGCCGGACCATTGGCGGCCCGACATCCGCTCGACCGGCGCACGACGTGGCACCTACACGGCCAGGCCGATGCGTCTCCGTCTGCCGGACATACGAGCGGATCGTCACCGGACCACCGATTGCGGGAGCGCAAGAGCGAACGGCGCGGTCCACCTCGGTGGCGCGCCGCACGAGGTGGCGCTCCTCGGCCGACCAGCGCCTACGGGGTGAGGCCTGACGTGGTCTTCAGCGGCGGTAGCGTCGGGGCATGAGCATCATCGAGGTCGCCATTGTCGGCTACGGCCTGGCCGGATCGGTTTTTCACGCTCCGCTGATCGCCGCGCAACCGCGGATGCGGGTCGCCGCCGTGGTGACCTCCTCGGAGGAGCGTGCCGAGCGGGCGCGCGCCGAACACCCTGGTGTGCGTGTGGTGCCGCACGCAGAGGAGTTGTTCGCCACGCCGGACGGCATCGGTCTGGCTGTGATCGCGACACCGAACCAGACGCACGCGCCGCTGGCCAGGCAGGCGCTGGAGGCAGGGCTGCCCGTCGTGGTCGACAAGCCGCTCGCGGTCGCGGTGGACGACGCCGAAGATCTCGTCCGGCGCGCGGAGCGGGCCGGCCTCGCGCTGTCGGTCTTCCAGAACCGGCGCTGGGACGGCGATTTCCGGACGGTGCGGGAACTCGTCGAGACCGGAAGACTGGGCCAGGTGCGGCGTTTCGAGTCCCGGTTCGAACGGTGGCGTCCGGTCCCGAAGGGCGGCTGGCGGGAGGTCGGCACGGACGAGGAGGGCGCGGGCATTCTGCTCGACCTCGGCAGCCACTTGGTGGACCAAGCCGTGACCCTGTTCGGCCCGGTGGCTTCGGTGTACTGCGAGCTGGACCGGCGGCGAGAAGGGATCACCACCGACGACGACGCGTTCGTCGCGCTCACCCACAGCGGCGGTGTCCGCTCCCACCTCTGGATGAGCGCCGTCGCCCCGCACCTCGGCCCGCGTTTCCGGGTGCTCGGATCGGAAGCCGGGTATGTCACCTACGGGCTGGACCCGCAGGAGGAAGCGCTCCGATCCGGTCGCCGCCCGGGAAACGATCCCCTATGGGGCACAGTCGATGCCGAGCGCTGGGGCGTGCTCGGCGCGGAACCGGACTTCACCCCCGTGCCGACCGCACCCGGCGCATACCCCGCGTTCTACACCGCCATGGCCGCCGCGCTGCTCGACGGCGCTCCGGTGCCCGTCGACCCGCGCGACGCGGTCACCACCCTGCGCCTGCTGACGAAAGCACGCGAGTCGGCGGCCCTGGGTGTGACCGTCACCGCTTGACCGGGGCTGGCCACCTTCGCCGCGACTCGATAACGTCGGTCCCCGGGATCGGCCGGTCCGGGCCGCCCTGCGAGAGGAGACCCGAATGGGTACAACGGTTTTCGCCGTGTTGCTGCCGCTGGCGCTGGCCTTGGTGATGTTCGGGCTCGGATTGACCTTGACGACCGACGATTTCGCGCGCGTGCTGCGGTATCCGAAAGCGGCGGTGATCGCGCTGGCGTGCCAGATGATCCTGCTGCCCGCGGTGTGCCTCGGCCTGATCCGCCTGTTCGGACTGGAAGGCGCGCTCGCGGCGGGCATGCTGCTGCTCGCGGCGTCGCCGGGCGGAGCGTCGGCCAACCTGTTCAGTCACGTCGCCGGTGGCAACGTGGCGCTGAACATCACACTCACCGCGATCAATTCGGTGCTCGCGGTATTCACCCTGCCCGTGGTGGTGGCGCTGTCCTACGCCTTGTTCCTGGACGGCGAGGGTTCGGTCGGACTGCGGCCGGACAAATTCGCGCAGGTCTTCGCCATCGTGCTGGTGCCCGTCGCGATCGGCATGGTGGTGCACCGGCGGTTCCCGGAGTGGTCGCGGCGGATGCGCGGTGCGGTCAAGATCCTGTCCGTCGTGGTCCTCGCGCTGGTGATCGCGGCCGGAGTGGGCTCGAACCTGGACATCCTGACCGAGCACATCGGAGAGCTGTCCGCGATCTGCCTGACCTTCGCCGTGATCAGTCTGGCCGTGGGCTATTTCCTGCCCCGGCTGTTGCGGGTGGAAGCCGATCAGGCGATCGCCTCGGCCATGGAGATCGGCGTGCACAACGCGGCGCTCGCGATCGCCGTCGCCGCTTCGGTATTGGACAACGACACCATGGCCGTTCCTGGCGCGGTGTACGGGGTTCTGATGAACATTCCGGCGGCGATCGCGGCGTATCTGCTGGCCAGGCGGGCGCGGCGAGAGCAGCCCGCGCCCGCGCCGATCATGGCGGGTTAGCCCGGGCAGTTCGCCGCGCGGACATGGGCGGCCCCGGTGGGTAGCCTCTCGGAGGGTCGACGCCACGAAGGGAGCCAGCTGCGCGATGCAACCGCTCGGCACGAACGATCCGGCCCGGATCGGGGACTATCGCCTGCTCGGCGTCCTCGGTACGGGTGGCATGGGCCGGGTCTACCTCGGCCGGAACCCAGGAGGGCGCACCGTCGCGGTCAAAGTCATCCGCCCGGACATGATCGACGCCGAATTCCGGCAGCGCTTCCGGCGCGAGGTGGCCGCAGCGCGCCGGGTCGGCGGACAGTTCACCGCGCCGGTGCTCGACGCGGACGTCGACGCCGATCCCCCGTGGCTGGCCACCGGTTACGTGGCGGGATTCTCGCTGGCCGACGC
Source organism: Nocardia sp. NPDC004718 (assembly GCF_053601535.1). Classification (NCBI taxonomy): domain Bacteria; kingdom Bacillati; phylum Actinomycetota; class Actinomycetes; order Mycobacteriales; family Nocardiaceae; genus Nocardia; species Nocardia sp. NPDC004718. The sequence continues at coordinate 126,779 of NZ_JBSGCA010000013.1, forward strand.
GGTCGACCGGTACGGACCGTTCACCGAGAACGCGCTGCTCGTGCTGGCGCACGGGCTGATCGAGGCACTGACCGCCGTCCACCGGGCCGGTGTGGTGCACCGCGACCTCAAACCGTCCAACGTTCTGCTGGCCCTCGACGGTCCCAAGGTGATCGATTTCGGCATCGCCCGCGCCGTCGACGACAGCAAGCTCACCACGACCGGAAAAGTCATCGGCTCACCGGTATTCATGTGCCCGGAGCAGGTGACCGGCGATCCGGTCGGCCCACCCGCGGACGTCTTCGCGCTGGGCGGCGTCCTGGTGTTCGCGGCGACCGGCCACGGACCGTTCGGCGTCGGCGAGACGGTGCAGATGCTGTGGCGGGTGGTGTACGAGCAGCCGCAGCTGGATGACGTGCCGGAGCGGCTGCGCCCACTGGTGGCCGCCTGCCTGACCAAGGACGCCGCGGCTCGCCCGACTCCGGACGAGCTGTTGGCCCAGCTCACCGCACTGGGCATCCCCGACCGCGGCGGCTGGCTGCCCCCGCCGGTGCTCGAGGAGGTCGGCCGCCGCGCGGTCGAGCTACTGGACCTGGACTCCGGCGCATTCGACCGCAGCCACTTCTCCGCGCCCACGGATCGGGCGCGTACGGCCGACACCGTGGTCCGCCCCGCGCCACCTACCGATCCGCGGTACGCGCAGGGCGATCCCGGACGGTCGGCACACGGACCGACGCACTATCCCGGCTCGCCGCAGACAGCTGCCGCGTCCGTGGGGCAACGGATTCAACCAGCCGCGCAATACGATTCGCCCGGCGGTCCGGTCACCACCCCGGCACCTCGCGCACACAGTCCGAACCGCGCCCTGCTGGTCGCGGGAGCCCTCGTCGTCGGCATCGCGGTCGCCGTGGCGGCGTTCGTGGTCGGCGCGCAGCTACGGCGCGATACCGCGAACTCGATCGCGCAGACCGCGACGCCGACCGACAGTGATTCTCCGACGTCCACCACCCGAGCCGACGGCGGCGATGCTGCGACGGCTACCGCCACGCAAGCCGGGGACAGGACGCCGACCAGCGCAGGCCCGTCGGGCGCGAGCGTTCCGAACGCACTTGTCGGCGAATGGCAGGGCGTCGCGCGGGACATTCTGGGTAGCTACGACATCGTCGTGCGGATCAATCCTGGGAACGTCGGCGAGCAGGTCGGAGAATCCACCAATACCGGCAGATTCGCGCATCTGCAATGCGGGCGGTCCGAAACGCTCACCTCCGCCACGGCCAACGCTGTGGTGCTGACCGCCAGACTCACCAAGGATCCCGGCGGCTGCAACGATGACGGCGCGACGTCCCGGTTGGAGTTGCGACCTGACGGGACGCTCTCGTACCGAACCCAGGGTGTGGCAGGGGATATGACCGGCACCCTCGATCGCACCGGCTGAACGGCGGGGGCGACTGATTCAGGGGCGACGAGCGGCGCACCGCGGGCCTCCGCCCTCCACGACAGGACGCGGCGAGGCGAGCCGCACGCGTTCGGCTCCGACGTCCCAGCGTCGAACCCATGCCCCGAGCGCGGTCGTCCGCAGGCGGTTAAGGTGCGGCGGTGGACAGAGCGGAATTCTTCGAGCGCGGCGCTTCCATCGCCGATCGTCTGACGACGACGCAAGCGCAGCCGCCGTGGTGGCTGGTGGTGGCGGCGGCGGTAGCGGCGCTCGTGCTGGTGGGTTACACCCCGATCTGGCGGTTGACCCGCAATATCGTCACGATCGCGCACGAAGGCGGGCACGCCATGGTCGCTCTGCTGACCGGCCGCAAGCTCAACAGCATCCGACTGCATTCGGACACTTCGGGGCTCACCGTGTCGAGCGGGAAACCCTACGGCCTCGGGATGATCCTCACCACCATGGCCGGTTACCCCGCACCGCCGCTGCTCGGTCTCGGATTCGCCGCGCTGCTGGGCGCGAGCCGGATCACGCTGATGCTCTGGACCGCCATCGTTCTGCTCGCCGCGCTGCTGATCAAGATCAGGAATGTCTACGGCGCCATCACCGTGCTCGGCCTCGGCGCGGTGGTCTTCGTGGTCTCCTGGTTCGGCACCGACACGCTGCAAGCGGGATTCGCCTACCTGGGGGCCTGGTTCCTACTGTTCGCCGGGGCACGGCCGGTGCTGGAGCTGCAACGAAGCCGCTCCCGGCAGCAACGTGCCCGCTATCACGAGGTCGACTCCGACGCCGATCAACTCGCCCGGCTCACCCGGCTGCCCGGCCTGCTGTGGGTGTTCGTGTTCGGCGCGATCGCCGTGGGTTCGTTGTTGCTCGGCGCGTGGCTGCTCGTCTCCGCCATCGCCGAAGTCTGCCTGCCGGGCGCGCCCTCCGGGTCCTGCTTCGCTCACTGATCGCCGCGCTGCGCGGTCCGGTCGGTTCGGTTAGGCTTCGAACTCGCCCTGCGCCAGCGCCTTACCTACGGCATGGCGCATCGCCGATGCGCACCCGCTTCGGCCGTCCGACGCAAGTTCGCGATTCACGACCTCCGGAGCCAGCATGGCGAACATTCTCGCGCGCACACCGATCAGCACTGCGCGACAACGATTTTCGATACTGGCCATGGCCGTCACCGCGCTACTCGCCACGATTGCGCTCCACCCGGCCACAGCGCTCGCCGCGACGGCCGACACCGCCTGCGGCACACCCTTGACCCAGGACGAGACAGCCGCGATCGCTCGGCTGTCCGACACCGGGGCACCGGCTGGTTCCTCGTTGTGGCAACTGGAGCAGGCTATCGACCGGCACCGGCAGATCGCCGAAATCCTGGTCCGCCACCGTGACCTGCGCGGTGTGTTCGCCTTGGGGCTCGACGCCGTCGAGCAGGCCGCCGTCCTGCCGCTCCAGCGCGATCCCGCGTCGTTCGACGACCCGGAATGGGCGCACCGGATCAGTCTCGAGCTGCTGTCGCGTTTCCTGCGCGCGCTGCACGCGGAATTCACCGGCGCACCCGCCGAACCGCACTGGGCGCACTACTTCGAGCTGACCCGTCGCTGCGAGTTGCCCCCGGCCCGAGTGGCGATGGCCGGTTACGACGCGCATCTGACCGTCGACCTGTCCTATTCCGTCGCTGCGGTCGGCAGCACCGCCGCCAACGCGCGCGATTATTTCCGCATCGTCGACTCGATCGCCCGGCAGGGCGCGCTGATCGTCGACGAGACCAAGGCGTTCTACGGCGGTGACCTGGGACCGCTATGGCGCTTCTACTTCGTCGGGGAGGGCTTGGACGCGGTGCTCGGCCGAGGCGTGGCGACCGGTCCGTTGCTCCGGCTGGCCGACGCGGGCGCCAACGTCGTCATCTTCGCGAACGGGATCGCCTTGCAGGACCCGGCGGCGGCACCCGCCGTCAGCGCCGAGATCGACGCTTTGTGGCGCGGGCTCGATCTCGGCTTCGATCTCCTGTCCGGCCTCGGCGGCCTCTGACTACCTCTTCAGCGCCGCCACCGCGTCCCCGATCACGTCCTCGGGCGGTCGTGTCGCGTCGAGGGTGGCGCCGCGCTCGTCGGCCGCGAGCCTCTCCAGCGTGGTCAGCTGGGAATCCAGCAGGCTCGGTGGCATGAAGTGCCCACCGCGGCCCGCCATACGGCGCTCGAGTTCCTGCCGCGGCACGTCCAGATGCAGGAAGAACGCGTGGGGGGCCGAGACGCGAAGCCGGTCGCGATAGATCCGTTTCAGCGCGGAACACGTGACGACGGCTCCCTTCCCTGATCGCTCGGCCATCCAGGCGGCCAAGGCGTCGAGCCAGGGTGCGCGGTCGGCATCGTCCAGCGGCGTCCCCGCCGCCATTTTCGCGACGTTCGCGGGCGGGTGGAAATCGTCGCCGTCGGCGTACTCGACCCCCAATACGTCGGCCAAGCGGGTACCGACCGTCGTCTTTCCCGAACCCGACACCCCCATCACGACAATCATCGGCACATCGCGCACTCGAACCTTCTTCCCTGATGGTGACGGATCTTCGTGCCGCATTGTCATCCGCAACAACGTAGCGGCTGATTGCTTCGTCGGCCCGTGCAGTGACGATTCGCGCCGCCGCCGATACATTTCAAGGACCGAGACTGTGCGATGTCACGAACTTCTGTGAATTCGAATTCGGCTTCGTATCAAGCCATTTCGTGAAACGCGCGGACGACTGGATGGGAAGTACCGAATGTTTGCGACGACGCAAGGCACCGGCCTGGTCCGACATCCGAACCGCGACCGCGCGCTCGACCCACAGATGGTCGGCGGCGGAGGCGGTCGCTGAGGGACCGGCATGCCACCCACACGCAGCACCGCCGAGCCCGTCCCGGCCACCGAACACATCGTGCGGCACCTGCTCGGCATCATTCCCCGCCGGCACGTCGAACAAGGGAATCTGCTGCGGGAGGAGATCCGCGCCACCGTCGCCCACTGCCTCGACCTGGTCACTTCCCTCGACCCCGCACAACCGGCCCGCACGGTCGGCATCTTCGCGGCCGCCACCCGGTGGGCCGGCGTCGGGGTGCGCATGGACACCGTCCAGCATCTGGTCCACGAAGGTTTCCGACTGTATCTCGACGAGTACCTGCGTGATTCGAGCACACCGCGGCACAACGACATACGCAGGCTCTTCGACGCCGTCCACGCGGTCACCACGACCGTCTCGCTCGCCTACCTGTCCATCGCCCCCGCCGACTCCATCGCCCCCGCCGACGAGCAGACCGCTCCGCACGCCGTCGCCGTCGCACTGCTGCGCGGGCACCACCCTGCGAAGGTCTACCGGGAGTACGGCATTCCGGTCGCCGACCGCTACACCGTGCTCGCCGTGGCGGTCGACCGGCCCACCGAGGAGAATCCCGGCCGCCCCGCAGAAGGGCACAGCATCCGGCAACGCATGCAACTCTGCCTCGCGGTGCACTGCGGCAGGCACGTGCCCAGTCTGCTCAGCGCGATCGGCGGAACGATCCTGGTGCCGGCGGCGCCGGTCGCCGCGGACCGCCTCACCGACTTGGTCGCCGCGCTGGCCGCGGTGGTGCCCGCGCCGCTCACCGCCGCCGCCATCGCCGCCGAGGCCGAGCAGATTCCCGGCGCCGCCGACCAGGCGCACGAACTGCTCGACATGGTTCGTCGCCTGCAGAGCCCACCCGGCCTGTACCGCTTCGAGGATCTGGCCCTCGAATACCAGCTCACCCGGCCGGGTCCGGGACGAGACCGGCTGGCCGCCCTGCTCGATCCGCTGGAGGGGCATCCGGAGTTGGTCGAAACCCTGCGCGAACACATCCGCAACGACTTCAACCGCAGGCGCACCTCCCGGACGATGTATCTGCACCCGAACACCGTCGACCATCGACTCAAGCGCATCGGCCGCCTCACCGGCTTGGACACCGCCGTTCCGCACGCGCTCTACCGATTGCGCGCCGCCCTCATCGCACGGACCTACACGCAACCGCCGCCCGGGCCCGAACGGTCCGCGCGATGATCTCTCAGCGACCGCATCACCGGGCCGGCCGCGCTCGAGCAGCTCCGCAGCTCGAGCGGGCAGCCGCGAACGCCCCGATTCGCCTTCCGGCCGACCGACTAGGGTCATTGACATGGAACTACGCATCTTCACCGAGCCGCAGCAGGGTGCCAGCTACGACACCCTGCTCACCGTCGCCAAGGCCACCGAGGACCTGGGCTTCGACGCGTTCTTCCGCTCCGACCACTACCTGAGCATGGGCGGCGCCGACGGGCTGCCCGGCCCCACCGATGCCTGGATCACCCTCGCCGGTCTGGCCAGGGAGACCAAGCGGATCCGGCTGGGCACCCTGGTCACCGCCGCCACCTTCCGGCTGCCCGGCCCGCTGGCGATCCAAGTGGCGCAGGTGGACCAGATGTCCGGCGGCCGAGTCGAATTCGGTTTGGGCAGCGGCTGGTTCGCCGAGGAGCACGCCGCGTACGGCATCCCGTTCCCCGCCGACAAGTTCGCCCGGCTGGAAGAGCAGCTGGCCATCATCACCGGGCTCTGGGCGACCAAACCCGGCGACACCTTCAGCTACGACGGAAAGCACTTCCAGCTCACCGACTCCCCCGCCCTGCCCAAGCCGGTGCAGGACCCGATCCCGGTGGTGATCGGCGGGCAAGGCGCCACCCGCACCCCACGGCTGGCCGCGCGATACGCCTCCGAGTTCAACATGCCGTTCTCCTCCATCGAGGACAGCACGCGGCAGTTCGACCGGGTGCGCGCCGCCGCCGAGGCATACGGCCGCGCCGCCGACGACCTGGTCTACTCCAACGCGCTGGTGGCCTGCGTGGGCGCGAACGACGCCGAAGTGGCGCGCCGGGCCGAGGCGATCGGCCGCGAGGTGGACGAGCTGAAGACCAACGGCTTGGCCGGCTCACCCGCCGAGGTGGTGGACAAGATCGGCCGGTACGCCGAGATCGGCACCAGCCGCATCTACTTGCAGGTGCTGGATCTGAGCGATCTCGAGCACCTCGAGCTGATCTCCGCGCAGGTGCAGTCGCAGTTGTCGTAGCCGCTCAGTCCAGCGGACGGTTGGTCGGCACCACGACGAAGCTCGGCGCCGACGGGTCGAGCTTCAGGTGCTGCGGCTTCAGCTCGGTGTTGTTGAGCATCGGCCGGAACGCCAGCGCCTTCGGCGAGTTACCCGCGAAGACGTCGATCCGCAGCCGGTGGCCGGGTTGCAGCACCGCTTGGGTGGGAATCACCGCGATGTCCAGCGCCACCGGCTCACCGGGGACGACCGGCTGCACGCTGTCCAAGGTGATCGGATTGAACGGTTCGGTCAGGTCGCCGGTCGGTGTGCGGCTGCTCTTCTGCTCGTCGACCGCGCGCAGCGAGGCGGTCAGCTGCCCGGTGGACAGCACCTTCGAGCTCCCGTCGGGCGCGACGTCGTTCATGGTGACGCTCCAGTAGCCGTCGGTGGCGTCGTGCACCGCGTTCAGATGCACGTTCACCGGCCCCGAGATGACGGTGGGCGCGGTCGTCGGCGCGCTGGTGAAGGTCAGCGCGTTGCGCTCGGCGATGCGTGAGTCCTTCGCGCACACGTCCAGCACCGCCGCCATCCCGGCCGAGCCCTGCGCGGTGTCGCGGGAGCACGCCGAGGCGACGCCGGGCGCCACCGTCAGCGTCTGCCGTTCGCCGGGAGCGGTCATCGTCAACGATCCGTCGTACACGGCCTTTCCGGCGGTGCCGCTCGGCTCGGCCGACAGATACACGCGGCGGTGGTTGAGATCTTTCTGCGGGAACTGGCCGAGGGAGATCCAGCCGCCGCCTTGTTCCCACACGGTGATCGGCCCGAAGTCGCCCAAGCCGTGGTCGGTGTCCTTCAACCACTTGTCGAACCAGATGCGCTGCAACACGTCCAGCCGCGGCGGCGCGCCCGGAATACCGGTTCCCGCACCGGGATTCGCGTGGTAGGTGTCGCCGACGACCAATTGTTTCCGTCCCGCGGGCAGCGGAATCGCGTTGTACAGCTTCGTCGCGCTGTTGGCGAAGATGTCGTGCCAGCCGCCGTAGACGAAGGTGGGCACCGTGATGCGCTCGGGGTGACCCTCGATGCCGCGCCGGAAATAGCTGTTCTCGTCCAGCGCGTCGGCCAGCGCGGGCGGCACGTGGTCGAGCGACGGTGTGAGCAGCGCCTGGGCCAGCAGATCCACGTTGCTGGCCGGATCGGACATCCGTTCCTGCAGCCACCCCCAGTCGAAGGTGCCCCTCAACATCGACTGCACGTCGGGAATCAGCTTCAGCTGGTTGACCGTGCTGAGCCACATCGGAAGGAACGTCGTCCCCACGCCGCCGCCCGGCGCGACGACGTCGCGCATGAGGTCGCTGCCCGGCTCCACCGGGAAGATCGCCTGCAACGGCGCGGGGGCGTTCTCGGCGGCGCGCAGCTGGTTGATTCCCGAATAGGAGCCGCCGCTCATCCCGACCCGGCCGTTCGACCAAGGCTGCGCCGCCGCCCACTCGATCACCTCGCGGGTATCGAGCTGTTCCCGCTCGCCGAGGGTGTCCCATGCTCCCTGCGAGAAACCCGTACCCCGCACGTCCGCGACGACCTGGGTGTATCCGGCGCGGATCAGATCGCGATCCAGACCGAGCACCGTCTGCACGGTGCCGCCGTCGACCGCGTGCAGCAGATCGCCGAAACCACTGACCGGCGTGCGTGACAGATTCACTCGATTGACCAGCCGCACGGTCAACGGCTGCAAACCGGGCACCGCGAGCGCCGTGTCGATCAGGTTGGTCATGAGCTTGGTGTACGGCGTGAGGTTGACGATGGTCGGCAGCGGCTGCCGCTCCACCTCCCCGCCCTCCTTCACCGGCCGGTAGACGTTGGCCTTCAACACGACTCCGTCGCTCATCCGGATCGGCACATCCCAGTCGATGTGCACGTCGGCATACGGCTGGGGACCGTCGTGCAACGCCGTCCACCGCACACTGTGGGCATCGATCGACGGCTCCGCGGCCGCGGGCACCGACACGAATCCCACGGTCGCCGTTACCGCGACCATGGCCATCGTCCGGATCGCCCTGATCGTCGTTCGTCTCACGCCATGCCCCGCTGCCATCTCGCTCCCTCGACCGGTGTGCGGACCGACCATCGATCGCCTGATTGGGCGACAACGTAGCAATCTTCCGGCGAATTACGCGGGAGGTGCGGTCGGGCCGGTTTGTCGCGAGCGAACAGACGGTGAATGCCGCGTCGCCACCGACGACGCGGCTTAGGGTGGGACACATGACGCCGCTGCAGCGATACATCGCGGAGGAGATCGCGGCCGACCACGCCGACGGCTTGGTCACCCGGCGGGAGGCACTGCGCAGGCTGGGGCTGCTCGGGCTCGGCGCCACGGCCGCCGCCACCCTGCTGGCCGCCTGCGCGAACTCCGACACCGGGAACACCGATTACTCGCCCTCGCCCACGTCGCCTCCGACGCCACCCGGATCCGCCACCGCTCTTCCGACGAGCGCCGTCACCTTCGCCGGTCCTGGCGGGACGCTGCAAGCCGCGTGGGCGGCGGCGCCGCAACCACGGGGCGGGGTGCTGGTGATCCACGAGAACAAAGGTCTCACCGACCACATCCGTTCGGTGACAGGGCGTTTCGCGGGCGCTGGATATTCCGCGCTCGCGGTCGACCTGCTGTCCGCACGAGGCGGAACCGCGACGTTCGCCGATCCCGCCGAGGCGACCGCCGAGCTGAGCCGGATCCCGCAGGACCAGCTCGTCGCCGACTTGCGCGCCGGGCTGGACGAACTTCAGCGGCGGGTCGAGGGAAAGAAGCTCGGCGCCACCGGTTTCTGCTTCGGCGGCGGCCTGACCTGGTTGCTGCTGGCTTCGGGCCCGTCCCGATTAGCCGCGGCGACACCGTTCTACGGGCCGTTCCCGGACAACGGCGATCTGACCGCGTCGAAAGCCGCGGTGCTCGGCATCTACGCGGCGGCCGACGCCCGCGTGAACGCCTCCCGGGCCGCCGCGGAAGCGGCACTGGCCCGTTCGGGCAACCCGCATCAGATCTTCATCGCCCCCGATGCCGACCACGCATTCTTCAACGACACCGGTCAGCGGTACAACGCCACGGCCGCCACCGAGGCTTGGCGGCGCGTATTGAACTGGTACAGAACGTATCTCGGCTGATGCTGACGGGATCGGGCCGTTTCCTCCGCGTCCGGAGCCCCTCCGGTGGCTCGGATTGCGACCGGTGGTCCCGATGGTCCGCCCGGCACGCGCACGCTTGCGGCAGCAGGCTTGTGACACCGAGACGGTCCCATACCCGCACGACCATCGCCGCCCTCCTGCTCGGCGCGGTGCTGACGGCCTGCGGAAACGACAGCTCGACCGAACCGGGGAGCACGCCCCCGGCGACGCGCACCGTCGCGCCGAGCAATCCCGCCGGACGACCCGATCTCGACGCCGCCGAGGAAATCGCCGGGAACCTCGACGTGCCGTGGGGGCTGGCCTTCCTGCCCGACGGCGCGGCGCTGGTGGCCGAGCGGGACTCCGGACGGATCCTGCGCATCGGTGCAGGCAGTGCGCCCGAACAGGTGTATCAGGTGCCGGGCGTCACCGCCCGGGGCGAAGGCGGCCTGCTGGGGCTCGCCGTCGCGCCGGACTATGCCGAAAGTCGTTATGTCTATGCGTATTTCACCGCCGATACGGACAACCGGATCATCCGGTTCCGGCTCGACGGCCCACCGGAGGTGCTGGTGGCCGGGATCGCGAAGGCCGGTAATCACAACGGCGGCCGAATCGCGTTCGGGCCGGACGGCATGCTCTACGCCGGGACCGGCGACGCCGGGCAATCCGGACGATCGCAGGATCCGGCGAGTCTCAACGGGAAGATCCTCCGTGTGACTCCCGAAGGCAGCCCGGCTCCGGGGAATCCGTATGCCGGCTCGCCGGTCTACAGTCTCGGCCACCGCAACGTGCAGGGTCTGGCATGGGACCGCGACGGGCGATTGTTCGCGGCGGAATTCGGGCAAGACCGGTTCGACGAGATCAATCTGATCGAGCCAGGCCACAACTACGGCTGGCCCGAGGTCGAGGGGTCGGGTGGCGCCGACCGCGGCTTCACCGATCCGCTGTTGACCTGGACCACCGCGGAAGCCTCACCGTCGGGAATCGCCATCGCCGGGGACACCTTGTACGCCGCCGCGCTGCGTGGCCGTCGGCTGTGGACCGTGCCGGTCGCGGACGGCCGCGCCGGTGCACCCCGTGCCGAATTGCGCGACCGGTACGGCCGGTTGCGCACCGTGGCGCTCGCGCCGGACGGAGCGTTGTGGCTCACCACCTCCAACACCGACGGCCGGGGCGAACCGGTCCGCGGTGACGACCGCGTCTTCCGTTTCCCGGCCCGCTGAGCCTTGCCCGCGGCTCGGTAGTGACGAGCACCACGGGCACTTAGGTTGTGCACAACTGAATTGCCCACTACATTATTGCTCATGACCGACCACCTCACCCTCGACGAGCAGCTCTGCTTCCCGCTCTACGCGGCGTCCCGGGCGATGACCGCGGTCTACCGCCCGAAGCTGGAACGGCTCGGGCTCACCTACCCGCAGTACCTGGTGATGCTCGCGCTGTGGGAGCGCGACGAACGCAGCGTCGGCGACGTCTGCCATGCGCTCGACCTGGATTCCGGCACGCTCTCCCCGCTGCTCAAGCGGCTGGAGGCCGGGGGCCTCGTGGAGCGGCGGCGATCGGCGTCCGACGAACGCCGCGTCGACATCCGGCTCACCGACCGCGGACGCGCCCTGCGCGCCGAGGCGGGCGACATCCCGGCCCAGATGGGCAAAGCCAGCGGCTTGTCCATGGACGACGTCGCCGCATTGCGCGACATCCTGCGCCGACTGACCGATTCGCTGAAATCTCAGCTGAACGAAGGAGAATAGACATGCCGATCCTCTACACCGCCGAGGCCCTGGCCAGCGGCGACGGACGCAACGGCCGCGCACGCACCACCGACGGCAAGCTCGACCTGAGTCTCTCGGCTCCCAAGGAAATGGGCGGCGACGGCGAGGGCACCAATCCCGAGCAGCTGTTCGCGGCCGGGTACGCGGCCTGCTTCCATTCGGCGCTGCGCCTGGTCGGCAAGCAGGTGAAGGCGAACATCGACGACTCCGCGGTCGGCGCCAAGGTCGGGATCGGGCCGAACGACGCCGGCGGCTTCGGCCTTGCGGTTACCCTGGAGGTATCGCTCCCCCATCTGTCCAGGGAGGACGCGCAAGCGCTCGCCGACAAAGCACACCAGGTCTGCCCGTATTCCAACGCGACCCGCGGCAACATCGACGTCCAGGTCCTCGTAGCCGAGGACTGATCGAGAAGGAGCGGATATGCGTGCCGTAGTCATCGAACGGTTCGGTGAACCGAAGGATGTACTGACCACCGCCGAACGCCCGGTCCCCGAGCCCGGCCCGGGCGAGGTGCGACTCGCGCTGATCCTGTCACCGATCCACAACCACGATCTGGCGATCGTGCGTGGCGTGTACGGATACCGGCCAGAGCTGCCCGCCATCCCGGGTAGCGAGGCGGTCGCGCGGGTAGACGCGGTGGGTCCCGGCGTCACCGACATGTCGGTCGGACGGCGCGTGGCGGTGTCCGGTGCGATCAATGTGTGGGCCGACTACTTCGTGGTCCCGGCCCGCCAGGTCATCCCGTTGCCCGACACCGTCTCCGACGAGACCGCGGCCCAACTGCTGGCCATGCCGTTGAGCGCGCTGATGCTCATCGAGGACCTCGGGCTGCGGTCCGGCGAGTGGCTGGCGGTCAACGCCGCCAACGGCGCGGTCGGCAGGCTCGTCAACGTCTTCGCCCGGCAGCGAGGTCTGCGCGTGCTGAATCTCGTGCGCGGCCCCCGCTCCGTCGCGGCGCTGCGGGAACTCGGCTACGAGCCGGTGCTCGACACCGAGAGTGAAGGCTGGCGCGACCAGGTCGACGCCGCCACCTCCGGTGCGCCGATCGTCCGGGCCGTCGATCAAGTGGGCGGTCGCGCCGCGGCCGACGAACTGGCGTTGCTCGCGCCCGGCGGTCAGCTGATCTCCTTCGGCGCGCTCTCGGGCAAGCCGCTGTCGCTCGATCCGGGCAGACTCATCTTCGGCCAGACCGTGGTCAAGGGCTTCTGGGGCGCCAAGCGGATCGAGGAGATCGGCGCGGACCAGCGCGGACGGCTGATCAGCGAACTGATCGATCTGGCCGCTCGCGGTGAGCTGCGGCTGGACATCGAAGCCGCCTACCCGCTGGAGGCCGCGGCGGACGCCGCCGTCGCCACCGAGACGCCGGGCCGCGCCGCCAAGGTCGCGCTGCGGGGTCAGCCGGCCTGACCGGCGTCGAGCACGGCCATCGCGGCATTGTGCCCGGGAATACCGCTGACGCCGCCGCCCCGGATGGCGCCCGCACCGCACAGGAACACGTTGCGGTGGCCGGTCGCCACGCCCCACCGGGCGCCGGGGTCGGCCGGGTCGGCGTCCTCTGGGAGGTAGGGGAAGGCCAGGTCCCGGTGGAAGATGTGTCCACCGGGCAGGCCGACCTCGCGCTCGAGTTCGATCGGCGTCTTCGCTTCCACGCAGGGCGCGCCGTTCTCGTCTCTCGCCAAGCAGTCCGCGAGCGGTTCGGCGAGCACCGAATCGAGTTGCGCCAAGGTCGCTTTCACAAACTCGTCTTTCGCCGACGCGTGGTCGGCGGCGAAGAGTTTCGCGCGAGCGTGCAGTCCGAACAGGGTGAGCGTGTGCGCACCCTGCGCAGCCAGGTCCGGTGACAGGATCGTCGGATCGGTCAATGTGTGGCAATAGATTTCGGCGGGCGGCACGGACGGAATGCGGCCGATCGCGGCCTCGCCGTAGGCGCGGTCGAGTTGGGCGTACGACTCGCCGATGTGGAAAGTACCGGCGAATGCTTCCCGTGGCTCGACTTCGGCGTCGCGCAATCGCGGGAGGCGGCGCAGCAGCATATTGATCTTCAACTGCGCACCCTCGGGCTTCGGTGGCAGCGGCTCGCCGAGGAGCCCGGCGAGCGTATACGGCGCGACGTTCGCCAGGACGTGGCGCGCTCCGATCTTCCCTTCTTCGTAACCGACTTCCGCTGTGTCGCCGTCGGTTTCGATGCTCGTCACGGCGCATTCGGTGACGATCTCCGCGCCCGCCTCGCGCGCGGCCGTGGCCAGTGCGTCGGTGAGCGCGCCCATGCCGCCGATCGGCACGTCCCAGTCGCCGGTGCCGCCGCCGATCACGTGGTACAGGAAGCAGCGATTCTGCCGTAGCGACGGATCATGCGCATGGGTGAACGTGCCGATCAGCGCATCGGTGAGCACCACGCCGCGCACCGTGTCGTCGGCGAAGGTCGACTCGATCGTCTCACCGAGCGGCCGCTCGAACAGCGCATCCCAGGTGGCCGCGTCGTCCACGATGTGCCGTAATGCTTCCTTCGACACCAGTGGCATGGTCAGTGTCGGAAAGACCCGCCGGGCCAACTCCCCCGTGGTCGCGTAGAACCGCTGCCATGCCCGGAACTCTCTGTCCGAGCCGGTCAACCGCACGAAACTCGCCTCGGTCCGGTCCTGCGCCGACGAGACCAGCAGACCACCCTCCCGTACCGGCGTGTAGGACGAGGCCGCCCGCCGCCGCGTCTCGAACCGCAAGCCCAAGTCCGTCACGATCGACCACGGCAACAGGCTCACCAGATACGAGTACCGCGACAACCGCGCGTCGACGCCCGCGAACACCCGCTCGGATACCGCCGCCCCGCCGGTATGCGGCTGCCGCTCGAGCACCAGCACCGACCGCCCGGCCCGAGCCAGATACGCGGCGGCCACCAACCCGTTGTGGCCGCCACCGACGATCACGACATCGTAGAAGGAGCGCGTCGGCGTCATCTCTTCTCGATAGCACGAATCTACGCTGGACGACAGCGACCCGGCCGACAGCGGCCATGTCATCGGGTCCGCCCCGCGATGTGAGGAGTCCGCTCAGGTAGCCGCGGTGAGCAGGGCTGCCGCCGCGGCGCGAGCATGCCCGCCGACACCGGCCGGGCCGTGCATCGCCGCGACGACGGTCGCGCCCTCCACCAGCATCAGCACCTGACGGCCCAGCGAGACCGGGTCCTCGGCTCCGGCGCGGACGGCGATGCCGGTGAAGAGGTCGAGATAGCGCTGCAGGTGCCGCGCGGTGATGGCCCGCACCTCGTCGTCGTAGTGCTGGGCCGACGCGTTCACCATGGCGCAGCCGCGAAAGGCCGGTTGGGCGTACCACTCGCCGAGCGCGTCGAAGACCGCGCCCAACTGCTCGGCCGGGTCGTCGCCGGCCGACTCCACCGCACTCGCCAGCCACCCACACACCTTTTCACTGCGCGACTCCAGCATCGCTTGCACGAGCCCATCTTTGGTGCCGAAGTGGCGATACAAGGTCTCCTTGGACACCCCGAGCCGCGCGCACAGTTCGGCTACACCGATTCCGTCGAGGCCGCGCTCGTACAGCAGCGGTTCCGCCGCTTCGAGGATGGCGGCGCGGGTGCGCGCGGGGTCTATCGTCGAGCCTTTGGCCACTGGCATACCTAGATGGTAACGACTGGTTCGATCATCTGCTAGCATTCGAGGTCGTACCGATCGGTTCGACCTCGGAAGGCCCGCGTGAATGACCCCGATATGGCAAGCCGCACGCCTCGCCCTCGGCACCGCGTCGGCATTGGGATTCGCACGGTTCGCATACGGCTTGCTGTTACCCGCCATGCGAAACGACCTCGGCTGGAACCTGGCCGATGCCGGAATGCTCAGCACCGCAAACGGACTGGGCTATTTCGTCGGCGCCGTGGCGACACCCGCAGTGGTTCGCCGCATGGGCACGGCAGCCGCGTTCCGCACCGGGATGACGCTGACCGCAACGGCGTTGACCTCCACCGCCGTCGGCAATGACCATCTCTTCCTGCTCGCGACCAGAGCCGTGGCCGGGGCGGCGGGTGCGGTCGTCTTCATCACCGGCGGCGTCATCGCCTCGCATATCGCCACGCACGCGTCATCCGGCACGCCCATCGCCGTCTACTTCGCGGGCACCGGGGTCGGCATAGTCCTCAGCGGCACAACCGTGCCGCTGGCGGGGGATCACTGGCGGATGGCGTGGGTCGGCCTGGGTATCGCCGCAACCCTTGCGGCCCTGGCGAGTTGGACCGCCACCCACGTCGACTCACCGGCTCCACAAGTCGCCGGACACGCGCACCTGCGGTCACTGTGGCCGACAGCGCTCGCGTATCTGCTGTTCGCGGGTGGATACATCACCTACATCACCTTCCTGTCGGCGTACCTGGTCGATCGGCACGCCTCGACGCTCGAGGTGATGTCGGCCTGGACCGCGATGGGACTGGCCGTCGTCGCGGCACCTGTTCTGTGGAGCCGCCCCATCAGCCGCTGGCCCGGAAGCAGAGCGCTGTGCGTCCTGCTCGCCGTCTTGGGCGCGGGCGCGGCACTGGCGCTGGTTACTCCCGCACCGCCGGTCCTGCTCGCCTCCACCGTCGTCTACGGGGCGACCTTCATGAGTGTCCCCGCGGCGGTCACGGCCTCGGTCAAGAACAACACCGCACCGGTCGATTGGACCGCGACGCTGGCGGCCTTCACGACGGTGTTCGCCGTCGGGCAAACCGCAGGGCCGTGGATCGCCGGGACTCTCGCGGATCACACGTCCACCAACTCCGCACTCGCGTTCACAGCGATCGCATGCGTCGCCGCGTCGGCGAGCGCCGCCATCCCACCCCCTCGCTCCCCCGACCAGAAGGAGAACGACAATGACGACTTTCGTCCTGATCCCCGGCATGTGCCACGGCGGCTGGTGCTTCGAGCAGCTCACCGAGCAACTGCGTACGCGCGGCCATCGCGTGCTGCCGCTGACCCTCACCGGAGTCGGTGAGCGCGTTCATCTGCGCCACGGCGTGAATCTGGACACTCACATCCAGGACGTCACCGCCGCGCTGGCGGCCGAGAACGTCACCGACGCCGTCCTGGTGGGACACAGCTACGGCGGCATGGTGATCACCGGCGCCGCCGATCGCGCCGCGGCCCGGGTGAGTGCGCTGGTGTACCTCGACGCCGTGGTTCCCGGGCACGGGGACTCTTGCTTCACACTGGTTTCCGAGGAAGAGCGGCGGTGGTACCTCGACGTGGTCGACACCGGCGACGCGGTCCGCCCGCTGCCCTTCTTCGATCCGCGAGCCACAGCCCACCCACTCGCGTCGGTTCTCCAACCACTCACGCTCACCGGGGATCTCGGCCATATCCGGCGCAGGGATTACGTCTACGCGGCCGGATGGGAAACACCCTCGCCCTTCACCGCCACCTACCAGCGATTGCGGGACGACGCCGGGTGGACGACCCACGCACTCGACGGCGGGCACAACCTGATGCGGGACGCCCCGGAAGACCTGCTGCGCATACTGCTCGACGTCGGCGAATCGCACTGATATTCGGCCGATTCAATGGGTCGGCCTCGTGGGACAACCCTCGGCCAGATCGGTCCTCGACCTCACTCGAGGCGCTGTCCGACACGCAGGACGCTCAGATAACGGCGTGATGCCCGGTCGCCCATCCGTGTACGGATGCGCTCGGCGATGGCGTCGAGCAGGGGCTCACGGACGTCGCGGGCGAGCCTGCGATACAGCGACGTCGAGCGAAGGAGATCAGCGAAGCCGTCTCCGTCGAACCACTGAACTGTTGGGTACCAACGCACGATCGTCGGGCCGAACAATGCTCCGGGATCCTCGACCAGGCCCCAGCCCTCATCGGTGGCGCGCACGTCGTCTTCCGGTGGTGGATGACCCCAGCCAGGGTTGCCGGGGCAGAACCGCTCGTGCAGATCGGCAGTTTCGGCGTAGACCTCCGGCTCGCCCGGTCTCCGGACGACGACGTTGCCGAGCAGCGCCATCCAGCCTCCGGGACAGAGCAGATCGTGGGCTCGCCGCCAGCCGATCGACGGGTCCACCCAATGCCACGACGACGCGGCCACCAGGGCGTCGAAGCGTCGGCCGCGGTCGTCCCACTCCTCGAACGTCGACGTCTCGACTTCGATGTTGCGGAAACCGGCGACCCGCCTGCGGGCGAGTGCGGCCATGTCCGGCCCCGGCTCTATGGCGGTCACCGAGCAGCCGAGCGCTGCCAGCGAGCGCGTCGCCTGACCGGTACCGCAGCCCACCTCCAGCACCGCCGACCTTTCGGTCACGCCGGTGATGTCGCAGAGGTCCGCGAACAGCTCGCCAGGGTATCCCGGCCGGACTCGGTCATAGAGCTGCGGCACCTCGTTGAACACTCGGCCGAGGTCGTGTCGATTCGGGTCCGTCTTCCGATCGTCGGTCACGAACGGACAAGCTACGAGACGCGCCCACCCGGTCGCCACCGGTTTACCGGCAGCCGATGACGTATTACCGCCGAAGGTTCGAGCAGTCCCGCCGACCACGGGCGACGCCCGCCGCCCGCAGATCCAGCACGACCTTGCCCGGACCGTGCGCGGCCAAGGCCTCACGGCGCCATCGCCTTCGAAAAGTCCTTGACCAGGCCGACACACTAAGCGGTACGCAACAGCGGCACTGCCCGGCGTGCGACACGACCCTGATCGTCACCGTCCACCCCAACGCCGGATACGCCGGATACACTGTCCCACCAGAACAGCGCTCGCCACTCACGGCAAACAAAATTATCGCAAGTCGGCGACGGGATTTCCTTCGGTAGTTACGGCACGGACGGATTACTTTGCGATACATGTCATGTGTCGCACGAATTCCGATCCGAACCGACGTATGAGAATATCGAGGACGGTGAACCATGAACGAAGAAAATATCGTTCAGAGTGAGATCGGCCGAATTCTCGGCCCGGGTGAGAATGTGCTGTGGACCGGACGGCCACGGCGGGGGTTGGCACTGCAGACAAGGGATGCGTACATATTGCCGTTCAGTCTTTTCTTCTGTGGTTTCGCGGTGTTCTTCGCGATCAGTGACGTGGCCGAGGGCGCATCTCCCTTATCCCTGCTGTGGGTAGGGATCTTCGTCCTGGTCGGTCTCTATTTCCTGCTGGGACGTCTAGTTGTCGACGCCCAGCGTAGGGCGCACACCTTCTACGGTGTGTCGAACAAGCGAATAATAATCATCTCGCGCTTTTTCGGATACAAGGTGCAGACGTTCAATCCACGTACCCTCGAATATTTGTCCCTCACGGAACGCTCCGGAGGAAGCGGCACCATTTTGTTCGCCGCGATCAGCTTCCTTGATCGTCGGTGGTCCACCATCTTGTTGATGGGCGCAGGCCCGCTTCCGGCGTTCGAAATGATAGAACACGCGAGAAGTGTGTACGAGCTCATCGAGAGAACTCGGACTCCGCAAGACCAGTAGTGAAGGTAGTCCGACCGTAGGCTGAGCCGTATCCATCTCTGATCCATTCAATCCACGACTCTGGTCGCTCAGCGAACGCCCGGTATTCCTTCGTAGCCCACGCAGCCGACAACCCACGCGATGACGCCGCCCGCCGCTACTCATCGGGCGTCGACGCACGCATCAGGAACCGCACACGGGCCACGGTCACTGCCACGCCGCCGCCGGCAATGATGAGCGCCCCCAGCACCCAGTCGGGGACCACTTCGAAAACCTTCAAAACCACCACACAAGCCACGAGGGGGACATAGACGAACAACGTCAGGCGGAATACTTGTCGCCTCCAGCTTCGCCGCTGTGACTGTGGCAATCTCCCTAGCGTCGCATCGAAGATGTTGACGCGGCCCAACCGGGACCGCCCTCCCGACCGGACACGAGCGATCGAGACCGCGACCCAGAGCATCAGCCAGAAGACCACGGTGATGGCTATCCCCAGAAGCGGTCCCCTGGCGTAATCCCAGAACGTGTTCAAGCCTGCGCTCCTCGCCGTCGAACACCGAGCCCAGCCGGGCGGCCGCGGCCCGCAAAACCGCCTCCCCTTCCTGACTCGATACTAAAAGCTCCCTGGCGCCCCCAGCCGCTGACGCGCCGACTCGCCGCGGTGGGCGCGCTGGTGTACCTCGACGCCGTGGTTCCCGGGCACGGGGACTCTTGCTTCACACTGGTTTCCGAGGAAGAGCGGCGGTGGTACCTCGACGTGGTCGACACCGGCGACGCGGTCCGCCCGCTGCCCTTCTTCGATCCGCGAGCCACAGCCCACCCACGGCCACCCGGGTGGCCCTTCCGGCGTTCACGGTCAACGACGTCTGGCGGGTCGATTCGCTACCAAGCCGGTACCGGGACGACGACACGTTGAAACCGGACGTCGAACTCGACCCGCCGGCGCAGGGATTGTGTTTATCTCGCCCCGGCACGGGTAGGCCGTCCGTTCGAAGCGTGTACCAACCGAAGGAGGGATCATGGTACGAGTGGGTCTGCTGGTCCGGGTACATGCAAAGCCGGGCAAGGAGTCGGAAGTAGCGAAGTTCTTGACAGACGCGCAGGCGATCGTCGAGCAGGAGCCCGACACTCGGGCCTGGTTCGCCGTCCAGTTCGATGCGTCCACGTTCGGCATCTTCGACGTGTTCCCCGACGACGCCGGTCGGCAAGCCCACCTGGCCGGCGGCGTGGGCACCGCACTCGGGCAGCGCGCCGAGGAACTGTTCACCGTGTCGCCCGCGATCGAGAACGTCGACGTCCTCGCATCGAAGCTTCCGACATGATCCCGGACGCATAGGCAGGACACGAAGGCGACGGCGAGGGTTCTCTCGCCGTCGCCCCGATGCGGTCCGGGTCCGCCGGGAAAGTCCGAGTCCGGGCTGCGCCTGGTGACAAGAACATCCAGTTCGCTTACTGAGAAGAAGTCGCTCGTCACCGCCTGCAGCTGGCCACCTTCCCGCCCGACAGCGAGATCGATCCCGCGGTCTATGCGGAATAGATCGGGAACCTGCACGGCGAGGAAGCCGTCCGTGTGTCCCGCACGCACTCGAATGAGGCTTAAGCGAATTACCTTTGCTTACGAACGACTTTGGGATCGGAATTTTGAAACGCCACACGTGGTTCGCTCGATGAGACGATTATGTTGCGGGGCGGCTGCGGAGGAAACTGACATGATCGACGGAATGGCCGTTGCCACTTACCTGGCTGCGGCACTGGGGGCAACAGGCGGACGGACCGTGGACCGATCGGTGGATCAAGGACTGACCGCGCTCACCGGCGTGGTCACACGCAGGCTCGGACGACGCGCACTCGACGATCTCGACCGGAACCCCCGCAGCATGGCGGCACGCCGCCAGCTCGCCGACCAGATCGAACGCGCGGCATCCGCCGACGCGGAATTCACCCGCGAACTCGCCGCCCTGCAAGCCACCCTCGGCAGGATGAACGGCGCAACCGTGATCAACACCGCGACCCACGGCAGCCGGATCGTCACCGGCGGCAAAGGCCTCACCGCCGGGGGCAGCATTCACAACACCACATACGACATCGCATCGGATGAGGATCTGTCCCGTGCTCCGATCTGGAGCAAGGCACTGTTGTGGATCGGCTTGGTGTTCGTCGGTATCGGCTTCGTCGGTGGTCTGATCGGCATGTCTGGAGGCGCGTCGGTGTCGGGGCAGTTCAACTTGCTGCCGTTCTTCCTCATCGGCGGTGTCCTCATGACCTTCGCCGAGCTCGGTGCGAGAACGTCGACACCACGACGCCGCCGGTAGGCCGGAACCAGTTCGGACGCTCAGCCAGATGCGCGGCGGTTTACTGGAAAACAGCTGGTTCGTGGCTTTTTCGGGGGTTGCATCAAAACATGCTGGGAATATGGGTTTTGGAAATCCACGGTACGCGATCGCGTTCAACTCATGGCATGCAGCCCGCTACGGCGAAGTCGTACCAGAAATCGGTGACCCGGATTTTCCGGACGGAATGCGTGAAACAACGCCGGTGGATCGTTCGATGAGATGATTATCCTGCCGGGGCGGCTGTGGAGGAGACTGACATGATCGACGGAATGGTCGTTGCCGCATATTTGGCCGCGGCACTGGGGGCGGCGGGCGGACGGGCCGTGGACCGATCACTGGATCAAGGACTGACCGCGCTCACCGGCGCCGTCGCACGCAGGCTCGGACGACGCGCACTCGACGACCTCGATCGGAACCCGACCAGCATGGCCGCACGACGCCAACTCGCCGATGAGGTCGAACGCGCGGCGTCCGCCGACGCGGAATTCGCCCGCGAACTCGCCGAACTCCGAGACCAACTGGACAGGATGAACGGCCGGACCATCATCAACACCGCGACCCACGGCAGCCGGATCGTCACCGGCGGGGACGGCATGACCGCTGGAGACGACATCCACAACACCACCTACGATTCCCCGGCCCCAGGGGATCTGTCGGGCGCACCTCTGTGGAGCAGAGTCCTGATCTGGATCGGCACGACTGTCGGAGTGATCGGCTGGGCGATCGCCGGGATCGCGATTGCTCAGCACACACCGGGGCACATGAACGATGCCACAAACGGATTCGTGGTCTTCATGATCGGAGTCGGTATCGCGCTGGTGGGTCAATACGGCGCAAGCACGTCGACACCTCGACGGCGGCGGTGACGCCGGCCACATCGCCCCACCCCCGGATGATGGGCGCGACTGCCCGTCACCGCAGGCATCGTCCGGTTGAGCGGATAGGTGCCGAGGTTACGACCCTCGCTGGTGCGGCGCTGCGCTCGGCTGTGCTATGTTGGCCTCGCGGCCGTCGAAATCAGAGTTCCGACAACGCATTCAAGGTGGGGGTAATGAAAACAGTATTTCGCATGGGGATCGTCGCCGTCGCGGCAGGCATCAGCTGTGTCGTGGTCGCCGGACCGGCGCAGGCCGATGTCTGGCGTGACGCGGTGTGCGGCCACGGATATCACTATGGCCAGAGAGTGAACGTCGGCGGCCAGGAGTGGAAGATCGAGGGCGAACGGGGCAACGGCGCGGGATATATCCTGCGCGATAAGTACGATCGGACGTACCAGGTCGACTGCTCGTAAGCACTCGCGGGCCACGGTCGTCAGTTGAGACGGCACTTTCGGGGATTTCCCCGAAAGTGCCGCTTCCAACGCAATGCGACCAAAGTATCCCCGGTGGTTCAATTCAGCGCGTCGAGGCGAATGAATCGATATCGCCTCTCAGTCCGACTCCCTTGCCATCGCGGTGCACAGGAGCCGGACCCTGTCTTGACAACCCGAGCATGCTTCCACTGCTCACCCTGGCCAACCCGTTCAGCTGCGACCTCGGCAGCCCGCACCATGCACGAGCCCAACGCTGCGTGTTCGCTGAACGAACGCATCGGTGCAGCCTATTCGCGACACCGAAAGTCTCGAGCACACTGACGTGCGTAGGCGTTCAGGCTGTGCCATCGCTGGAACCGGCGATCTCGTCCATCAGCATCCGCAAGGTCAGGGAGTGTTTCTCGGGCGGAAGGGCGTCCATCGCGCTGCGTGCGGTCCGAACACCTTCGGCTCGATCGCCCGCTCTGACCAGCATCAGACCGCGATGCATCTCCAGATGCGTTGCGAATCGGGGCAACTCGGCCGGAAGCTCTCTTCGCGCCTGCTCTTGCGAGGCGACCGCCAATTTCTCATCGCCGAGCCGCGCGGCGAGCAGCGAGAGGAACACGTTCATGCGCCACCACGGAACGGCGTAGTCGGAGGTCTGCTCGTAGGACCCCGATTTGTCGAACACCCGGCGTCCCTCTTCGACAAGAGCGCGCCCCGTCTCGCCATCACCTCGCAACACTGCCGCATGCGCCTTGCCCATGATCGCATTGAGCCGACCCAAACTCGGCTTGTCCGACAACGCCAGCGCCTGGTCGGCGAAAAGATCGGCGACTCCCAACGCCGCACCCTCGTAGCCGAGGGCTATGGCCGCACGCCCCCGCACCCACACGCGGGTCTGCTCATCCTCGGAGCGGTCTGCGGCTTCGGCGGCCATCCGGTACCAGGTGACCGCCTTGGTGCCGTCCGACCCCGGAAAAGTCTTCGCGTACAGCGTCATGAGCCGGGCAGCAGCTCCCCACAACTGCGGACTGTTCAACTGCTGTTGCAGGATCGCCAGGTCAACGGCCAAGCGCCGCTGGATATCCGCCGCACCGAGTGACATGTAGTCGGTGCCGTAGGCGCTGAGCTTCTCCTGCCACGCCTCGATACTCGGCCCGGCATGATCCAGTCGCGCCGAGAAACCAGCAGCCAGCAGATCGGACGCCACTATCGGCGCGACGCTGGTCGCGGCCACCTGAGCCAGGAGATGCCGTCTGTTCATGCCTTCGTCCTCGAACACAGCTAAAGGCACGTCCAGGACCGCCGACAGATGGCGCAGCCAGAACCGGCTGGGTACCGCGTCAGCGGTCTCCCAACGCCTCGAGATGTACTGCCGAGAAATACTCGACCCCGAGTGAGCCGCCAATTCGTCGGACAGCCGTCCCTGCGACCATCCCCGTGCCTTCCGAAGTTCACGGATCAACTCGCCTACACCCATAGGCCGATCATCTCGTGGTTCGACATAGTGCGGAAGGAGTAGCACCACGCGCGAAGGCGCGAGTTACGGCTGACGGTCCGTCGTTCAGGACTCCCCGCTGCGCGTGCTTCCTCCGTACTCAGTCGGTAGTCGACTGGCGAGCAGCGAGAGCCGATATTGCTGCGATCTTCTCCGACGTCAACGAATCCCAGCCAATCCCTGCCGGTCGACGACGCTCATCGCACCAGATCACATCCTCCGGCGTGACTATCACGTCAACGCGAAAGTCGTGCCTCCCCTCCGGTAGCGGCTCGTCGACCACCTGGAGTCGGTGGACGGTCGTCGCGATCACCGTGTCCGGACCGATTCTTCCGCCCTCTTGCAGCAGCGCGAGCTCAATGTCCGATCGGCCTCCTGATCGCCGCTCACCGGGAGAGCCGCGGTGGTCGATCCGATACGAGAACGAGCGCTTGTATCTGCACCCCTGACCGCGCCGGTACGACGACTTGATAAAAACATACGGTCGACCGTATATTCTCCCGCATGGAGCACAACGTCTTCACCGAGGAGACCGACCCGTTCTGCCTGGACCAGGCGGATGCCGTGGCATTGCTGGCCGAGGCCCCGTGGGGCAGGTATGCCGTTGTCGGCGACAGTCTTTCGGCGGGAACCGGCGATCCCACCCCGGGCTACCGAGATCGGGGCTGGTCGGATCGGGTTGCCGATGTCCTGCGATCCGTCCGGCCGGATCTGGATTACCTCAACGTCTCCGAGAACGGGGCGACCACCGCCCGGACGCTCGAGAAGCAGGCGGCCCGCATGCTCGAGTTCTCCCCCGACCTGCTCCACCTGCCCTGCGGGGCCAACGACATCGTGCGGCGCAGGCCGGATTTCGGCGGGATAGAGCGAACGCTTCGGCAGATGTACGACCTGGCGAAGGGGACCGGCGCCCTGCTGACCACTTTCACGCTCGGCAGAGCGTATGTCGTCCCGGTCTTCCCCGACTGGACGGAGCGGGTCGCCGCGGTGAACGAGATCGTGCGCGGGCTGGCTTCGGAATACGGCGCCCTCGTGGTCGACATGTGGGACCACCCGGTCAACGACCGCGACAACCTGCTCAGTGCGGACCGTATCCACTTCTCGACCTCGGGTCAGGCCGTCATGGCGGCCGAGGTGGTCAAGAAGCTGGCCGATTCCCTGGGCACCGACAGATGAAGAGGTCTCTTATCGTGGCGAGTAGTCAGCAAGCGGCCAATCGGCCGGTAGTGGCCGCGGAAGCGAATGCGATTCCGTGGGTGACGATATCAATTCTTCTGACCGCCCTGTTCATGGCGGTCCTCGACTCGTTCATCGTCGTGGTGGCCGACCCCTCGATCGCGGCGGACCTGCACGCGTCCGACGGCGATGTCCAGTGGGTGCTGGCGGGCTATCAACTGAGTTACGCGGTCTTCATCATCACCGCTACTCGCCTGGCCGACATGTACGGCCGCAAGCGGATCTTCCTTCTCGGGGTGGCCCTGTTCACTCTGTCATCGGTCGCTTGCGCGCTGGCACCGAACGCGGGCAGCCTGATCGCAGCACGTGTCGCCCAGGGCCTGGGAGCCGCCCTCATGGTTCCCCAGGTGTTCGCGTACGTCACGGTGCTGGTGCCCGCGGCGAAGCGGCACAGCGTATATGGCGTGCTCGGCATCGTCATGGGCATGGCCACCATCGGCGGGCAGGTCATCGGCGGGCTGCTGATCGGCGCCAACCTGTTCGACTCCGGCTGGCGCCTGGTGTTCTGGGTGAACGCGCCGATCGGAATCGTCATGCTCCTGCTCGCCGTGCGATTCGTGCCGGGGACAGGCTCGGCCGCCACCCGCAAGCTGGACATGCCCGGCGTCCTGGTGCTCAGCGCGGCGCTCTTCCTCCTGGTACTCCCGCTCATCCAGGGGCAGGAGGCAGGCTGGCCGGGGTGGGTCTGGGCGTGCTTCGCGGGCAGCGCGGTCGCGTTCGGCTCGTTCGTCGCGATCGAGCGACGCCTGGAACGGCGAGGCGGGGATCCGCTGGTCCCGCTCACGCTGTTCGGACAGCGCTCGTTCTCGCTCGGGATCGTTCTCGTCCTCGCGCTGTACGCGTTGATCTACTCGTATTACCTGGCCTTGTCGGTGACGATGCAGCAAGGTCTGGACATGTCGGCGCTCGGCGCGGGGCTGGTCTACACGCCCGCAGCCATCGCATTCTTCGTGTTCAGCATGGTGGCGAGCCGGATCATCCCGAAATACGGCCGACGTGTCCTCGAGATCGGGGCGCTCGTATTGGCGAGCGGCTACCTGGCGACCGGCCTTCTGCTGGTGTCCGGCCCGCGAATCACCCCGCTGCTCGTGATCCCAACCCTCGTACTGCAAAGCGTCGGTGGCGGACTGGTCATCACCCCGGCGCTGAACACGGTGCTGAGCCGCGTGAAGCCGGAGTCCGCCGGTGTCGCGTCGGGGGCTTTGTCGACGGCCCAGCAGTGCGGCGGAGCTCTGGGCGTGGCCGTTATCGGAGCGGTCTACTTCAGCTCGTTCCATCCCACGGAAGTCGGCAGGGTTGCCGCCGCAGGCCACGCCTTCGCCGTCGCATCCTTCGCGACGTTCGTCATCGCAGTCATAGCGGGCATCGTCGTCTTCCTGCTTCCGAAGCAGCCCGCAGTCCAAGCCTGAGTGCGAGGATCACCGGTCGTGGTCAGGGCTGCGGAGTAAGCGGGTTCGACCGTAGCGACGTCCGGGCAGATCGGCTGCCCGGACGGCCAAGATGTGCGGCAGTGCCCGGCTCCACCGTTCGATTCAGAACCGGAACCGCACGATGCGGGTGGACCGGTTTCACGCCCGGTATCGGGTTCAAGAGTCGGAACATGCGGCGTGCGTTGGCGGGCACCGAGCGCACGGCCTCGATCAACGCCTGCGATCCGCGACATTAAGTGATGCAAGATTCATATCTATGGAGCAGCCGACGCCAACAGTTGCGATGACGCCTGATGAATCGACCCCGCACCACACCAAAGAGCTTCGGAGATGTCCGAAGACCAGGTAATGACGCTTGCCTCAGCGGCGAATTTGCCAAAGCCCAGGCGGAGCGAGGGCCGAGGCGCGGACATTCCCTCCGCGATCTGGCGCACAGCCGGACGAACTCTCGCTACTATGTGAATGACAATTCTCCAACATAGGAGCGCGATGATGCGTACCCCCCTTCGTCTCGCCGCCGCCTCTGTCGCGGTGGCGACCCTCGTCGTCACCGCGGCCGGTGCGACGGCCGAACCGATCAGCTCCGCCCCGGTGACCGCTGTCGCGGCCGGAACCGGCTCGTCGGCGGTGGATTCCGGGGCGGCGGCGGCACAATCGGCCGTGTACTTCCTCCAGCGTGGTGACGTCATCGGGATTCTCGTGCTCTTGGTCACCGCGCCCTTGCAGATATTCACCAGTGGCGTCTGCGATCTGGCCACCGGGTCGGCGCTTCCGAGTCCGTGCGCCACACCGAGGTGAGCGCTCGTCGGCGTATCCGTGTCAGTGCGCCGCGGCGGACTCGGGACGCACCCCGACCGGACCGCCACCGAACGGAAAGACCCCGCCCGGCGGTGGGTCACGGGGCCGGGTGTCCCCTAGCCGAAATACTGGTGGAACCACGCCGTCAGGTCGGCTTCGTTCTTCGGCCCCGGTTCCGGGTGATCGGCGCGCAGCGTGCAGAAATTCCCGATGACCGCGTACTTCTGATGAATCACCAGCAGACAGCTCGGGCCGAGCGCCGCGTCGGTGTTCGGATAGCAGAAATAACGGCCGAGGACGTTGCCGTCCTGTCGCCAGACATCGTCACCCTGGTCGCCGCGACCGCAGACATGGCCGGAGAACTGCGCGCGGTCGGCCTCGTACAGTGACGTCGCGGACTCCGGGTTCGAG
Organism: Nocardia sp. NPDC004718; assembly: GCF_053601535.1. Classification (NCBI taxonomy): domain Bacteria; kingdom Bacillati; phylum Actinomycetota; class Actinomycetes; order Mycobacteriales; family Nocardiaceae; genus Nocardia; species Nocardia sp. NPDC004718. Next base: position 154,581 of record NZ_JBSGCA010000013.1, read on the forward strand.
AGGCCGAAGAACTCGGCGGCCGGAAACCCCGCCTTCGTCCCGCAGGCCAGCACCGCGGCCACCGGACCGGGCGGCGGGTCGGCGTGGCGGCAGTTGGCCGCACCGAAATCACCGGCCAGATGGTTCAGTACCGCATGATCGGCCTGCGTGAAATAGTCGGGATCGCGGGCGACGTCGGAGCTGCGGAACCCGAGGCGGTTGCGCACAGCGGCGTAGTCGCGGTACGGCTGCTCGTCGGGGTTCCAGATGTACACCGCCGCCGCCAAAACCCGCTCGTCCGTGAGCAGCAGCGCGGGCCGCGGCGCGGCGGGATCGTCCATCTTGCTCTCGAAACACGACTTGCGGCCGACTTCCACGCCGTCGCGCAGCATCGGCCCGTCCTGCCCCGGCGGATCTCCCTGGCAGCTGTGTCCGTGCAGCGCGCTCAGCAACGACGACGTGTAGCCGCGCAGTTGGTCGACGGTGCGAAACCGCAGGAATCGCGCCACGGGATCGCTCGCCGCCGGATTCGCGGCGCAGAACACGACGGCGACCGTGGGGGCGTCGGGACTCTCGTGCACACAATTCGCGCGTTTGTAGCCGGACGGGCCGACCAGCGAGAGCAGCTCGACGTCCGCGCCGTTCGGCGCGCTCGCGTCGGGCACGGCGGTGCCGGGGGTCGGCCGGACCAGCTCCCAGCCCAGGAAGCCGAGCGCGGCGGCGAGCAGCACGACGCCCAGCAGGGCGAGCACACGCAACAACCGATGGCGGTGTGGACCGGGGCCTGCCGCCTCCGACCGGTCCTCCGGACTACCCGCACCGGCAGGCGCGTCCGCCGTCTCGGACGACTCCGACGGGCCCGTAGCCGGGCCCGCCACGACCGCCGCCTGCGCCGCCGCCCCCAGATCACCCGCGGTGCCGTACCGCGCCCGCGGATCTTTGGCCATACCGCGCGCGACGACGTCGTCCAGCCGGAGGGGCAGGCCGGGACGATGCGAATGCGGTTGCGGCGGCGGCTCGAACAGGTGAGCGGAGATGATCTGCGCTTCGGTGTCGCGGGGGTACGGCCGCGAACCGGTCAGGCACTCGTACAGCACGCAGGTCAGGGCATAGATGTCGGCGGCGGGGGTGACCGTGCGGGAGTGGAACCGCTCGGGCGCCATGTAGTGGAACGACCCGATCGCCGAGCCGGTGCCGGTGAGACTTTCCCCGGTCGCCGACTGCGCGATCCCGAAGTCCACGAGATAGGCGAAGCCGTCCGGGGTGAGCAGGATGTTGTCCGGTTTGATGTCGCGATGCACCAGGCCGTCGGCGTGCGCGGCGTCCAGCGCGGCGGCGACCTGCCGGATGATCGCGACCGCCCGCTCCGGCTCCAGCGGCCCCTGTGCCTTCAGCAGCGTGCGTAAGCTGTCGCCGCCGACCAAGCGCATGTCGATGTAGAGCCGGCCGTCGATCTCGCCGTAGTCGTGGATCGGGATGATGTGCGGTTCCTGCAGCCGCGCCGCGACGTGTGATTCGCGCCGGAATCGTTCCCGGAACACCGGGTCGTCGTGCAACCGCTCCGGCAACACCTTCAGCGCGATGACGCGATCCTTGACGGTGTCATAGGCCTCGAACACTTCCCCCATGCCGCCACGACCGATCAGGCGATCCAGGCGATACGGCCCGAATCGCGACCCCACCTCGAGCGTCTGACGTCGCGTCGTCATCTCGTCCTCCGTGACGGGGACCCGGACTTCCGGGGGCCATGCCCCGGCTTCCCGCGCTCAACTGTAGAGCCCGGCGAACCCGTTCGGCAGACGTATCGCACAGCGGGCCGGTCAGCGGCCGGAAGCCATCAGCGCAGGTCCCAGCGCGGTGCGGCCTCGCAACGCCGCGAACCGATACCGGTTGCCGCCACGGTCGTGGTGATCATCGCGACGACGGGAACCCGTTGCGGTGGTCGCCACCGGCAGCCGTCGTCAACCGGGTGCCTCGGGCTTACGCGGGCGGCGGTGCAGGGCGAGCTGGATCTCCAGCAGCAGTCGGTCGGCGGGGTCGTCGAGGTTCATGCCGAGGATGTCCTCGACCCGGCGCAGCCGGTAGCGCAGTGTGTTCGGATGCACGCACAGTGCCGCGGCGGCGGCGCGCACGTCGCCGTGTTCGCGCAGATAGGTCTCGACGCTGTCGCGCAGGTTCGCGGAATGCTTGCGGTCGTAGTCGAACAGTGCGCCGAGCCGCGGATCGCGCAGTTCCGCCCGCGCAGCCACCAGATCGAGCACCTCGCCGAGCAGCACCGCGGTGCGCGCCTCCGCGAGCGTGGTCACCCGGCTCGCGGGCGACGCGGCGGTGCGGTCGAGCACCCGATCGACCTCGGCGCGCGCGTCGGCCACCCGGCCGAGATCGGGCACCGGGCAGGCGATCGCGGCCCGCAGCGACAGCGACCCCTTCGCGTCGAAGTGCTCGATCAACTGACGTGTCCAGGCCGTCACCGCCTGCGCGGATCGGTAGCCCGGCAGCAGCACGTAGACGCGGTCACCGATCGCGGTGGTCACCGAGTCACCGCGAAAGGAACTGGCACGCAACCGGAGTACGCCACCCAGCGCGGCCCGGTCGGCGCCGGACGCGTGCTCGCCCGCCATGAGCGCGAAGCCGATCACCGCGGCCGGACCGGTCGACGGAAGACGCAGCGCGTTCGCCACCGCCGCGGCGTCGACCGCCGCACCCGCGCCGAACAGCCGGCGGATCAGCAGCGCCTCGGTGGTGGGCGCGTCCAGGCTCCGGGAGATCAGGCGTCCCGCGATGGCCGCCGCGCCGCGCAAAATCTCCGCCGCGTCCGGGTGGAACGGCCGATCCCCCTGCTGCAGCCAGATCGCGCCGAGCACGCGCGGGGCGCGTGCTCGCGCGTCGGTGGGTCGGCGTATCCCGATCGCCAGCCTGCGCTTGATGTTCAACTCCTCGTGGGCGGGCACGTCGACGATCTCGTCTGTGTCGCGCAGCCGATCGAGCACGCCCCACTGCCGCAGCAGGGTCAGGTACTCCGGCGGTCCTTCCCGGCCCAGGATCGATCGCACACGCAACTCGTCGGCGGTCTCGTCGGACGCCGAGTACGCGAGCACATGCGACTGCGGGTCCTCGATCGACACCATCCCGCCCGCGTGGTCCGCGATCATCTGCGCCAGCGCGAACAGGTCGATGTCCGCGGCGACTTCCTCACCATCCCCGCCCACGTTCCCGTCCTTCGGCCAACTCGACAACGCATTCGCCTCATCTTTGTCCAATCGGCTCATTGTCCGGACAGTTTTCCGGTGTTGACTTCCCAGTACCGAAATTTCATCTGACAACTGGAGGTTCCATGGACGCCGTCGTGTCCCCGCCCCCGCCGGTCAACGAGCCGGTGGGCAGCTTCGCGCCGGGCACGGCGGAACGCGAGCGCCTGCGGACGAAGCTGGCCGATCTGGCCGCGAACCCGACGGAGGTCACCCACGTCATCGGCGGTGTGCATCGGCACGGCTCGGGCGAACGCGTCACGGTGACGCAGCCGCACCGGCACGCCGCCGTGCTCGGCACGCTCACCACGGCCGGGCCCGGCGAGGTTCGCGACGCCATCGCGGCGGCCGCCGCCGCGGCCCCGGGGTGG
>NZ_JBSGCA010000014.1:0-142153 GCF_053601535.1 Nocardia sp. NPDC004718
CCTCGCTTGGGGGGTGCGCGCCCCGGATCTGGTGTGGGGGGCCGCCGTTTACGCGACGAAGGAGCAAGCGGCGGCCGCGCAAACGCGAGCCATAAGAGGGCCGCGAACACGCGGCGCCGCAGGCGCCGCCAACATCACGGCACGTAGCGCCGCAACCGCCTTGCCGCGAATTCCCTGAAGTACGAGAGCTTCTCGGCCGGGACGATAGCCGGGAGCAGGAAGTACCAGGCGCGCTCCATCCGGACCGCCATCTGGTCGATGGATTCGGTGCCGACGGCGATGATGTGCACGCCCGCGGCCATCTCCTGCCACAGCAGGCCGATGACCTCGGCGTCCAGGTCGGCGATCAGGTCACCCTGGGCGATGGCCCGTTCGGCGAGCAGCCGGTAGGTGTCGCCCCAGTTCTTGGCGATGTTGTCGCCTTGGGCGCCGCGGTAGTCGCCGATCTGGTGGGTCAGCTTCAGCATGGCGCCGACCATTGGGTCGTTCATCGATAGATCGGCGACGACGTAGGTGATGCCGATGCACGCCTCCAGCGCGGGCACTCGCGGATCGAAGAAGCCCTGACACGAGCTCGTCAACCGCTCGTTGCCCTGGTCGACCACCGCGCGCGCCAGCTCCTCCTTGGAGCCGAAGTGAAAATACAAGGCGCCCTTGGTCACATTGGACTGCGCGATGATCTCGCTCAGGCTCGCATTCGCATATCCCAAGCGCAGAAAGACATCGGCAGCGCCTGCCAGGACGGAGTCGCGGGTGATCTCCGCGCGCGCTTGCCTAGCCATCAGATCCGCCTGTCATCCCAAAACCAGCCATCCTGAAGTAGACCGACATCCCGAAGTTGACCGACTTACCGCCCGAACAGCACCCAAAGGATGGGTGAACCGTACCACCAGGCGCGCGTCCAGCAGCCAATTCGAGCATTCGGCGAGAGCCGTCGCGCAATTTGCTGGTTAACAATCCGGGTCACTCACCGGCGCCCGCGCGCCATTCCGAACTCAGCCGCGGATCGGCTTCCAGATGGCTCAGCCCGTTCCAGCACAGGTTCACCAAGTGGGCCGCCACAACCTCTTTCGAGGGTTTGCGCTCGTCCAACCACCAGGTGGCGGCGGTGGCGACCTGACCGACGAGCGCCTGCGCGTAGAGGGTGGACAGACTGGTGTCGAACCCGCGCCGTTCGAAATCTCCGGCCAGAATGTGCGCCACCTGATTGGTCGCTTCGTTGAGCAAACTGGAGTACCGGCCCTCGGCGGCCGCGGCGGGCTGATCACGCACCAGAATTCGAAACCCGTCGGTCCGTTCTTCGATATATGTCAGCAGCGCCAGCGCGACCTGTTCGAGCCGGATGCGCGACCGGTTCTGGGTGAGCGAGGAGGTGATCATGTCCAGCAGCATCGACATCTCCCGGTCCACGACGACCGCGTACAACCCCTCTTTGCCGCCGAAGTGTTCGTACACCACGGGTTTGGAGACCTGGGCGCGTTGCGCGATCTCCTCGATGGAGGTCGCGTCGTAACCGCGTTCGGCGAACAGCGCGCGCCCGATCTCGATCAGCTGCTGACGCCGCTGGGTGCCGGTCATCCGTGGCCGGGACACTCGATGCGACTCACCCGAAGACACCCCTGCTCCTCCGCCCTTCCCGCGTTGTTGCCGGTCGTGAGTGCCTCGACGGTTCCCTTCGACCCGACGGTCGCATGCCAGGACGGGACCGCGGGCGAGCCCGGCGATCCACCCTTGCGCGTGCCTGGTCAGCCGTCACATCGGGGCTCCGACGCACGACATCGACATTCGGATACCACTGTCCCAGACCGGTCGGCGGTTCGCTTCTCCGGGGCGAGGGGACGCGGGGCTCCGCTGTGGTCGGTGTCCTATCGCGGTAGTCCGCCCGAGCGCTGCCCGGCCGAGGACAGGAGAGCTCCCGCGCTGGTCCGGCCCGAATACCAGATGCCGCGCGGGGAACAATTCGCGGGGAGGCGGGCGAGTATGCGAGGATTCATCCCGTGCCATGGCACAGCGGCGGGGGTTTCGCCAACCGCCGGTGTGGCAATCCGCCGTGGTGTAATGGCAGCACATCTGATTTTGGTTCAGAGAGTTCAGGTTCGAGTCCTGGCGGCGGAGCTCGAGAGCACGATGACTTATCGTTGGCCCGCACATCGCTGACCAAGCACGACGACGCCCAGCACGAGGACAGGCAGCCGAGGGAGATCCATGCCACAGCAGACCGCCGTCGTCGTTCTCGCAGCCGGTGCCGGGACACGAATGCGGTCGAAGACCCCCAAGGTCCTGCATTCGCTGGCCGGTCGGAGCATGCTCGCGCACGCGCTGCATGCGGCGAACGAGATCGACCCCGCGTACCTCATCACCGTGGTGGGGCACGATCGCGAACAAGTCGGCGCCGCGGTGGCCGCGGTGGCCGACGATCTCGGCCGGGAGATCACCCCGGCGATCCAGGAAGAGCAACTCGGCACGGGCCACGCGGTGCAGTGCGCGCTTGCCGCCCTGCCGGTCGGCTTCACCGGTGACGTGCTGGTCACCTCCGCCGACGTGCCGCTGCTGGACGGGCACACCCTGGCCGCGCTGCTCGATGAGCACCGCAGCTACGCCGAACGCCCCGCGGTCACCGTGCTGACCTTCGTGCCGCCGGACCCGAACGGTTACGGCCGCATCGTCCGCGACGCCGAAGGCCAGCTCGCCGAGATCGTCGAACACGCCGACGCCACCCCGGAACAGGCCGCGATCACCGAGGTCAATTCCGGCGTGTACGCGTTCGACGCCGCGATACTGCGCACCATGATCAGCCGCCTGTCCACCGCGAACGCCCAGCACGAGCTGTACCTGACCGACGTGCTGCGCCTGGCCAGGGAGGCCGGACACCCGGTGCACGGCGCACGCTTGGTCGACGCGGCCAAGGTCACCGGCGTCAACGATCGCGTGCAGCTGGCCTCGGCGGCGCGCACGCTCAACCGCTACATCCTGGAACGCCACATGCGCGCGGGCGTGACGATCATGGATCCCGCCTCGACCTGGGTGGACGCCAGCGTGCGCATCAGCAGGGACGCCGTGATCCTGCCCGGCGTGCAACTGCTCGGCAACACCGTCGTCGGCGAGGACGCCGAGGTCGGCCCGGACAGCACGCTCACCGACGTGGTCGTCGGCGACGGGGCGAAGGTGATCCGTACCCACGGCGAGGGCGCCACCATCGGCCCGAAGGCGACCATCGGCCCGTTCGCCTACTTGCGGCCGGGCACCATCGTGGGCGACACGGGCAAGCTCGGCGCGTTCGTCGAGACCAAGAACGCCTCGATCGGCGCGCACTCGAAGGTCCCGCATCTGACCTACGTCGGCGACGCCACCATCGGCGAGCACAGCAACATCGGTGCGTCGAGCGTCTTCGTCAACTACGACGGCGTGACCAAGCACCACACCGTCGTCGGCTCGCACGTGCGCACCGGCAGCGACACCATGTTCGTCGCGCCGGTGACGGTGGGTGACGGAGCCTACACGGCGGCGGGTACTGTACTGCGCAGAAACGTTCCGCCCGGAGCTCTCGCGGTGTCCGGTGGACCGCAGAAGAACATCGAGGGCTGGGTGCAGCGACACCGTCCAGGGACGGACGCGGCCCGCGCGGCGGCGGAAGCCATCGCGGCCAAGGAGATGTCGGGTCAGGCAATAGAGCAAAAGGATGGCAAACAGCAGTGACCGCGTCATGGATGGACAACCAGAAGAACCTGATGCTCTTCTCGGGACGCGCTCATCCTGAGCTGTCCGAGCAGGTCGCCAAGGAGCTCGACGTCCACGTCACGCCGCAGGTGGCACGGGACTTCGCCAACGGCGAGATCTTCGTCCGGTTCGAGGAGTCGGTGCGCGGCTCCGACGCCTTCGTCCTGCAGAGCTTCCCCGCGCCGCTGAACCAGTGGCTGATGGAGCAGCTCATCATGATCGACGCGCTCAAGCGCGGCTCGGCCAAGCGGATTACCGCGGTGCTGCCCTTCTACCCGTACGCCCGCCAGGACAAGAAGCACCGCGGCCGTGAGCCCATCTCGGCCCGTCTGGTCGCCGACCTGCTGAAGACCGCGGGCGCGAACCGGATCATCACCGTCGACCTGCACACCGACCAGATCCAGGGCTTCTTCGACGGCCCGGTCGACCACATGCACGCGCAGGTGCAGCTGGCGGAGTACGTCCGCACCAACTACAGCCTCGAGCACATCACCGTCGTCTCCCCCGACTCCGGCCGTGTGCGCGTCGCCGAGAAGTGGGCCGACTCGCTGGGCGGCTCGCCGCTGGCGTTCATCCACAAGACCCGCGACCCGCTGGTGCCCAACCAGGTGAAGTCCAACCGCGTGGTCGGCGAGGTCGAGGGCCGCACCTGCATCCTGATCGACGACATGATCGACACCGGCGGCACCATCGCGGGCGCGGTCAGGGTGCTCAAGGACGCGGGCGCCGGTGACGTGGTCATCGCCGCGACCCACGGCGTGCTGAGCGAGCCCGCCGCCGAGCGCCTCGCCAACTGCGGCGCCAAGGAGGTCGTGGTGACCAACACCCTGCCGCTGACCGAGGATAAGAAGTTCCCCCAGCTGACCGTGCTGTCCATCGCGCCACTGCTGGCCCGCACGATCCGCGAGGTCTTCGAAAACGGCTCCGTGACCGGACTTTTCAACGGAAACGCATAGAGCCCTTACCGCGAGAACGGCGGCTCGGACTACGGTCCGGGCCGCCGTTTTCGTGTCCGTGTTAGCCGCGGCGATCAATGGGGATACTGAGGGTATGGACCGTGATCCGTTGGAGACCGAAATGGGGGACGACGACCAGGAGGACGAGATCCGCGAGTATCAGCGCAACATCGAGGATCCGCCCGACGAACTGCGCATCCGTTACCACGAGGACGAGGACGACGGCAGGCTCGGCATCGACGACGAGCTCGACCAGGAGTGGACGACCCGCGACACCCTCGCCGAGGACGAGGAGGACGACCGGTCCGCCGAGGTGGCCGCGATCGGGATCATCGACGACGAGGATCTCTGAACCTGCTCCGTTCCCGACGCGCCTGTAGCAATCGGCTATGACGACACGCTCACCGTGGTAGGCATAGGTTGCGTGACCGGGACGACACGAGGAGGGTGCGATGAGCACGCCGAAGGATCCGGACCACACCGACGACCAGCAGCGGCCGCCGGAGTCACCGTCGTCGAAGCCGACCGGGGAGACCTCCGGTGACGAGCCTGCCCAGCCATCGACCGGCTCCGCCCCGGCACAGACGCCCGGTGGACGACCCACCGAGCATGATCCCGCCGCCGCGCGACCGCCGGAGCCCGAGCCGGGTCCGGCCGATCAATGGTGGCAGTCGAGCGGCCCGCCGCCCGCGGGAGCGCTGGGCGGCCAGTGGGGCGCCGAGCCCAGCGGCCAGCCCGCCGAACCCCGGCCATGGGGCGCCAACGGCGGGGGTGAGCAGCAGTCCTGGGGCGCCGAACCCGCCGCGCCAGGGGCTCCCTCGCCGGCTTCCGGGCCACAGCCTCCCGGCGAAACGACGCAGCGGTTCACGCCGGACGAGCACACGCAGTACGGTCCGGGCGGGCAACCGCCTTATCCGCCGAGCGGGCAGCCCGGTGACTATCAGCAGCCGTATCCGCCGACCGGGCAGCCTCAGTACCCGCCCGGCGGTGGGCATGGCTATCCACCGTCCGGACCGCAGCAGCCGCAGTACGGCTACCCGTCCTATCCGCAGCAGGGGTACGAGCCCTATGCCACCCCGCCGAAGCAGCCGACCAGCCAGGTGTACTCGATCATCGGCTTCGTCTGCGCGATAACCGCGGTGCTGTTCTGCCCGATCTTGTTCGGCCCGGCCGGGATAATCCTGGGCATCATCGGGCGCAACAAGGGCGAATCGCTCGGCAAATGGGCAGCGATCGCGGCGGCCGTCGGGATGGTGATCGGCCTCATCGTGGGATTCGCCGTGTTCGGCGGAGACATCACGACGTAGATTTTCGGTATGCGTCTATCGGGTGACATCAGCGCGGCGGGTGTGTGGGCATGACCGGATTCGCGGGTTTCCCGCTCGCCGGGCTGGACTTCTACGAAGACCTGGAGGCCGACAACTCCAAGACGTTCTGGACCGCGCACAAGAAGATCTATGACGAGTCGGTGCTCGCACCCATGAAGGCGCTGGTGGCCGATTTGGAGCCGGATTTCGGGACCGCGAAAATCTTCCGGCCCTACCGCGACGTGCGGTTCGCCAAGGACAAGTCGCCGTACAAGACCGCCCAGGGCGCCGTGGTGCGCGCCGCGGCGGGCGTCGGCTGGTACGTCCAGATCAACGCCGGGGGTCTGTTCGTGGGTGGCGGTTTCTACCAGGGCTCGTCCGAGCAACTCGCGCAGTTGCGCGCCACCATCGATGACGAGGTGCGCGGACCGGAACTGGTGGTGATCCTCGCGAAACTCACCGACGGGGGCTTCACCATCGGCGGCGAGAAGCTGAAGACCAAACCCAAGGGCTACGACGCCGACCACCCGCGCATCGACCTGCTGCGGCACAAGTCGATCACGTGCGGCCGGGAATTCGGCGCGCCCGCCTGGCTGGACACGCCGCGCACGGCGAAGGAAGTCCGCGCCGCCTGGGAGACGATGCGGCCGCTGGTCGAGTGGCTCGGGGCGGTGGTCGGCGGCGCCCCGTCGTGGTGAGCGCCGCCGATCGACACGTGGTCAGCGCCGCCCGGCGAGCAGCAGCGCGAAACGATCGTCCGGATCGGTCCACACGTGTCCGGTGGCGAAGCCCGCGGCGGTGAGTTCGGCTTCGAGACTCTCTACGCGGAACTTGGCGGAGATCTCGGTGCGCATCTGTTCGCCGCGGCCGAAGCGCACGGTGAGGTCGAGATCGCCGACCGCGACGGTCATGTCCTCGCTCGCCTCCAGCCGCATCTCGATCCACTCCCGTTCGGCGTCCCAGACCGCGACGTGCCGGAATTTCTCCGGCGCGAAGTCGGCGCGCAAGCGAGAGTTCAGCACGTGCAGGACGTTCCGGTTGAACTCGGCGGTGACGCCGGCCGCGTCGTCGTAGGCGGGAACGAGTACCGCCGGGTCGGTGACCAGCCCGGCCCCGAGCAGCAGTTGCTCCCCCGGCTCGAGCAAGTCGTGGATCCTGGCGAGGAACTCCGCCCGTTCCGCGGGGACGAGGTTGCCGATGGTGCCGCCGAGGAATGCGATCATCCGGCGTCCGCCGCGGGGGAGGTTGGCCAGCGTGTCGGTGAAGTCGCTGACCACACCGTGCACGGCGAGCCCAGGGAACTCGACCGCGACCTCGTCGGCGGCCGCCCGCAGCGCTGCCGAGGAAACATCTTGCGGTACGTACGTCTTCAACGGCCCGCGCGCGCTCAGAGCGGTGAGCAGCAGGCGCGTCTTCGCCGCCGATCCGGCGCCCAGTTCGACCAGTACCTCCGCTTGGGCGGCGTCGGCGATCTCGTCGACCACCCCTTCGAGCAGCGCGCGCTCGGTGCGTGTCGGATAGTACTCGGGCAGCTCGGTGATCCGCTCGAACAGCTCGCTGCCCTTGGCGTCGTAGAACCATTTGGGCGGCAACCATTTCGGGTTCGCGGTCAGGCCACGCCTGGCGTCCGAGCGGAGCGCGGCGTTCAGGTCGTCTTCGGTCAGGTGGATGTCCAGCGTGACTGCGGTCATGGCACCGGCCTTTCGGGTCAGAGGAGGGGGTCGACGGACAGCGCGCCGGGCCTGGCGCTCACCAGGCTGCGGTCCGGGATCGACTGCCAGCGGGGGTCGTCGTCGAACGGTTCGGAGGACACAAGTGCGAAATCGTCGGTGACCAGCACCGACAACGAGTGGTGGCAGGTGGTCGCCCACAGTTGCGCACCGTCGGAGAGCAGGAGGTTCAGGCGTGCTTCCGGCGCCCGGTCGAGGATCGCGGAGACGAGCAGCCGCAGTGCCGCCGGAGCCGCCGACCACTCGCCGTCCGGTGCGCCGGTCGACAGCAGATCGCACAGCAGCACCCATAGCGTCGCCGCGTCGGTGGCGGATTCGGCCTCCAGCAGCCGCGCCGGAGAGAACAGGTCCTCGGCGCCGAGTTCGGCCGCGACGACCGCGAACTCGGCCGCCACGCCGGTCAGGGTGCGGCGCCAGTCCGGCACCACGCCGTTGTGGCTGAACGCCCAGCGGTCGCGGGTGAACGGCGCGCACGCGGACCGTTCGACCGGCATGCCGACCGTCGCCGAGCGCACCGCCCCGAGCACCGCGGCGGACTCCAGTTGCGGCAGCACCTCGTCTACGGCCGGGTCGGTCCAGATCGGCTCGGCGTTGCGGTAACGGCTGGCGGTGACCGTGTCGTCCGGCGTGACGCTCCACCAGGCGACGCCGAAACCGTCGGCGTTGATGGTGCCGCCGTGACGCATGTCGCGCGGCGCCCACGCCTGGGTGCGCAGCGAATGGGAGCCGAGGGTCAACATGTCGCCCACCCGCACCGGCGGGCCGACGTAACCCAGGTGTCTACACATCCGCACCCGCCGGGGCCGCCGTCGCCGGGCGCGGGCCGCTCACCGCGGGACCGCGGCCGCACCATCGCCCGGCACGACGGGCGTCGCTCACTCCCCTTCTCCGGGCCGCAGATCCCGCGCGAGGCGGAACCCGGCGAAGATCTGGCGACGGATGGGATGGTCCCAGTTGCGGAAGGTGCCGCGGCAGGCCACCGGATCGGTGCCGAAGGAACCTCCGCGCAGCACACGGTAGTCACCGCCGAAGAACACCTCGGAGTACTCCCGGTACGGGAACGCCCGGAACCCCGGGTACGCCTCGAAACCCGAAGCGGTCCATTCCCACACGTCCCCGATCAACTGGTGCACGCCCGCGGGGGACGCGCCGGCCGGATACGCGCCCACCTCGGCGGGTTCCAGATGCCGCTGCCCGAGGTTCGCGGTGGCGACGTCGGGATCGGCGTCGCCCCAGGGGAATCGGCGCGACGCCCCGGTGGCCGGATCGAATCGGGCCGCCTTCTCCCATTCCGCTTCGGTGGGCAGGCGCTTGCCCGCCCAGTTCGCGTAGGCCTCGGCCTCGAACCAGCACACGTGCACGACCGGCTGTCGCGGCCGCAGCGGGGTCATCACGCCGAACACCCGCCGCCACCAATGCCCGGACGGATCACGCTCCCAGAACTGCGGCGCGACCAGGCCCGCCTCGACGCGATGCGCCCAGCCGCGCTCGGACCAGAGTTCGGGGCGTTCGTAGCCGCCGTCGTCGACGAAGGCCAGGTACTGCTCATTGGTGACCGGCGCGGCGTCGATCGCGAAACCGGCCACTCGTACCGGATGGGCGGGGCGCTCGTTGTCCAGCGCCCACGGGTCGGTCGAGGTGCCCATGAGGAATTCCCCGGCGGGGATGACGACTTCCGCGCCCACCGCCGCCGTCGCGGCCGGGGCGTCCGCCGCCGAGAGCACGGCGGCGCCGGTACGCAACTGGTGGGTGGCCAGCATGGTCTCGTCGTGCTGTTGCTCGTGCTGGGCGATCATGCCGAAGGCGAATCCGTCGTCGATCAGCGGACGGCCGCGCAGATCGCTGCGCTCCAGCACGTCCAACACCTTGTCGCGTACGGTGCCGACATAGTCGCGCGCCTGGGCGGGATCGAGCAGCGGCAGTGTGGGCCGGTTCGCGCGGGCGTGTTTGAAGGCGTCGTAGAGTTCATCGATGTCGGCGCGCACCGGGTCGCGGCCGCCGACGTCGCGCACGAGCCAGAGTTCTTCCTGATTGCCGATGTGCGCCAGATCCCAGACCAGCGGGCTCATCAGCCGGGAATGCTGGGCCACGAGTTCGGCTTCGTCGACGCAGTCGGTGAGCGTGTGGGTGCGCCGGCGGGCGCGCGTGAGAACGTCGGCGATCCGGTCCCTGAGCTGTTCGGTGCCGAAGTTGTCGGCCGGGGCGGGTTGGAAAATGGTCACGAAAAACATCTCCGGGATTCATGGGGGTCGGTGGCGGCGATTCGGCTGGCGGCGGCCCGGTGGGCCTGCGTGGCGCCAGGGCAGCGCGGCTGGTTCACGTGGCGACTCCCGGAAGCTGCGGGCTCTGGGCGTGCTCGATGTCGTCCTCGGTCGGGGTGCGACCGCGGTGACATCGTTCGGCGGCGGACTCGACGGCGCGGGCCGCCTCGTCGGTCGCGGTGTGCTCGGCCGCGAGGCGCAGCAGGGCGACAGCGCCCGCCCGGATGTCCGGATCGGCCAATCCGTAGCGGGCGGCATCGACCCAGCGGCCTGCCAGCGGCGCCGCGATCGAGCTCGCCTCCGCGACCACCGACGGGCTGGACATGAGCGCGTCGAACACGTACACGGGAACGGTCCACGCGTCACCGGGCTGCGCGTCGATGTAGCGGACCTCCAAGTGGCCGGACGCGCGTACCGGCGGGAACAGCGTGGTGAGGTGATAGTCCAGATCGCCGGTGTCGGGGCGGCGGCCCACCTCGTCGTCCAGCGCGCCGGACAGCCAGTCGGCGAAGGTGGCCCCTGGCGGCGCGGACCATCCGTCGGCGTCGCCGCATTCCGCCGCACCGTCGGGTCGGCGCACGCACAGCAGCGGCACGTCCAGCGCCCATCTGCCGTAGGCGGCCACCGGGTCGGTCCAGTCCAGCACCGGCGGACGGGTGCGCGTGTTGTCCAGCCGCAGCCAGGCCCGCATGCGCTGAGAGGCCCACGCTCCGGGCGGCGCGCCACGCAGGACGGGTGAACAGGCGAAAGCGGCCAGTAGGGCCGGGCCGACGGCATACAGGGCGGTCCACCGCGCGGTGACGTCCGCACGGTCGGCGCCCGCGTCGACGCTGACCTGGGCGGCCGCGGTGTTGCACATCATCAGCTTGCCGAACGGCCCGATGCCGCCGAAGGAGCGCTCCATCGCGCGATAGCGCGGCAGCTGAAGCAAGCGTTTGGGACGGCGGTCCGCGTCGGCGGCGACGGAAACAGGGCGGATGGACCGGGATTCGAGAAGTTCCCGCAAAAGGCGGGCATCATCGCGCAGTCGATCACACAGCTGCGCGGCAGCTTCGTAGGGAGCGCTGGAGAGTTCGATCTGACCACCGGGTTCGAGAGTGACCCGGCTGCCCCCCGGCAGCGCGAGCGCCGGCGAATCAGGGGCGATGGACCGTGGTGCGTACGGTCCGAGAGCGTCCGCCAAGGCGGACAGCTGGGGGCGCGGAGCGGCCGAAGGTCCGGACGCCGAACACTCACCCTGCACCGTGAGCCATTCGAGTTCGGCGCCGATCAGCGTGGGTGGTCCGAGCTTGAAGCACACCCCGCCGATATAGGCCTCCGCCGCCGCGCGGGAGGAAAGTTCTCCCTGCTCGGTGGCACAACCGGCCGACTCAGGACTCTCGAGCGTGACCGCCATGCCAACCTCCAGTGGGCGTCGGGACGTTGTCCGCTGTTCTTCGGTTATCGCCATTCGGCCCGGTGATATTCCACTCACGGGCCGAAATTCGCGTGCGGCGATCCATCCAGCGTAGCCACGCGGACCGACAAGAAACCGACATGAAGCCGAACAATCGACCCGATAAGGTCGGCTCCATGCTGGATGACGTTCGCGTACGAGCCGACACTCCCGGATGCGTGTCCGGGCCGGAACCCGGACCCGTTTTCCTCGACAGCGCCGGGTCGTCGCTACCGCCGCGAGTCGTCACCGACACCGTCGTCGCGCATCTGCTGCGGGAAGCGGAGATCGGAGGTTATCGCGCCGCGAACGAGCGGCTCGACGATCTCGCCGACGTCAAGACCGCCATCGGCGCGTTGATCAACGCCGAACCCGAGAGCATCGCGCTCAGCGACAGCGCCACCCGATCCTGGGCGGACTTCTTCTACTCGGTCCCGCTCGCGGCGGGCGACCGCATCCTGATCTCCGAGGCGGACTACGCCAGCAATGCCATCGCCGCCTTGCAGCGAGCCCGCGCCACGGGCGCCACGGTGGAGCGGATCCCGAGCGACGGCAGCGGGCAGATCGACCTCGACGCGCTCACCGCGCTGGTCGACGAACGGGTCAAGCTGGTTTCGATCCTGCACGCGCCGACCAACGGCGGGTTGGTGAACCCGGCCGCGGAGGCGACCAGGATCGCGCACTCGGTCGGCGCGCTGGTGCTGCTGGACGCCTGTCAGTCCGCCGGGCAGCTGCCCTTGGACGTGGCCGAACTCGGCGTCGACGCCTTGTCGGCCACCGGACGCAAGTGGCTGCGCGGCCCGCGCGGCACCGGATTTCTGTATCTGCGCCCGGAGTTGGCGCGCTCCATGGAACCAGGACGGCTCGACCTGCACAGCGCGGAATGGACCGGCCCGCACGACTACCGGCTCGCGCCCGACGCAGGCCGCTTCGAGTTCTGGGAGTGCGACGTCGCGGGCCGCCTCGGCCTGGGCGCCGCCGTGCGCTATCTGCTCGAACTGGGCCCGGAGAACGTCTACGCCGCGATCGCGGCCCGCGCCGAGCACCTGCGCAAGGCGCTGCCGGAGATTCCCGGCGTCACCGTGCGCGATCTCGGCATCCGGCACAGCGGCATCGTGTCGTTCACCGTCGACGGCGTCGAGTCCGTCGAGGTGCGCGACCGGCTGCTGGCGCAGGACATCACCGTCACGGTCAGCCACGCGGGCTCGACCCTGCTGGACATGACCGGCCGCGGCCTGGCCTCCGTCGTGCGCGCTTCGCCGCACTGCTTCGTCGGTTTCGACGAGCTCGATCGCTTCGTCGCCGCGGTGGCCCAGCTGCGCGCCTGAGCCGCGAGCGCCACGGAACGGTCAGGCCAGGTGCACGGCCAGTGCCCTGGCCACCAGAGCCGCCGCGTCCGCTCCCGGGTCGACCAGGCGCAGGCTTCGATTGGCCTGGGTGGTGGCGATGCCGTGCACATTGGTCCACAGGGCGATCGCACGGTGGCGCGGGTCGATCGCGCCCGATTCCGCCGCCGCGCCGACCAGCTCGGCGAACCGCGCGAACAGCGGCAGGCTGACCGACCGCAGATTCTCGCCGGAGCCTTCGAGCAGGTCGTGCCGGAACATCAGGGTGAACATCTCCGGCCGCCGCGCGGCGAAGTCGATGTACTCGGCGCTCATCCGGGTGAGACGATCGCGCGCGGCCCCGGCGTCCACCGCGGCGAACCGGTCCGCGAGGTCGGCGAAACCCCGCGCCGCGATGGCGGCGAGCAGTGCGCGGTGGGTCGGGAAGTACCGCCGCGGCGCACCGTGCGAGACGCCCGCGGCCCGGGTGATGACCCGCAATCCCAGTCCCGCGGCGCCGACCTCTTCGAGCAGATCGACACCGGCGTCGACCAGTCGATCTCGTAGCGACTCGCTCTCGGCCATGCGGACATTGTCTACGCCTGTAGCCGTGTGCCCGCACACCGGGGGTAGACACTGTCTACGAGATGGGGTAGACAGTGTCTACGCTCAATGCCCCGGGAGGTCTACGGGTGGTCCCCGCTGTTCAAGTACGTCCTGCTCGGTCCGCTGCTGCGACTGCTGGGCAGGCCGACGGTCGAAGGACTGGACAATATTCCGCGAACCGGACCGGTGATCATCGCGGCCAATCATCTCGCGGTGATCGACTCCCTCTACCTCGCGCTGGTCGTGCCACGGCGCGTGACGTTCCTGGCGAAGCAGGAGTACTTCACCGGAAAAGGCGTGCGCGGCCGGATCAACCGCTGGTTCTACTCGGTCTCCGGACAGGTGCCGGTCGATCGGACCGGCGGTGACGCGGCCGCCGCGGCGCTGGCCGCCGCCACCCGCATCCTGACGGACGGCGGAGCCTGGGCGATCCATCCCGAAGGCACCCGTTCCCCTGACGGCCGGATCTATCGCGGACGCACCGGCACCTTGCGGGTCGCCATGGCCACCGGCGCGCCGGTCGTTCCGGTGACCCTCTTCGGCACCGATCGGGTGAACCCGCGCGGCAGCCGTCTGCTGCGTTTCGGCAAGGTGCGTATCGCGTTCGCCGCGCCGCGTCGCTATCCGCCCGCCGAGCAGCGCCAGACGGTGCGCGCGGCGACCGACGAGTTGATGCGCGAACTGGCCGCCCGCTCCGGCCGGTGCTACGTCGATCGTTACGCCGCAACCTTTCCAGCCGCTGTTTCGCGCCCCTGACCTGCGCCCCTGGAAATGGGGTTAACGCTGGGCCACTATGGCGTGATAGTCGGGGGAGGCCGGTTCCCGGCAACGGTTGGTGATGGAGGAGTTGGGACTTTGAGCAGATTCACCGACGAGATGTATGCGACCGCACAGACCTCCGAGCGCGGCCTGGTGACCGGCGAGCCGGGCGCCCCGCTGCGGCGCACGTGGCCGGAGATCCACCGGCTCGCCCGGCGCATGGCGGGCGGGCTGGCCGAAGCCGGTATCGGGCACGGTGACGCGGTCGGCGTGCTCGCGGGCATGCCGGTCGACATCGCCCCGGCCTGCCAGGCCATCTGGATGCGCGGCGCGTCGATCACCATGCTGCACCAGCCGACTCCGCGCACCGATCTGGTGGTCTGGGCGCGCGACACCGAAACCGTGCTGAACATGATCCGGGCGCGGGCGGTCGTGCTCGGCGCCCCGTTCGAGGCGGCCGAGCCGCTGTTGCGCGAACGCGGCATCACCGTCGTGCGCATCGACCAGCTGCCCGGCGGCCCCGACATCGATCCGGTGCCCACCGCCGAGGGCGATATCGCGTTGCAGCAGTTGACTTCCGGCTCGACCGGCTCGCCCAAGGCGGTGCGGATCACGCATGAGAACTTTTTCGTCAACGCCTACGCCATGTTCGACCGGGTGAAATTCCAGCTCGCCGACGATGTGATGGTCAGCTGGCTGCCGCTGTTCCACGACATGGGCATGGTCGGATTCCTCAGTGTCCCTATGCAATTCGGTGCCGAAGTGGTGTGCGTGACGCCGCTGGACTTCCTCACCAAGCCGCTGCTGTGGGCCGAGCTGATCAGCAAGTATCGTGGAACTGTCACCGCCGCACCGAATTTCGCCTATTCGCTGCTCGCCCGGCGGCTGCGGCAGGCCGACGAAGGGGCGTTCGACCTCAGCAGCGTGCGGTACATGTGGAACGGCGCTGAACCGGTGGACCCGGACACCATGGAGGCCCTGGCCGCCGCCGGAAAACGCTTCGGGCTCAACCCGATGGCGCTCACCCCGGTCTACGGCATGGCCGAGACCACGCTCGCCGTTTCGATCCCCGACCCCGGGCACGGACAGGTACTCGACGTGATCGACGCCGACCTGCTCGAGGCGATCGGCAAGGCGGTGCCCGTGCCGGAGGAACACGGCCAGCCGGCCAACATCCGGCGATTGCCCACCCTCGGCTATCTGGTCGACAACCTGGAGGGCCGGATCGTCGACAGCGAACGTCAACCGTTGCCCGCCCGCTCGGTGGGCGTGATCGAATTGCGCGGTCCCGCGGTCACTTCCGGCTATGTGACGGTGGACGGATTCCAATCGGCGCGGGACGAGGAGGGCTGGCTGGACACCGGCGACATCGGCTACTTCACCGACGAGGGACTGATCGTGGTGTGCGGCCGGATCAAGGACGTCATCATCATGGGCGGCCGCAACATCTACCCCACCGACATCGAGCGCGCGGCGGCCAGGGTGGCAGGCGTCCGGCCGGGCAACGCGGTGGCGGTGCGCCTGGACGCGGGCCAGAAGCGGGAGAGTTTCGCCGTGGTGGTGGAGAGCGGCAGCCACCACGATCCCGACGAGGTCAAGCGCATCGAGCGCGAGATCGTGCACTCGGTGTTCGCGGAGGTCGGCGCGCGGCCACGCACCGTCACCGTGCTCGGCCCCGGCGCACTACCGAAGACGTCTTCCGGCAAATTGCGCAGGGCCGCGACCGCGATGCATCTGCCGCGCGGGTGATCGGCCGAGCGCCGCTCAGTGCAACTGGTTCTGCGCGGTCTCCAGCCCGACGCGCAGCAGCAGTTCCACCGCGTCGGCGGCCTGCTCGATGATCACCGGGACCTCTTTGCGCTCCGGCGTGGAGAACGGCTTCAACACGTAATCGGCCGGGTCCTGGCGGCCCGGCGGACGGCCGATGCCGATGCGGGTGCGCAAGTACTCCTTGGTGGTCAGAGCGCTGGAGACGGAGCGAAGACCGTTGTGCCCGCCCTCACCGCCGCCGCGCTTGAGCCGGATGGAGCCGAACGGCAGGTCGAGTTCGTCGTGCACGACGATCACCTCGGTCGGCGGCACGGAGAAGAACTTCGCCAGCGCGGCCACCGGCCTGCCGGACAGGTTCATGAACGAACGCGGCTTGGCGATCAGCACCTGGCGCCCGTCCAGCCGCGCCTGCAGCAGGTCGGCGCCGGATTTCTTGTGCACACCGAAACGGCCGCCGACGCGCTCGGCGAGCACGTCGGCGACCAGGAAACCGACATTGTGCCGGGTGCGCTCGTATTCGGGACCTGGATTGCCCAGTCCGACGACGAGCGCGGGCCCGGCGGACGATTCGCTACTACTCAGCGCTCTCGCCCTCGGCCTCGGCCGCACCCTCGCCCTCGACGGGCTCGGCGGCCGGGGCGGCGATGACGTTGACGATCAGGGTCTCGGCATCGGCGGCCAGCTCGACGCCGGCGGGCAGCTCCAGCGCGCCCGCGGTGATCTGGGTGCCCGGCTCGGCGCCCTCGACGGAGACCTCGATGGCCTCGGGCAGCTTCAGCGCGTCGGCCTCGATGGAGACGGTGGTGGCTTCCTGGGTGATCAGGGTGCCCGCGGCGGCATCGCCGACGACGGTGACGGGCACATCGGCGGTGACCTTCTCGCCGCGCTTGATGATCAGCAGGTCGGCGTGCTCGATGTAGCGGCGGATCGGGTGCACCACGACGGACTTGGTCAGCGCGAGCTGCTTCTTGCCGTCGATGACGAGGTTCAGCACCGCGTTGGTGCCGTGCTCACGCAGGATGGCGGCGAAGGCCTGGGCGTTCACCGACAGATGCTGCGGGTCGGCCTGGTGGCCGTACAGTACGGCCGGGACGTTGCCCGCACGACGGGTGCGGCGCGCGGCGCCCTTGCCGAACTCGGTGCGTACGGATGCTTCGAGAAGGTTGACGTCGGACATGACTGGATCTACTCCTACGGCTCTTCCGGGCTGGTCAGTTACACGTCAGGGGTGCTGCACACCTGACGGATGGTCTATTCGTCGGGGCGAAGACCGAACAGGGACGGCCGGAAGCCGCGCCGCGTCGATCACGGTGTCGCAAAACTGGTCTGCGGTCACCCTCGCCGAGACAACCCGAACACCATACCCCAGCGCAGAGGCGCTCTTTGAATCGGGTGGTCACCGGCGGTTCGGTCCGCGCTCGAGCGAGTCGCGTACGCTGGCGGGGTTGCCGATCGGTCGTCTGCGAAAGGTTGTCTTGCGTTGAGCGCCTCCCCTGAGGGTGTTGTCGCGCCCGCATCCCGTGGGTTATCCGCCGAGGTAGCCCGCCGGCGCACGTTCGCGGTGATCTCCCATCCCGACGCGGGCAAGTCCACGCTCACCGAGGCGCTGGCGCTGCACGCCAGGATGATTTCCGAGGCGGGCGCGATCCACGGTAAGGCCGGGCGCAAGTCGACCGTCTCGGACTGGATGGAGATGGAGAAGGCGCGCGGCATCTCGGTCAGCTCGACCGCGCTGCAGTTCAACTACCGCGCCAGGGGCTCCGATGTGGACAGCGTCATCAACCTGGTGGACACCCCCGGCCACTCCGATTTCTCCGAGGACACCTACCGGGTGCTCACCGCCGTCGACGCCGCGGTGATGCTGATCGACGCGGCCAAGGGCTTGGAGCCGCAGACGCTGAAACTGTTCCAGGTCTGCCGCCACCGCGGCATCCCGGTGATCACCGTGATCAACAAGTGGGACCGGCCGGGGCGGGCGCCGCTGGAACTGCTCGACGAGATCAACGAGCGGATCGGACTCACCCCCACCCCGCTGTTCCTTCCGGTCGGCATCGCGGGGGACTTCCGCGGCCTGCTGCGCCGCGGCCCGGACGGTGTCCCGCTGGAATACATCCACTTCACGCGCACGGCGGGCGGCGCGACCATCGCGCCGGAAGAGTCGATCACCCCGGAGGCCGCGGAGGCGCGCGAAGGCGAGCCGTGGAGCACCGCCGCGGAGGAGAGCGAGCTGCTCTCGGCCACCGGCCAGGACCACGACCAGGAACTGTTCCTCGCCGGGCAGACCTCGCCGGTCATCTACGCCTCGGCGATGTTGAACTTCGGCGTGCGGCAACTGCTGGAGACCCTGGTCGCGCTCGCCCCCGCACCCGGTTCGCGTCGTGACGTCGACGGCAAGCCGCGCGAGACCGGCGACCCGTTCAGCGCGGTGGTGTTCAAGGTGCAGGCGGGCATGGACGCCGCCCACCGCGACCGCCTCGCGTTCATGCGGATCGTGTCCGGCGAATTCGAACGCGGCATGGTGGTCACCCACGCGCAGACCGGTCGGCCGTTCGCCACCAAGTACGCGCTGACCGTGTTCGGCCGCGAACGCGCCACCGTCGACACCGCGTACCCGGGTGACGTCGTCGGCTTGGTCAACGCGACGGCGCTGGCGCCGGGGCACACGCTGTTCGTGGACAAGAAGGTGGAGTTCCCGCCGATCCCCTCGTTCGCACCGGAACATTTCGCGGTGCTGCGAGCCCGCAGCGCGGGCAAATACAAGCAGTTCCGCAAGGCCGTGGACCAACTCGATTCCGAGGGCGTCGTGCAGGTGCTGCGCAACGACATCCGCGGCGACGCGTCTCCCGTGCTGGCCGCGGTCGGCCCGATGCAGTTCGAAGTGGTGACCGCGCGCATGCTCGCGGAGTTCAACGTCGAGACCACGATGGAACACCTCGCCTACACGCTGGCCCGGCGCACCGACGCCGCGTCGGCGGACGAACTCGGGCGGCAGCGCGGGGTGGAGGTGTTCACCCGCTCAGACGGTGCGCTGCTCGCGTTGTTCAGCGACAAGTGGCGGCTGCAATACATCGAGAAGGAGCACCCGGCGCTCACCCTGGAGCCCCTGGTCGCTACGGCCGACTGAGTCAGCCGGCCTCGGACTCCGGCCGCAGCGGCGCGGCGCCGGGGTCGCGTTCGATCGATGAGATGCCGTCCTCCTTGGCGATCAGGCCCCAGCGGCTGGAGGTCAGGCGCAGGCTGGGCAGGTCGCTGAGGGAGAGCACCACTTCGTAGGTGCGTTCGTAGCCGGTGTGCGAGATCCGCCACCGCGCGTCGTCGCAGCGCACGTAGCGGTCGGTGTAGAAGGCCGCGCCGCGCAGCAGCATGTTGTGGCCCGGAATGAGCACCGTGTCGGCGAGGTACCAGGTGCCGGTGGCGGTGTCGCCGTCGACATCGATCTCGGGGTGGTCACAGCGGTGTTCGGTGATCACGTGCGGCCCGAGCGTGTTGCGCATGAACGCGATGAAAGCCTCGCGCGATTCGAACTGGAGATATTCGCTGTAGGTCGCGGTCGCCTCGGGGATCATGGTATCGGCGAATTCATCCCACGACTTGGTGTCGAGAGTACGCAGGTACCGGTATTTCAACCGCGAGATCGCCGACACGTCGTCCGGCTCCCGCTCCTCGCCGCGGGTCGGGCGTGGGTCGTCGCGCACCCGCCCGAAGTCGATCGGCCCCGCCTCGAAGGGCAGCCGCTCGTCGGCGCGCAGGTCGCCGGGATCTCGTTCGCCGGTGCTCGCCGCCCGCTGACCACGGCTCGGCGCGGGACCGGCCGTGCCGATATCTCGCTCTTCGGGCTCCGGCCCGCTCGAATCTACGTCCACACCGCCGCGCTCCTGCCGGCCCGGGGGGAAACCCGGGTCGTCGCGCTGCTGATTACCGGGACCCTTGCCCCGGTCGTTACGCGTTTGCCCAGCGATGCCCAAACCTGGGTCGCCGCGCCCCTGCCCGCCGGTTCGCTGATCCATACCCTCAACAATCCCATCCCGAGTGCCGGATTGGGAGAGTTGTATCAGATTGCTATCGCGACGAGAGAGAACATTCCGACGAAGATCAACTTCGGGATGTCAGCTTCCGATCGTGAAGCAGGTGCGGCAGAAGTCCTCACCGAACTCGGTCAGCCGGAGACTCTTGCGGACGATCTTCGGCGCCCGTCCCGCCTTCTTCAGCGCCGCCTCCACCACGGGCTGCACCTCCAGCACCATGTAGCGGCTCAGGACCACCGGATCGTCCGAGGTCAGCGTCAGCCCGAGGCGGTTGAGGTTGATCAGGTAGGACCGCGACCGGTCCGGGTAGCGCACCCCGGCCTGCTCGGGCACCGAGGTGAGGTCGCCCTGCACCAGTTCCGAGCCGATCCCCAGCGGACGGTTGGTGCGCACGTCGACCGACGGCTGCGGGCCGTTGAGCGCCATGAAGCGCAGGATGCGCGCCTCGTCGGGAGCGAGCTCGTCGAGGATGCGGTCGTAGGCCGGGTGCACGTCCTCGGTGAAGTAGACGTCGGCGGACCTGGCCAGCAGCGCGTCGCCGCGGCGGCGCAACTCCTCCGTGCTCGCCGAGCGCAGGTACGGCCCGACGGCCGGCGCTTGCTGCGAGGTGGGTCCGTTGGAGGTCGGGACATAGCTGACGATCTCCCGGACCGACCCCTCGGTGACGCCGAGCGCGCTGCGGGCGATGGAGCGCAACGCGTTTCCGGTCCGCTCGGCGATCTCGGCCGAGGACTCCCCGTCCAGCGCGGCCTGGGTGATCTCCCTGGTGACCTCGTAGGTCGTGCCGACCGCCCATTGGCTTCCGCGCACGACAGTGCCCGCGGCCACTCCGGCCGCACGGAACACACCGCGGATCAGCCGTGCCTCATTGCTGATCTGCCGCTGTTCGACATCCGAACTGCGCTCGACGGCGCGAGGACCTGGCCGTACCACGTCCTGTCCGGTCCTGTCGTCTGCCACGTTTTCTCCGATATCGCCGGGGGGAACGAATCCGTCCCACAGATTACTTCCCCTTGTGTCGCGGGGCATTCGCACCGCCTGACTCGGACAGTGCGACCGGCACGCGGCGCGCAATAAGGTTTCTTCGCCGAGGGGGTGCTAGTTTTGGGTGCCGGTGAGGCGGCGATCACCGGTGTATCGGCAGGAGGGTGTCGTGTTAGAGAGTGTTTTCGGAATCCACCCCACGATCCTCCTCGAGCTCGTGACCATACCGCTTTTCACCGGCGTGATCGGCTACATCACCAACTGGACCGGCGTGCTCATGCTGTTCAAGCCGGTCGCCTTCCACGGCATTCGAGTTCCCGGTCTGCGCGCGCTGTATCCGTTCCTTCCCAAGCGAATTCAAGTTCTCCCGCTACTCAGCTACGACGGCCGGGTCGGCTGGCAGGGCATCGTCCCGTCGCGTGCGGACAAGATGGCCAGCATCGCGGTCGACAAGGGCTTGGCCAAACTCGGCAGCGTCGCGGACTTCTATCGGGAACTCGAGCCGGACAAGCTGGCCGAGCACCTCGCGAGCATCGCCGACGCGCAGATCAAGGACATCGTCGAAGACATCCTGCGCCGCGAGCATCCGCAGCTCTGGTACAACCTGCCCGCCCAGGTGCGCGACATGGTGCACGCCAGGGTGCGCCAGCAACTGCCGGAGATCCTGCGCGAGCTGACCGAGGAATTGGGCGCGAATATCGATCAGCTGCTCGATGTGAAGCAGATGGTGATCCGCTACTTCCAGGCCCGGCCGCATCTGCTCAACACGCTGTTCCAGGTGCTCGGCGCGAAGGAACTGCGTTTCATGCAGAACTTCGGTTTCTACTTCGGCGCGCCGATGGGTGTGCTGCTGGTCGTCATCCTGCATGTGACCGGCTGGTCCAGCCTGGTCGTGCTGCCGATCGGCGGCGTGATCATCGGCTGGGTGGTCAACTGGATCGGCATCAATATGATCTTCGCGCCCGCGTATCCGAAGTGGTGGGTCCCGTGGCGGCAGGGCCTGCTGATCAAACGCAAGTCCGAAATCACCGACGGATACGCGGAATTGGTTTCCAGCCAGGTGATCACCGTGGCGAATATCGGCGACGAGTTGCTCAACGGCCCCCGCTCGGACCGCACCATGCAGATGCTGGAGGACACGCTGCGCCCGGCCGCCGACCGCGCGCTCGGTCCCGCGCGTCCCGCGGTCAAGTTCGTGCTCGGCAGCCGCGAGTACGACTCGCTGCAATCGACGTTCACCAGCGAAGCCATGGCCATCGCGCCGATCGCGTTCGCCGACCCGGAATTCAACGTCCGCCAGGGCAGGCAGATCAACGAATACATCGCGAGGCAGATGGCGATGTTGTCGCCGCCGGACTTCGTCGACATGCTGCGCGCGGCCATCAAGCAGGATGAATGGCTCCTTTTCGTCCATGGCGGCGTGTTGGGGCTGTTCGCCGGATACGCTCATATCCTGATCTTCGGAACGGGAGTGGCGACATCATGGCTGTAGCGGGTCCGGACGACGGCGATATCCAGGCCGTCGAGCACCTCGACGCGGCGGCGGCGAATGCCGAGCCATCGCAGGAGATCGCCCGGCGGCCGGCTTCGGACATCGCGCACACCGACGAATTACCCAGACGGGTAACGGTTCCCCTCGCCACCGTGCGTGCGGCGACGGGCGTCGCGCGGGTCGCATGGACCGCGGTCACCGGGATGACGTCCTGGAGTGTCGGCACCGCGGTCGGCGTCACCTCGACCGTCGTACGGCGCAGCATCGAGGGAGCGCCGCCGCGAGAAGTGCTGGCCGAGGCCGAGTCCGAGGTCCGTGACGCGATGCGCAAGGCGCTCGGGATCCCCGGCGCCACGGAACCGGTCACGCAGGAAGCGGTGCCGACGCTGCGTGAGCAGGGCGCCGCGCTGCTGCGATTGTCGGCCAGCCCGCACGGCGAGGACGACAACCATCCGGCCTTCGCGGGCATGCTCGCGGAGCTGACCCCGGACGAAGCGCGCATCCTGCGCTTCCTGCATCTGGACGGGCCACAGCCCTCGATCGACATCCGCACCGGCCGCCCGCGCGCGCTCGGCTCCGAACGCCTGGGCTCGATGCTCACGCTGATCGGCGAGCACTCGGGCCTGCGCTTTCCGAACCGGATCCAGCAGTACCTGACCAACCTGCGCAGGCTCGGTTTGATCGAGCACGCGCGCGAGCCGGTCGGCAATCCGAACCGCTACCAGCTGCTGGAGGCGCAGTCACCGGTGCGGGAGATGCTGAAGCGCTCCGGCTTCGGCACCAAGGTGATCTACCGCAGCGTGGTGCTCACCGACTTCGGCGCGGACTTCGTGCGCACCTGCCTGCCTGTGGTCGTGCAGGACGGACGCGCCTCGGGCCACTAGGGCCCCCAGCCGCGCAGCGCCATCTGGGCCACCCGCTCCAATTCGGCCCGACCTGCGCCGTCGCGCGCCGCCTGGGACATGCCCTGCATCACCGTGCCGACATAGCGGGCCAGCGTGCGCGCGTCGAGGTGGCCCGGCAGGACGCCCGCGTCGATGTCGGCCTGGATGCGCGCGGCGAACGTGTCGATGTTCCGATTGCGCATATCGCGCAGGAGATCGGCGATCTCGGCGCTGGTGGTATTGACGCCCGCGCTGATCACCAGACAGCCGTGCGGGCATTCCGGCCGGGTGTATTCCGTCGCCGCCTCCCGCAGAATCCGCCGCACCGCCGCCTCCGCGGTGTCCTCCTCGGCCAGTGCCCGCGCGACGAATCCGCCGTAGCGGTCGCCGAATTTCGCGACGACCTCGCCGAACAACGTCTTCTTGTCCCCGAACGCCGCGTACAGGCTGGGTGCGCCGATGCCAATGGCCGCGGTCAGGTCCCCGATCGAGGTGGCCTCGTACCCACGGGCCCAGAACAGCCGCATGGCCTTGTCCAGCGCCGCGTCCCGATCGAAGGATCGCGGCCGTCCTCGGGTCGTCGTGCTCATGGCGCAATTTTATAGCGATCACTAGAGAATGTGCTACCTTTCTTTCTGTAGCGGTCGCTAGAGAAAGGGGCGCGCCATGGGCGCACTGACGGGCAAGACGGCACTGGTCACCGGAAGCAGCCGGGGCATCGGGCGAGCGATCGCCGAACGACTGGCGCGCGACGGCGCGCGCGTCGCGGTCCACTACAACCGCGACGAACAGGCGGCGAAGGCGACCGTCGCCGCGATCGAGGCTTCGGGCGGCGCGGCGTTCGCGATCCGCGCCGAACTGGGCGTGCCCGGCGACGCCGAGACGCTGTGGGCGGCCTTCGACGCGCACGCCGACGGGCTGGACATCCTGGTGAACAACGCGGGCACCGACGGGATCAGGGAGCCGATCGCCGGAACCGACGAGGCGGCGTTCGACCGGGTCTTCGCGATCAACGCCAAGGCCCCCTTCTTCATCACCCGCCTCGGCTTGGACCGGTTGCGCACGGGCGGGCGGATCGTCAACATCTCCACCGGACTGACCCACGGCGCATACATGCCGCAACTCATCGCCTACACCATGACCAAGGCTGCGCTCGACAATTTCACCAGCGTGCTCGCGAAGGAGCTCGGCGCGCGCGGCATCACCGTGAACGCGGTCGGGCCGGGGATCATCGACACCGACATGAACGCGAACTGGCTGCGCAACGCCGAAGCGCAGGCGTCGGTGGCGACGATGTCCCCGCTCGACCGCGTGGCGCAGGCCGACGACGTCGCCGACGTCGTCGGGTTCCTCGCCTCCGACGACGCCCGGTGGGTGACCGGGCAGTGGATCGATGCCACCGGCGGCGCGCTGCTGTAAGCGCCTTTCCCGCGCGCGAGCTACGGACCCGCATCGCCCGACTGCACCCATCAGGCGTACCTCCGCCCTCGCTGCGGCCGTGCGCGAGCTGAGGACGAACTCCGCGTCCGACTCCACCATCAGGCGTACCTCCACCTTCGCTGCAGCCGTGCGCGGGCTGAGGACGGACTCCGCCCGACTGCACCCATTACGCTTGAGCACCGTGCTGTCAGTTGTGCCGAGTCCCGTCACCGTGCGGGCGCCGTCGAAGGTGAACCTCCATCTCGGAGTGGGCGACCTGCGGGCCGATGGCTACCACGACCTGACCACGGTGTTCCAAGCACTATCCCTGAGCGACGATCTGGAGATCGCGCCGTCGGCCTCGCTGGCCGTCCGGGTCACGGGTGAGGGCGCCGCGGAGGTGCCGACCGACCGGACGAATCTGGTATGGAAAGCCGCCGTCCGGCTGGCACACCTCGGCGGCCGCGCTCCCCTGGTGGAAATCGCCATCACCAAAGGCATTCCGGTGGCAGGGGGCATGGCGGGCGGCAGCGCCGACGCCGCCGCCGCGCTGGTCGGGCTGAACGAACTGTGGGACCTGGGACTGTCCAGGGAGGAACTGGGCGCGGTGGCGGCCGAACTCGGCAGCGACGTGCCGTTCGCCCTGCACGGCGGCACCGCGCTGGGCACCGGCCGCGGCGAGCGCCTGTTGCCGGTGCTGTCCCGCAACACGTTTCACTGGGTGCTCGCGTTCGCCAAAGGCGGCTTGTCCACACCCGCGGTGTTCGCCGAACTCGACCGGTTACGCGAGCACGGCGAACCGCCCCGGCTCGGCGAGCCGCAGCAACTGATGCAGGCGTTGGCCTCCGGCGATGCGCGGCAGCTCGCACCCCTGCTCGGCAACGATCTCCAGGCGGCGGCGGTGTCGCTGAAGCCGGAACTGCGCCGCACGTTGCGCGCGGGCATCACCGCGGGTGCGCTGGCCGGATTGGTCTCCGGTTCCGGGCCCACCTGCGCGTTCCTCTGCGAGAGCGAGCAGTCGGCGATCTCGGTGGCCGCCGAACTCGCGGGCGCGGGCGTCTGCCGCAGCGTGCGGACCGCCAGCGGACCCGTGCCGGGCGCGCGCGTCCTCAGCGGCGACGCACCCGGTAAGCACTGACCGCCGTAGGCCGCGAACGGACGCGGGTGCACAGCCCCGCTCAGGGCAGCGCGTCGGCGATTCGATCGATCTGGTCGGCGTCGCGACCGTAGCAATAGAACATCACCTCGTCCGCGCCGAGATCGCCGAATTGCGCCATGGCGGTGCGGATCCGCGCGGGCGTGGTGAGCATGCCTTCGAGCATGCCTTCGGCGCGGCCGGTGAACGCGTAGTAGGCGCCCATCGACGCGCGGGCGTCCTCGATGACGTCGTCCGGACCGAGGGCGACGTTGACCTGGGCGACGATCCGCGGCGCGCCCGGTCGGCCGTGGTCGGTCCAGGAACGGCGCACGGTGTCGAACAGCCCACCCGCCCACGACGGCGGGGCGGCGGCGAGAAATCCACTGCCCCACCGGCCGACGCGCTCGAGTGCGGCGGGCTGGAAACCGCCGAACAGGATTTCGGGCCCTTCCGGGCGCAGTGGCGCGGGGCCGATCGGTCCGCACTCCTCGCCGTAGGGCTCACCGGCCCACAGGCGGCGCATGAGCGCGAGTTGCTCGTCGAGGCGGCGGCCCCGGGTGCGCGGGTCGGTACCCGAGGCGAGGTGGTCGTCGGCGCGACCGCCGACGCCGAGTCCGAGCACCAGCCGTCCGCCGGACATCCGGTCCAGCGTGGCGGCCTGTTTTGCGAGCAGCACCGGGTCGCGCAACGGCGCGAGCAGCACTTCGGTTTGCACTCGGACGCGGCTGGTCGCGCCGGCGATCGTGGCCAGCGCGATCAGCGGTTCGGGATTGTCGTAGACCAGCCGGTCGAGCAGGCCGAGCGTGCGGAACGGGCCCGCGTCGGCGCGCCGAGCCCAGTCGAGCAACGCGGCAGGATCGGAGATGGGCAGGCCGAGGCCGACGTGCATGAGAATCCTCCAGAGAGCATGCGGAATGGGAATAGTGCCGCCCGCCGACGCCTTCGGATAGGAGGCGGGCGTCCCACTCTGCGGCTGTAGTTCTGGGGAGCGCCGATTCGGTTGCATGAGAACGAACAACGTTCGTTCGCGATCAATCTAGACGAACATTGTTCGTCCCGCAAGCTCGCCGCCGTTTCCCGGGACGACAGGCGGTCCGCCCAGATCGGTACGCTGGCCCGGGGCCCCAGGGCCGCGACAGGAAGGTCTGATCGGGCCGCCCCCGCAAGACACGGAAGGATCCATGTCCAACCTGATCAATCTCGAACAGGTCCACAAGAGCTTCGGGATCAAGCCGCTGCTGGACAACGTCTCGCTCGGCGTGCACGCGGGCGAACGGATCGGAGTCGTCGGCCTCAACGGCGGCGGCAAGACCACCCTGCTCGAGGTGCTCACCGGCATCGAGGAACCCGACAGCGGCCGGGTCAGCAGACTCGGCGGCCTGCGCATGGCCGTGGTGACGCAGCGCGGTGTGCTGCCCGCCGGCGCGACGGTCGGATCGGTGGTGCTGGCCGGGCTGGCCGACGACGCCATGACCGACGAGGTCGCCGAACACGAATGGGCCGCCGACCCGCGCATCCGCTCGGTGATGGACGGCATCGGCATCGCCGGTCTCGGCATGGACACCCCGGTGGACAACCTCTCCGGCGGCGAGCGCCGCCGGGTCGCGCTCGCCGCCGCGCTGGTGCGCGAGCTCGACCTCCTCGTGCTCGACGAGCCGACGAACCACCTGGATGTCGAGGGTGTGCAGTGGCTGGCCGCGCACCTGCTCGGCCGCCGCAGCGCGCTGGTCGTGGTGACCCACGATCGCTGGTTCCTCGACACCGTCGCCACCAACACCTGGGAAGTGGTCGGCGGCAAGGTCGAAAGCTACGAGGGCGGTTACGGCGACTGGATCTTCGCCCGCGCCGAGCGCGCCCGCCAGGCCGATGCCTCCGAGGCCCGGCGGCGCAATCTGGCCCGCACGGAACTGGCGTGGCTGCGGCGCGGCCCGCAGGCGCGCACGTCCAAGCCGCGCTACCGGGTCGAGGCCGCCGAAGCCCTGATCGCCGACGTGCCGCCGCCGCGCGACAGCGTCTCGCTGGCCACCTTCGCGCGCAAACGCCTCGGCCGCGTGGTTGTCGAGCTGGAGGACGTCACGCTCACCACGCCGGACGACCGGGAATTGGTGCGCGACCTGACCTGGCGGCTGGCGCCGGGCGAGCGCGTCGGCCTGGTCGGCGTCAACGGCTCGGGCAAGACGACGCTGCTGCGCGCCCTTGCGGGCGATACCGACGCGACCTTGGCCGCGGGCAAGCGCATCCAAGGCCAGACCGTCCAGATCGGCTGGCTGCGCCAGGAGCTCGACGACCTGCCCACCGACCTGCGCGTGCTGGAGGCGGTGCAGCAGGTGGCGCAGCGAATCATGCTGGGCGACAAGGAGATCTCGGCGGGACAGCTGGCCGAGCGACTCGGTTTCACCCCCGCCCGCCAGCGCACGCCGGTCGGCGACCTGTCCGGCGGCGAGCGGCGACGCCTGCAGCTGACCCGCATCCTCATGTCCGAACCGAACGTGCTGCTGCTCGACGAGCCGACCAACGACCTGGACATCGACACCCTGCAACAGCTGGAGGACCTGCTCGACAACTGGGCCGGCACGCTGGTCGTGATCAGCCACGACCGGTACCTCATCGAACGGATCTGCGACTCGACCTGGGCGTTGTTCGGCGACGGAAAGCTCACCAACCTTCCCGGCGGCATCGAGGAGTACCTGACCAAGCGCGCGGCCCTCGCGGCGAACCAGACCCGCACCGCCACACCGGATGCCAAGCCCGCCGACGCCCCGGCCACCGATTCCGCGGCCTACCGCGCGGCCCGCAAGGAGCTGACCCGGTTGGAACGCGCCATCGACAAGCTGTCCGAGCGCGAGCAGCGCTTGCACGTCGCGCTGGCCGACGCCGCCACCGACCCGGACAAGCTGGTCAACCTGGGCGCGGAGCTCAAGCAGGTGCTCGCGGAGAAGGAAACGGCCGAAGAGCGCTGGATGGAACTGGCCGAAGGCGTGTGAGGCCGGGCCGCCTCTTGCGGCCCAATACCCTGAGGGGGTATCTTTCGTATGTCGGGGTACCCCCCGCCCGTATGAATGATATGGATGTGAAGGAGTCGGACATGCCCACCACCACCTACACCGTCACCGGGATGACCTGCGGGCACTGCGTCAGCTCCGTCAAGACCGAGATCGGCAAGATCGACGGCGTGACCGGCGTCGATGTGGATCTCGCCAGCGGCGCCGTCCGCGTCGACAGCACCGCGCAGATCGCCGACGCCGACATCGTCGCCGCCGTGGACGAAGCGGGCTACGAAGTCGCCGTCTGACCGGCCCCCACCAGTGGCTCCGCGCACCGGCCGACGCCGACAGCGGAGCCACTGTTCTGTGCGCTACGCCTGGGCCGCCAGCCGGACGAAGGCGGCGGTGTCGAGGGTTTCGCCGCGAGCGGTGGGAGCGATGCCCGCGGCGAGCAGACGGCGTTCGGCTTCGGCGGGCGAACCGGCCCAGGCGGCGAGCGCGGCGCGCAGCGTTTTGCGCCGCTGCGCGAAAGCGGCGTCGACCACTTCGAAGACGCGGCGGCGGTGCTCGTCGTCCATCGGCCACGGCGGCTCGGCGAAGCGGTCGATCCGGACCAGGCCCGACTCGACTCGCGGCACCGGCCAGAACACTTGCGTGCCCACCGCCCCCGCGCGCCGGACGGTCCCGAAAAAGCCCGCTTTCACGCTGGGCACGCCATAGATGCGGCCGCCGGGCTCGGCGGCCAAGCGATCGGCCACCTCGGCCTGCACCATCACCAGAGCTACCGCGATGCCGGGCAGTTCGGCGAGCAGATGCAACAGCACCGGGACGGCCACGTTGTACGGGAGATTGGCTACCAGCGCGGTCGGCGCGGCGGGCAGGTCCGCCGCGGTGACGCGCAGCGCGTCCGCCTCCACCACCGACAGGCGCTCCGCGAGTTCCGGAGCCCGCTCCGCGACGGTCACCGGAAGATGGCGCGCCAGCACGGGATCGATTTCGACGGCGACCACCGAGTCCACCACGTCCAGCAGCGCGAGGGTCAGCGAGCCGAGACCGGGCCCGACCTCGAGCACCACGTCCCCGCGCCCCACCCCGGCGGCCGCGACGATCCGCCGCACCGTGTTCGCGTCGTGCACGAAGTTCTGCCCGAGCTGCTTGGTCGGCCGCACCCCGAACCGCTCGGCGAGCACCCGCACTTCGGCGGGCCCGAGCAGCGCCGCACTCCCGCGGGCGGAAATATCAGGTTCGGACACCTCGAGAATCTATCAACCGGCATACCCGGCCGGCCGCGACGTCTCCCCCGCGTCAGCTGATGCCGAGGCGACCGGTGCAAGCGGGCCAGGCGCCCCAACCCTGCCGCTGCCGGGTGATCTCCGCGATGGCGATCTGTTCTTCCCTGGTGGCCAGGTCCGCGCGGGGGGCGTACCGCAGCCCGCCCTGCCGCTCCCAAGTGCCTTGGTCGAACTGCACACCGCCGAAGTAGCCGTTGCCGGTGTTGATCGACCAGTTGCCGGTCGACTCGCAGCGGGCCAGCGCGTCCCAGATCGCGCCGTCGCGCACCGGGGGCACCTCGGTGCCAGGCTTGGCGCCCTTGCGGACGGTCTTCGGCTTCGCCGCCACGGTGACGGTCGAAGCGACCGGTTTACGGTCCACTTCCTGGCCGTTGACCATGGTGACCGCGAAGGTGACGTTCTGCACGCCGGGAGCGCCGGGCGACTCCACCACCGTGCGGCTCATGTTCATTTCCGGGTCTTCGATGATGTTCTCCGGCGGGTCCAGCGGCATCGTCTCGGTCTGCTGTTCGACCCGCTTGCGCGTCACGGTGACGTGCAAGCCGTTCGCCAGGGGCGTGGACGCGGCCGGTTCGACGGAGTCCTGCTCGAGCAGCGGGATGCCGGTGACCTCGAGGAATTTGCCGACGGTGGGCGCGGCGGCGCGCACGTCCACCGGATTGCCGATGCCGTCGACCAGCGAGACCACGCGCGGAGTCGCGATGGTCAGCGTCCCGCCCTGCAGCGGGAGCCGCTCGTCGCGGGCGGGCGAGACGTACACCTCTTTCGGGATCTTCAGCTGTTCGAGCGCCTCCCCCGCGGTCACCCCGGTGGTCCAGACCTTCTGCGTCATACCGTCGACCGACAGGTCGACCTCTTTCGCGCGGTTGAGCGTGATGGTCGCGCCGTCGGCGATGTGCGCGGCCAGTGCGGGCGCCACCTTGTCCCGGTCGGTCACCGCGAAGCCCGCGGCCTTCAACACGCCGCGCACGTCACGCGACATCGTGGTCTGGAAGAGCTTCTCGCCGTCCACGACGACGGTCACCGTCTTGCGATTCACGATCGCGAGACCGGCGCCGACGATCAGCGTCAGCAGCAGTGCGCCGACCGCGATGTACAGCAGCGGCGAACGCGACTGGTTGATCCGCGTGAAGGGGGACATGGTCACAGCACGATAACGAGGGGGTAGGGCGCCGACAACAGCAAGCTCCGGAACAGGGCCTTTTCAATATCACGATCGAATATCGACCCCGCAGGTAAATCACAAAACGGAACGCTGAAAGTGACATAGGACACATTTCGCATATGGCGACGCATTCCGGGCATCCGTGACGCCCCCGGGGACGCGCCCCTTGGCGGGCGTACCGCTCAGATCCGGTAGACGCGACGCGCGTTGGCGGTGGTGATCTCGGCCAGTTCCAGCGGCTCCTGCTCGCGCACCTCGGCCAGCGCACGCACGGTGTACGGCAGGCAATACGGCTCGTTCGGCGCTCCGCGGAACGGATGCGGGGTCAGATACGGCGCGTCCGTCTCGACCAGGATCTGGTCGTCGGGCACCACCTTGGCCGCCTCGCGCAGTTCGTGCGCGTTCTTGAAGCTCACCGTCCCGGAGAAGCTCAGGATGTAGCCCTCGGCCACGCACGACAGGGCCATGTTCGTGTCCGAGGAGAAGCAGTGGAAGATCACCCGCTCCGGCGGGCCCTCGTCCAGCAGCACGGTCAGCAGGTCGTGATCGGCCTCGCGGTTGTGGATCATCAGCGGCTTGCGCACCCGCTTGGCCAGGTCGATGTGCCAGCGGAAGCCCTCGATCTGGGTCTCGATGTCGGCGCAGCCGTCCAGCTTGCCCGGCCAGTAGTAATCCAGTCCGGTCTCGCCGACAGCGACCACCCTCGGGTCGTCGGCCAGGCGCTCCAGCTCGGCCTTCGCCTCGTCGTCGAGCGCGTTCGCCCTGGTCGGATGCAGCGAGACGGCGGCGAACACACGATCGTCCCAGTGCGCGGCCCGCACCGCCCACCGCGCGGCGTCCAGATCGTCGGCGACGGTGACCACCCGGCCGACCCCGACCGAGGCGGCGCGGTCGACGATCGCGACGGTCGACGCCGCGTCGGTCGCGCCGCAGGCGTCCAGGTGGGTGTGCGCGTCCACGATCGGCGAAAGCGGCTCGGGCAGCTCCGGCGCGGAACGCTTCGCGCTCATCGGCGGCCACCCCGCGACGCGGACGCGGGGACCCGCGAATCGGCGAGGGGCATATTCACGCGAGCGGAAGAATGCACGCGCATTACAGTAGACACACCATGAGCGAAGTCGAGCGTCCCGCCTTCTACATCACCACGGCCATCGCCTATCCGAACGGCGCGCCGCATATCGGGCATGCGTACGAGTACATCTCGGCCGACGCCATCGCCCGCTTCAAGCGCCTCGACGGCTATGACGTCTTCTTCATGACCGGCACCGACGAGCACGGCCAGAAGATGCAGCAGGCCGCGGCCGCCGAGGGCATCCCGGTGGAAGAGCTCGCGGCCCGCAACTCCGACGTGTTCGAGGCGCTGGACAAGACGCTCGACATCTCCTTCGACCGGTTCATCCGCACCACCGACGCCGACCACCAGGCCGCCAGCGTCGCCATCTGGGAGCGGATGCTGGCCAACGGCGACATCTACCTCGGCAACTACTCCGGCTGGTACTCGGTGCGGGACGAGGCGTTCTACACCGACGAGGAGACCACGGTGCTGGAGGACGGCACCCGCATCTCCACCGACTCCAAGACGCCGGTCACCTGGACCGAGGAGTCGAACTACTTCTTCCGGCTGTCGGCCTACCAGGACAAGTTGCTGGCGCTCTACGACGAGCATCCGGAATTCATCGCGCCGGCGACCCGGCGCAACGAGATCGTCAGCTACGTCAAGGCGGGTCTGAAGGACCTGTCCATCTCGCGCACCACCTTCGACTGGGGCGTGCCGGTGCCCGACCATCCCGACCACGTCATGTACGTGTGGGTGGACGCGCTCACCAACTACCTCACCGGCGTCGGCTTCCCGGACACCTCCTCCGCCGCCTTCGGCAAGTATTGGCCCGCCGACGTGCACATCGTCGGCAAGGACATCACACGCTTCCACACGGTGTACTGGCCCGCGTTCCTGCTCTCGGCCGGAGTGGAGCTGCCGAAACGCGTGTTCGTGCACGGGTTCCTGTACAACAAGGGCGAGAAGATGTCCAAGTCGGTCGGCAATGTGGTCGACCCGCTGGAGCTGGTCGACCTCTACGGTTTGGACGCGGTGCGGTTCTTCCTGCTGCGTGAGATCTCCTACGGCCAGGACGGCAGCTACAGCCACGAGGCCATCGTGAGCCGGATCAACAGCGACCTGGCCAACGAGTTCGGCAACCTGGTGCAGCGCAGCACCAAGCTGGTCGCGCGCGACTGCGGCGGCGTGGTGCCGACGCCAGGCGACTTCACCGACGACGACCGCGCCCTGCTGGATCTGGCCGACGGCCTGCTGGAGCGCTGCCGGGCCGAATTCGACGCCCAGCAGATGCATTTGGCGCTGGAGGCGATCTGGCTGACCCTGGGCGAGACGAACCGGTACTTCTCCGCGCAGGCGCCGTGGGCGCTGGCGAAGTCGGGCACCCCGGAGGATCTCGCTCGCGAGGCCACCGTGCTGTACGTGACGCTGGAGGTGCTGCGCATCGTCGCGATCCTGGTGCAGCCGGTGCTGCCGGGGTCGGCGGGCCGCATCCTCGACCAGCTGGGGCAGCGGAGCCGGACGTTCGCGGACATCGCGACGCCGATCGAGCCGGGGTTGGCGTTGCCCGCGCCGGAACCGGTGTTCCCGAAGTACGTCGAACCGAAGGACTGACCGCCTCCGGCCTGCCGTAACGGTAAGGCGCGCAACACTTTCGCGATGTTCCACGCTGGCATGCCCACGAGTGGATCCACCTGCCTTCCCGCCGTGGAATGCGTTGTCGGATAATGAAACACCGGTTCGCGGCCTGGCGACGCCCCGGACCGTGTGCGATCGGTACGACGACGTTCCGTTCGGAATCGGTTCCGGCACAGAGAGGGCACACATGGGCCAGCAGCACGCGACGGCATCCGTTCACCGGTCCGGTTTCGCCGAGCGGCATCGGGCGGCACGCGAAGCCGTGCTCACGTCGCAGCGCGGCAGGCTGGTCGAGGCGATGGTGGAGTCCGTCGACAACAAGGGATACCCGGCCACCACCCTCACCGACATCGTTGCCAGGGCCAGGGTTTCGCGGACGACCTTCTACGACCACTTCGCGAACAAAGAGGAGTGCTTCGCCGAGGCGGTGCACACCGGCGTCGACATCATGGCGACCCGGATCGTGGACGAACTCGCCCAGCTGCCGCCCGACGCCGACGCCTACGCGAAGATCGAGTCCATCGTGGTCACCTTCTGCCAGACCGTCGCCACCGAGCCGGATTTCGCCCGATTGGTGCTCGTGGAGTCGTTCAAGGTGAATCAGGAGGCCGTCGGCTACCGCGACTTGGCCGTCGACCGCTTCGCCCAGCTGTACCGGGTGTTCTACGACCAGGCGCGGGCGGCGGACCCGACGCTCCCCGAACTGTCCGACGGGCTGATCGCCCTGATCCCGGACGCGATCGGCGAGCGCACACGGCGGGTCATCGTCTCGGACGGCCCCGCGAGCGTGCCGGATCTGGCGCCGCTGTTCGTCCAGTTCGTCATGAGCGCCCTGGGGCTTCCGGTTCCCTCCTGAAGGCGTCGCGACCGTCACCGGGATGGTGTCTTCGCGCCACCCGACGTGCCGCCGCCCCACCGGTCACCCGGTGGGGCGCGGGCACCGTCGTCGCGGTGACCGGATACCGCTCACACAGCTGTTCCGCGATGTCACTTCCAGCGGTCGAGCAGGGTATTGATCTCCTTGGTCAGCGCGGCCTGCAGGAACGGGCCGAAGGTGATCCGCGCGACGCCCTGGTCGGCGAGGGCGGCCTTGTCGGCCTGATCCGGGAGGACGGTCGCGCTGATCGGCAGCGGCAGCTCGCCGGTCAGGCGGCGCATGTCGGCGTCGGCGTGGCGGCCCACCGGGAACAGCACGTCCGCACCCGCCTCGGCGGCCAGCCGCAGCCGCTCGATGGCGCGGTCCACCCGGTCGGCCTCGTCTCCGTCCTGGCGCAGGAGCAGGTCGGTGCGCGCGTTGATCACCAGGTGCACACCCGTCGCGTCGGCGGCCTTGCGCAGTCCGTGCACGAGATCGGCGTGCTCCTGGCCCGTGCGCAGGCGCTTGCCCTCGCTGTGCACGGTGTCCTCGATGTTCAGTCCGATCGCCCCTGCCTCGAGCAGGCCCTCGACCAGCCGCGCGGGCTCCTGTCCGTAGCCGGACTCGATGTCGACCGACACCGGGACGTCCACCGCCGCGGTGATCTGCCGTACCCGGGTCAGCGACTCGTCGAACGTCATCCCTTCCCCGTCCGAGCGGCCGATCGAATCGGCCAGCGGATGACTGCCCACCGTCAAGGCCGGAAAGCCCGCGGCCACGGCGACTTTCGCGGACCAGGCATCCCACACCGTCGGGAAGACGCCCGGATCACCCGGCACGTGCAGCCCGAGAAACGTCGTGGCCTTGCTCTCCAGAGAAGTCATACCGATGATCATGCCCGCCACCCCGCTTCGGGTCGACCACCCGCGCGGAGCGAAACCGCACAGCCGAAGCCGCGGTCGGCTAGGAAGTGCGGCGCGCGGCGAGAACCGCGTCGTAGAGCTCGCGACGGGACACGGCGTGGGCGGCGGCGACCTCGGCGCAGGCGTCTTTGAGGCGCAGGCCCGCCGCGGTTCGGGATTCCACGGCGTCCACCAGGTCCGCGGGATCGGCGGCGGCGGGCTTGGCGCCCGCGAGCACCACGGTGATCTCGCCGCGTGCGCCTTCGACGGCCCACTCGGCCAGTTCGGCCAGGGTCCCCCGGATCACTTCCTCGTAGGTCTTGGTCAGCTCCCGGCAGACGGCGGCGCGGCGGTCCGGGCCGAGGATCTCGACCGCGTCGGCCAGGCAGTCGGCGAGCCGATGCGGGGCCTCGAAGAAGACGCAGGCGCGTGGTTCGGTGGCCAAGGTACGCAACCATTCCCGGCGCTGGCCGGATTTGCGCGGCGGGAATCCGTCGAAGCAGAACCGTTCCACCGGCAGGGCCGACAGTGCCAGCGCCGTGGTCACCGCGGAGGGACCGGGCAGGCAGGTCACCGGCAGATCCCGCTCGACGCACGCCGCCACCATGCGGTAGCCGGGATCGCTCACCGACGGCATGCCCGCGTCGGTGACCAGCAGCACCGTACGGCCGTCGGCGATCTCGTCGAGCAGCATCGGAATCCGGGCGGTCTCGACGTGATCGTAGAAACTGACCACCCGGCCGGAGATCTCGACGCCGAGCGCCTTGGCCAGCGCCCTGGTGCGGCGGGTGTCTTCGGCGGCGACGACATCGGCCGTCGCCAGCGCTTCGCGCAGGCGCTGCGAGGCATCACCGACATCACCCATCGGCGTCGCCGCGAGCACCAGCCCGCCCGCCGTCTCGTAAGCCACCGCACTCCTGTCCGCATCACGTATCCGGCGACAACCGCCAACCCGCAGCCTATCCACCGACGCCACCGGCCCCAGCAGATAGGCGGCAACCAGGTTCGGCCGCACCGGCAGAAGCAATCCCGCACGCCTTCGAGACAAATCTCACTCACGCCGGGAGCCGACCGCGAATCCGCCGGGCCCGTTCTCGACACGTACAGCCGATCTCGTGAGCACATGGGTAACTCACCGGGTACGCCCAAAACTACAGCGGCACTCACGCAGGACC
The DNA here is from genome assembly GCF_053601535.1 of Nocardia sp. NPDC004718. Taxonomy (NCBI): domain Bacteria; kingdom Bacillati; phylum Actinomycetota; class Actinomycetes; order Mycobacteriales; family Nocardiaceae; genus Nocardia; species Nocardia sp. NPDC004718. Next base: position 36,875 of record NZ_JBSGCA010000014.1, read on the forward strand.
TGAACGCGAATCCCGAACCACCCAACTAGTACGGCCTGAAGACCCGGAGAGGCGGGAAAGCATACGATCGGGGCGTGACCCAGGTGACCGACCAGCGCGCGACCGCACGGTTCGGAACCGTGCCATCCTGGTCGAGCCCGGGGCCGCTGCGGCCGCCACGCGACTTCGGGCCGACCGACCGCGCGCGCGGCTGGCTGGTGACCGCGTTCCTCACCGCGATCGCGGCGGTGACGCGCTTCACCATGCTCAACTACCCGACCGACGCGGGCACCCCCGTGTTCGACGAGAAGCACTACGCCCCGCAGGCTTGGCAGATGCTCACCGGCGGCTGGGTGGAGGACAACCCCGGCTACGGGCTGGTGGTGCATCCCCCGGTCGGCAAGCAGTTCATCGCGATCGGCGAGGCGATGTTCGGCTACAACGGCTGGGGCTGGCGTTTCACCGCCGCGCTCGCCGGGACGGTGCTGGTACTGCTGGTGATCCGGATCACCCGGCGGATGACACGCTCCACCCTGATCGGCGCGATCGCGGGCATCCTGCTGATCGCCGACGGGCTGACCTTCGTCTCCTCGCGCATCGGCATGCTCGACATCTTCATGGCGTTGTTCGTCACCGCCGCCTTCGGCTGCCTGATCGTCGACCGCGACGAGGTGCGTGCTCGGTGCGCGCGCGCCGACGCGGAGGGCCGGATCGGCGTGACCGACTGGGGACCGCGCCTCGGGGTGCGCTGGTGGCGCTTCGGCGCGGGCCTGCTGCTCGGGCTGGCCTGCGGAACCAAATGGTCCGGCATCTATTTCATCGCCGCCTTCGGCTTGATGAGCGTCTACTTCGACCTCTCGGCGCGGCGGCTCTACGGGGTACGCCGTCCGTGGCTCGGGGTGGCGCTGCGGGACATCGGGCCCGCGCTGTACGCGCTGGTGCTCGTGCCGCTCGGCATCTATCTGGCCAGTTACTGGGCCTGGTTCGCGAGTGAGACCGGCGTGTACCGATACATGCCCGGCAATCCGTCCGCCCCGACGGACCCGATCGGCACCGGAGGATTCTGGTCGCATGTGGTGCCGGGCGCGCTGCGTTCGCTCTGGTACTTCAACGCCAGGTCGCTGGAATTCCACACCGAACTGACCAATTCGGCGGGCAACCATCACCCCTGGGAATCCAAGCCGTGGACTTGGCCCATGGGCCTGCGCCCGATGCTGTACTACTACGCCGACAGCGGCGTCACCGGTTGCGGGCAGACCCAGTGCGTGAAGGCCGTGATGCTGATCGGCACGCCCGCCATCTGGTGGGTGGCTTTCCCGGTGCTGGCCTGGATGCTGTGGCGCGCGGTGGTTCGTCGCGACTGGCGCCACGGCGCGGTGCTGGTGGGCTACGGCGCCGCGCTGCTGCCCTGGTTCGCCACCCTCGACCGGCAGATGTACTACTTCTACGCCGTCCCGATGGCCCCGTTCCTGGTGATGGGCGTTGCGCTGGCGCTCGGCGACGTGCTGGACCCCGCGCACCCCAGCACCATCCCGCGCAGCCCCGCCGGGATCTACCTGCCCACCCCGCCGAACGAACGGCGCAGCCTCGGACTACTCGCGGTCTGCCTCTACCTCGGCCTGGTGATCGCCAACTTCATCTGGCTGTGGCCGATTCTCACCGCGCTACCGATCACCCCGGGCAACTGGCACGACCACCTCTGGCTCCCTAGCTGGAGATAAGAGGTCAGGCCTCGAGTGCCGCCTGCACGTAGCGCAGGGCGGTGGCGTCGTCCAAGCCCAATCTGCGCACCGTCGCGACGTAGGCGGTGGCCGCGCGGCCTGCCACGTCGCGGGTCGGGTCTCCCGAGGAGGCGATGAACGAGCCTTGCCTGCCCCGGGTTTCGACCACGCCGTCCGCCTCCAACTCGCGGTAGGCGCGTGCCACCGTGTTGGGGGCGAGGCCGAGTCGAGCGGCAAGGGCGCGGACGGTCGGGATCTTGGTTCCCGCGGCCAGTTCGCCGGAACGCACCTGGGCGATGATGCCGAGGCGTAGCTGCTCGTAGGGCGGCACGGTCGAGTCGTGCGAGACGGTGATGGTGAACATGCCCGCGCTCACAACTCGTCGCGGGACAGCGGGCAGGACAGGCAACGCGGGCCGCCGCGGCCGGAGCCGAGTTCGGAGCCGGGGATGCGCAGCACCTCGATGCCTTCGTCCTCCAGCCTGGCGTTGGTCATCTCGTTGCGCTCGTAGGCGACCACCACGCCGGGCGCGAGCGCGAGGGTGTTGTTGCCGTCGTCCCACTGTTCCCGTTCGGCGGTGACGCCGTCCAGTCCCGTGTCGATCACCCGCAGCTTGCCGATGCCCATCGCCTCGGCGGCCGCGGGCAGGAACGGGTCGGGGCCGCTGATGTCGACCCGGCCGCTGCCGAGCCGTCCGCCGTAGTCGTCGGCCTTGCGGATGGTGAAGGCGCACAGCGATTCGCGCACCGCCGGATACATCACGACAGCGTCCGCGTCGACCATGGTGCACACCGTGTCGAGGTGCATCGTCGCGCGGGTTTGCGCGATCGGCACGACGAGCACGGTGTGAGCGAGGTCATCGTCGAACAGGCTGCGCGCCAAGGCTTCCGCGCCGGCGGGCGAGGTGCGCTCGCCGACGCCCACCGCGACCACGCCCTCCGAAAGCAGCAGCACGTCGCCCCCTTCGATCGGCGCGGTGTGCGATTCGTACGCCCGGCGCACCCCGAGGAAACGCGGATGGAACGCGTAGATGAGATCGGTCAGCGAGGTCTCCCGGCTGCGGGCGGGCAGCGCGAGGGAGGTGATCGCCACGCGCGGACCGACCCAGAACGAGGAATCCCTGGTGAACAGCAGATTGGGCAGCGGATCGATGACGAAGTCGCCGCCGTGGTGCATGCGGCGCACCAGCGAGGTGGCGTCGGGCCCGAACGGCAATTCGTCGAAGGTCATCCCCGCCATGAGGATGTCGGCCAGTTCCCCGGCGGGCACGCCGCGCAGGAAGGCGGCCAGTTCGTCGGCCAGCGTGTGTCCGAGCCTGCGCGCGTCGACCGCGGCCGAGATGCCCTGGATCCGGGCGGCGCCGCTGACCTGGATGGTCTCGGCGAGCAGGTCGGACAGCAGCAGCACCTCGGTGCCGCGGCCACGCAGGACTTCGGCGAACGCGTCGTGCTCCTGCTGCGCGCGCTCCACCCACGGGATGCCGTCGAACAACAGCTGATCGTTGTTGCGCGGGGTCAGCCTGCGCAGCTCGTTGCCCGGCCGGTGCAGCAGCACCGTACGCAGCGTGCCGACTTCGGACGTCACGGCCAAACGCGCACCCTCCCGCGCGGACACAGCATCTGCTCCCATGATCGAACCGTAGTGCGCCGCGGCCGGAAGAGCACGGAAATCCCGGCTTCGGCGTGCGGATCGGTGCGCGATCGCCGAATCCGGCCCCAGCACACCCTAACCTCAAGTATTGTTGAGGTGATTGGGAGGAGCGTGCATGTCGACAGCAGCCGATTGGCGGGCGAAGGAGCTGACCCCCGGGCAGCTCTCCGAGCGTAGTGGAGTCGCGGTCTCCGCGTTGCACTTCTACGAACGCGAAGGGCTCATCACGAGCAGACGCACCAGCGGGAATCAGCGCAGATATGCCCGCGAGACCTTGCGCCGCGTCGCGTTCATCCGCATCTCCCAGCGCGTCGGCATACCGCTGAGCGAGATCAGGGCGGCCCTCGATCAACTACCGGAAGGCCGCACGCCCACCCGGCGCGATTGGGAGACCTTGTCCACCACGTGGCGCGCCGACCTGGACGACCGGATCACCCAGCTGATCCGATTGCGCGACAGCCTCACCGGCTGCATCGGCTGCGGCTGCCTGTCCCTCGGCACCTGCCGCTTGGTCAACGAGCACGACCGGCTCGGCGCCGAAGGCCCCGGCGCGCGCGTGCTCGACGTGCAGCTCAATTGCCCGTCGAAGCCAGCAGCCTGCTGAACCGGGCGCTGGTGCGCCGCATCGCGAACTCGTAGGGAAAGGCGAACTTGCGCTTCCACCAGTAACCGAAGCGGATGTCGAACGAGCTGTAGATCAGGAAACGGTTGCGTTCGATCCCGCGCAGGATCGCCGTCGCCACCCGCTCCGGCGGCACCGCGTGCTCGGTGAACGCCGCGGTGAGCCGCTGGATCTTCGGGTCCTCTTTGTTCACTCCGACCAGCTCGACGCTGCGCACCAGCGGCGTGTTCACCGCGCCGGGCGCCACCAGATGCACCGTGATGCCGTGTTGCGCCAGATCCACCCGCAACACTTCGGATACGCCGCGGATGCCGAATTTGCCCGCGCTGTACGCCGCGTGCCAGGGCAGCGCGAGCAGGCCCGCCGCCGACGACACGTTCACCAGCGCACCGCCCTTGCCCGCGCGCACCATGGGCGGCACGAAGGTCTCGATGACATGGATCGGCCCCATCAGGTTGACCTCCACCATGCGCCGCCAGTGCGTGTGCTCCAGGTTCTCCACGGTCCCCCAGACCGATGTGCCCGCGATGTTCATGACGACGTCCAGGCTGCCGAGTTCGGCGTGCGCCCGGTCGGCGAAGGCGCGCACCGCGTCATAGTCGGTGATGTCCAACGCTTGCGCCAGAGCCACACGTCCGCCCGCGGCGCGGATGTCCGTCACCGTGGCGTCCAGGCCCTCGGCATTGATGTCGGTGAGCACCAGTTCGGCGCCGTCCGCGGCGGCGGCCAGCGCGGTGGACCGGCCGATGCCGCTCGCCGCGCCCGTGACCAGAACCTTCGCATCGCGCACCGTCGTTCGACCCGCTCGCCCGCGACCTCTACCCAGCACTGCGCATCCCATCTCGAATCGCCGAATCGGTTCCCCGCAGGGTAGTCCAGTGGACGGCCGCCGACCGGGACGCCGCTAACGACCCAGAACCGCGAGCATGCCCGCGACGGCTCGCGGCCAGGTGAATTGCTCGGCCCGGCTGCGCGCGGCGCTGCGCCGGCGGGCCTGGGGCATGGCCAGCACGTCGCTGACCGCCCGCGCGAACGCGGACGGATGGTCGGCGGCCACCGCGCCGCAGTCGGCGGTCACGATGTCGGCCAGCGCGGAGGATCGGCTCGCCACCACGGGCGTCCCCGCCGCGAGCGCTTCCAGCGCCGCCAGGCCGAAGGTCTCGTGCGGACCGGGCGCCAGCGAGACGTCCGCCGTGGCGAGCAGTTTGGCGACCATCGCGCGCTCGGCGATGAAGCCGGTGAAGTGCACGGCGGGCACCCCGCCCGGCAGCGGGGCCAGCGTGCGGGCCCGCCGCTGCAACGCGTCGCGGCGCGGGCCGTCCCCGGCGACGACCAATCGCGCCTCGATACCCGCCTCCCGCAACGCGCCGACCGCCTCGATGCTGCGATCCACCCGCTTCTCGACCGACAACCGGCCGCAGTGCACCAGCAGCGGATGACCCGGCACCCCCAGATCGGCGCGCAGCCTGCGATCGCGCCGGTGCGGGTTGAACAGATCGAGATCGACGCCGAGCGGGACCAGCTCCACGTTGCGCGCGTCGATGCGCAGGAACTCCTCGCGAGCGAAGCTTGTGGTGCACACGACGATGTCGTAGTCGGTGGCGGTGTGCCGGTTGGCCACGTCGGCGCAGCACCGCGCCACCGGGCCGGGCAGCACCTGTCCCAGCAGCCGGTCGAGCCGCTCGTGCGAGATCATCACGCCTGCCACGTCGCGCCGCCGCGCCCAGCGGCCGAATCCGCGCAGCGTCAGCCGGTCGGAGACCTCCAGCACGTCGGGCCGCAATCCGTCCAGGACGTCGGCCACCCGGCGAGGATCCGCGGCACGGTAACCCCCGGTCCACGGAATGGCCAACGCGGGCAGTGTGATCCGTACGACCCCCGTGGGCAGGATCTCCTCGGACCGGCGCGGGCCCGGCACGATCAGCACCACGTCGTGTCCCGCGGCGACGTAACCCTCGCCCAGATGGTGCAGCGCCGTGCGCAGCCCACCCGACCGCGGGCCGTAGAAGTTCGCAAGCTGAACTATGCGCACGTGGCCGATCGTGCAGCGGATCGGGTTACCCGCGCCCAACGGTGCGTGAACGGCCGTGAAAGAACCGGATAACCGGCGGCTGTTTCGGCGATCTCAGTGCGCGGGCAGCCCGCGCCCGGCCCGCGGAAGATCGAGATCCAGGGGGATCCGGCCCGCGGTGAGGTGCGTCTCGACCTGCTCGGCGGGCATCGGCTTCGCGATCAGAAAGCCTTGCGCGCGGTAGCAGCCGAGGCCCACCAAGGTGCGCGCGGCGACCGCCGTCTCGACGCCTTCCCCGACGACGCCGAGCCCGAACGAGCCGGCCAGGCCGATGATGGATTTCACGATGGCCAGATCGTCGGTGCTGGCGCCGAGCCGCTGCACGAAACCACGATCGATCTTCACCGCGTCCACCGGCAGCGCCTTCAGATGCGACAGCGAGCTGTAGCCGGTGCCGAAATCGTCGATGGCGATCTGCACGCCCATCCGCTTGAGTCCGCGCAGCGTGACCTGGGTCCGGGCCAGGTCCTGGACCACGACGTGCTCGGTGATCTCCAGGCACACCGAGCTGCCGTCGATGCCGAACAGGCGCAGGATGTCCTCGATCCGCTCGACGAAATCGAGGCTCACCAACTGCACCGGCGACACGTTGATCCGCATCACGACGTTGCCCGCCAGACCGCGCCTGCGCCATTCGGCGAATTGCGCGCACGCCGACCGGATCACCCAGCGGCCCAGTTCACCGGCCAGGTTGGTGGCCTCGGCGACGGTGACGAACGCGGCGGGCGGCAGCAATCCCCTGGTGGGGTGCAGCCAGCGAACCAGCGCCTCCAACGCGACGATGCGGCCCGTGCGCAGATCCACCTCGGGTTGGTAGTGCAGCAGCAGCGAGCCGTCCGACACCGCGCCGCGCAGGTTGAGCTCCACGTCGTCCTGGAGTTCGAATTGCGCGCGCATGGTGTCGGTGAACACCGCGACGCCGTTGCCGCCGCCCGATTTCGCCGACAACAGCGCGTGATCGGCGCGGCGCAGCACGTCGGCGACCGTCGTCTCACCGGGGAAGCCGAGCGCGACGCCGACGCTGGCGCCCCGGCTGACCGACTCGCCGCCGACGGTGACGCGCCGCGCGATCAACTGCTGGATGCGGTTCGCCTCGTACTCGGCGGCCACCGCGTCCATCGGCTTGGCGGGAACGATGACGAATTCGTCGCCGCCCAGTCGGGCGATCATGTCGTTCGGGTCCAGGTTCTCCCGCAGGCGCGTCGACAAGGTGCGGATGAAGTTGTCCCCTGCGGTGTGACCGAGGAAATCGTTGAGTGCTTTCAAGCGGTCCAGGTCGAGGAAGAAAGCGGCCACCGGGCCGGGGCTTCCCGCGCGTAATCGCTCCTCCATGTGCTCGAGCAGCGCGCGCCGGTTGGCCAGGCCGGTCAGGTCGTCGTGCAGCGCGATGTATCGGAGACGTTCCTCCGCGACCACCCGCGCTTGCAGTTGCGCGAACAGCGCCGCGATGGCTTTCAGCACGTTGAGTTCGCGATTGCTCCACTCCCGATCGCCCGACTTGACGAACCCGAGCACACCGGTCGGCTCGCCACGCGACATCAGCGGTACCGCCGCCGAGGTCACCCCGACGATGCCGGAGCCACGGCGCACGGTCTCCTGGTAGTCGGCGAATTCCGGGGTCGGGCGCGCGACCATCGGCTCGGTCGCGTTCTCCAGGGCGCGGAACACCGGGTCCGCGCCATCGAAGTAGATCACGCCGAGCGGATCGGGATCCGGAATGTTCTGCCGGTGCGGCCACTCGGCGATGAGCACGGTTGCCCGGCGTTCGCGGTCGGTGTGCCGCACGTAGCTGAAGTCCACGTCGAAGTACTCGACCAGTTGCGCGAGCACGCGTTCGGTCGCGGCGACCATGGTCGTGGCGTCCACACCCATGAGCTCAGAGGCGACCTGGGTCACCAACGAGTCGAGTGTCCGCCGTGGCACATTGTCTCCGATCGCGCTAACTACTGGTGTCCACACCGAGCACCGGACGCCGCCTGCTGCGTACGGTGGCGGCGGAGGCGTAGCTCAGGCGAAGCACCAACGCCATGGTCTCATGCTCAGGCACTTCCAGCAGGTCCAGGAAACGGCCCTGAAGTGACGTTAGTGTATCCGTGAAGTCGGGGGAAATCGCTGCAAGTTCCGCATGGCGTCGGGCGTAGAGGTATACCGGGGAAATCGGCTGCACGCACAATCCGAGGCGCTCGGCCCGCACCCAAACCCGCGCGACCGCCGCGCCCGCCGCCGCGTAGTCGGTCAATCGAGGGTCGGCCGCGTCGAATGTCACGGCCAAAATGGCGGAGCTGGACCGCACCCGGTCACCGGTGTATTTCCCCAGCGCCGCTCCACCCGACCAGGACCGCAACTGCGCCATGACGTCGGCGCGGGTGGTGATCTGGAATGCCGCCCATTCGTCGTCGGTCAGTTCCAGGCTGCGCGCATCGATTCCGGTCTCCGGCGCGTCGTCCGCCCAACGGACTTCGGCGAGCATTTCCTCGTATAAGCGGGGCGTGAGATAGCGGACCCGGTCGGAATCCCCCAGCAACCTCGCAGCTTCCTCGATGTCCTCCCGTTCCACGACGGCGCGCACATGCGCACCGGCCGATTCGGCGGCCGCCGCGAGCGCGTCGAGTACGCCATCCGCCAGCGGGGCCCCGGTGCCGACCCTGCGGTTGGTCTCGCGTCGCAGGACGGCGGGATAGTCGGCCGCCAGCTCGGCACTGCGATCGTTCCCCAGCCGCAAGCGGGCGACGAGACGACCGGACCCCGGCGCTCCTTCGACGAACTCGTGCGGGCCGAGGATTCCGTGCGCGGCCGCGGCGACCCGCGCGTTGTAGACGGCCGCGCCGAGCGCGACGGCGCTGCCGCGATAGCCGATGTCCATCGCCGTGCTGCACTCGGGCGCCAGCTCGATGGCGATGTCATCCGCGCAGGCCCGCAACGACCAAGGCTGCATGTTTCCCCCGGATGGAGCCCGTTGCGCGCAGGCGAGGACGCTATCGATGGGCCCGGTGACGGGCTCGGGCGGCGCCTCGGCCCACACCGGCTCGTCGTTCGGCGGCGGGTCGGCCAGCTCGTCGAGATGCCGTTCCACATCGATCCGGACGCGACCGGAATCCAGCTTCAGCCCCAGTCCGATGCGCCGCACGGCGGCGGCCACGCTCGCGGCGCCGAGGCCGACGTCACCGGCCAGCTGCGGCCAGCTGTTCACCGTCTCGCCGACTTCGACCAGGCTCGCGCCCAGCCGCGGCGACAGCCCGGAGGCGCCGAGCAGCTTCACCACGTACGGCGCCTTCGCCCGCGACGTCAACCCCCGCAAATCCCGGGCGCTGACTTCGCCGAGTAATCCGTGGAACGGGGGTCGGCGGGCTTCGAGATCGAAACGCTCGACGTCCAGCAAACCACGGTCACTGGTTTCCATCAGTACGGGAATGCGGTGCCGGGCCGCCGCCTCGCGAATCACGAGTTTAATATCGAGCGAATCGCACTCCTCGACCACGATCGCGAGGCCGTCCAGGAATTCGTCCACCGAATTCTCGTCGACCCCGGTCTCGAAGATCTGCACCGGGAGATAAGGGTCCAACTCGGCGATACGGCGTGCGGTTACCACCGCTTTGTTGACGCCGATGTCGAACAGCGTCCCGGCGACCCGGTTGAGATTCGACAACTCGATATCGTCCAGGTCCGCCAAGCGCAATCCCCCGCAAATACCCTCCATGGCGAGCAGATGCGCGATCGCGTGCCCGGCGCTTTGTCCGATGATCCCGATCGTGCGTTCGGCCAGAAGGTCCTGTTCGGCCCTGGTCAGTTTGTTCCGATTACGATCCAGCCGGATCATCCGGAAAGTACGCGGCCCCGGCAATCCGACCACCGCGGCGCGCCACGGATAGTAGATCCAGCGATCCGCTTCCGGCCCCTCCGGGATATCGGGTGCGGCAACCATTCTGCTGTATTCGGCGCGCAACGACGCACGCAGATCGAGGATTTCGATGCGCGGGTCGGCGCGCAGCGCGGCGAGTATCCGCGCGTCCTCCGGATCGGCGGGGTCGATGATCAGCGGCCGGTGGTCCGCCGCTCGGCTCCGGTCATCGCCCATATCCGCGCCGGCCCTCCGTCGGCCGCCCGATCCCGCATCGCATATCGGGCGTACGCGCGGTCGACAGACCGAGCGCGTCCTGTTCGCGCTGGGTCAGGGATCGCTGCGCTTCCTCGGCCGACGCGGCATAGCACCGGGTATCCCACCACAGCGGAACGGTTCGGTAGCGCTCGTCCGGATACAGCACCGCGGGAATGTGCTCGGCCGCAACCGCGCCGCACGCCTGGTGGCGGGCCACGGTGAAGGAGGCCACCGTCGCGAAGCCGTAGCGGGCGCCGAGCAGGCGCGCGCCGTGCAGCACGGTGCGCGAGATCGCCGCGCTCAGTTCGCTCCGGTTGGCGGCATCGCGAGCGACCCACGCGCCTTTGGCCTCGATCACGCCCTGCGGTATCCGGTCGGCGATCATTTGCCGCAAGTCGTCCGCGCCCGGCTGACCGGCCCATTCGACCAGCGCGTGCGCCTGCCGCGCATCGATGTAGGGACCTTGCATCCGCACCCCGGCGACCATGTCGCCGTCGGCGGCGAGCGCGGCGAAGAACAGCGCCGAGGACGCACCGTCGGCGACCGTTTCGTATTCGAGCGCGTGTTCGACTCCGAAATGCCGGTAAACGTCACGGGCCCCGTGCAGATACCGGTCCCATAGTTCCGGCTGCCCGCCCGGTTCGGAGACAAAGAACGCACACCCGGATTGCGCGTCGTAATACCGTCGCACTCCCCGCCCACGGGAGTTCCTCGGCACGACTGCAATCAGATCCACAGTCATGTTGTTCCTACTCCATCGCCGCGCTGCCATGCGCGATAGTCCAGCCCGATGCAGCCCCCCGCGGCCCCGAGCCGAGACGAAGTTGCCCAGGGCAGTATCCGTCATCGGACAGGAATTGACCAGCCGTCCGGCTAATCTTCCGAAAACTCTGCGGTACACGCCATATTTTCGCAGGTCAGAACTGGCGTATTCGAAATCGGAAATAACATGGAGACCAGTCGGTCCGGGGTCAGTTACCGATTGGCAATTTAAACGAGGATAGAAATGAACAACTCGACCGATTCCGGGCCGTGCCAGATCTCGATCTCTTCACGGTAGGCCCGGGTGATCTCGGCGGACGCCGTCGCGTCGTCGACCTGCGCCCAGACGTCCTCTACCGGATCGTGATAGTCGCCGTTGGGCGCGAACCGGGCATAGACGCCTTTCGGGACCCGCACCAAGACGTCACCCACCGGCACCGCGTCCGGCTCGGGGTACTCGAAACAGACCACGGCGTTGTAGTTTCCGGCCGGGTCCGGCACGTACACCGTGTACATCGGACGGTCCACGCCATCCCGGTCCCGCAAGCGGTCCTTGAGGAACTCGATGAGGTCGCTGTTGCTGACCTTGAAGCTCGGGCGCACGCGCGGGACGACCAGCCCGCCGTAGACCGCCTCGGCACGCACCACGATCGCATAACTCATCGCGCGTCGACCGCCAGGTACAGATCGATCTTGTAGGCGTGCGGGTAGCACTCGAAATCGCCGGTGTAGGTCCGCTTGATCTGGTTGTGTTCCTCGGCGTAGGCGATCTGCGTCCACAGGTCGGTCATCACCTGCGGGAAGTTACCGACCGAGGAGAACCGTGCGTAGGCGCCGCGCGGCAGCCGGGCGACCAGGTGACCGCGGGTCACGTCGTCGAAGGACGCGCACTGATAGCCGACGATCTGGGTGTTGTACGTGCCCAGCTCACCGGTGTAGTCGGTGTAGGCGCTGGCCAACGGGCCGCCGAGTTCCTGGTGCAACACCGCCGCCCAGGCGGCCTCCAGATCCCGGTCACGCAGTTCCCCGAGCGCACGTTTGGGGCTGCGTACCGGCAGCCCGGCAACCCACGTCTCGTCCCGCTCGACGATCTCAAACTGCATGGAAAGACTCTTTCGAAAGAAGCCGGAGGTGAACCACCGCATCCGGTCGGTCGGAAACGCCATGCTACCAACCCCGACCGGGTGGTACCGATCACATATCGCGCCCGGCGGCCGCGCGATCACCCCGCTGAACTGGACAGACGTCCGAGGCGGTACCGTCCGGACGGGACCGATCACCGATCGACGGCACCGGCCGGTCGCGTCGGCGCACCATGGGCACGATCGCCCGGTTCGTCCCTCCCCTGGCACCACCGAAGGGAGTTCTGATGCACGAGACACCGATCTCCGACCGACACCGCCCCGCCCTCGGGCGCCCCACGGTATGGGCCTATGCCACCGCCTCTTACGGCCGGTGCTGACGTGTGCCGGACCATCGCCGAACTCGACGCGGCGGTCGCCGACTGCTTCGCCTGCCCGCGTCTGGTCGCCTGGCGCGAGCTCGTCGCGCGACAGAAACGCGCCGCCTTCCGCGACCAGACGTATTGGGGCCGCCCCGTGCCCGGCTTCGGTCCGGCGGACGCGCGGATGCTGCTCGTCGGACTCGCGCCCGCGGCGCACGGCGGCAACCGCACCGGCCGCATGTTCACCGGCGACCGCAGCGGCGATGTGCTCTTCGCGGCGCTGCACGCGGTCGGTCTGGCCAACCAGCCGACCGCGATCAGCGTCGACGACGGCCTGCGGCTGCACGGCGTGCGGGTCACCGCTCCCGTGCACTGCGCGCCGCCGGACAACAAGCCGACGCCGGAGGAGCGAGATCGCTGCGGGCACTGGCTGGCGACCGAACTGCGACTGCTCACGCCCACCGTCCGCTCGGTGGTGGTGCTCGGCGCGTTCGGCTGGCAGGCACTGCTTCCGGTGCTGGCCGAAGCGGGCTGGGCCGTGCCGCGCCCGCGACCGAAATTCGGCCACGGCGCGCACGTCGAACTGGCCGCCGCCGAGGAGGGCCGCAGTCCGCTGCACTTGTTCGGCTGCTACCACGTCAGCCAGCAGAACACCTTCACCGGACGACTCACTCCGGCCATGCTCGAGGCGGTGCTGGCCGAAGCGGCGCGGGTAGCGGGGCTCGAGGTGCGGCGAAGCCACGCGCCGCGCGGGTGATGGGTCGCGCATCGCCGCTCGGCAGCGGGTTCAGACGTGATCGACCAGGGCCGGATGACCCGCTTCGTGGGCGCAATGCGCGCAGCAGAAGTAGTCTCCACGCGCCTCCACACCGTGCCCGACGATCCGGCAGGAACAGTGCGTGCAGGTCGGGGCCATGGCGGTGATCGCGCATTCGAAGCTGTCGAAGGTGGCGGACTGGCCGTCGCGGATGATGGTGAACGTCTTGTCGTACTCGTTTCCGCACGTATCGCAGGTGGCCATGAGATGTGGTCCTCTCGCGTCGATGGGCTCGAATATCGCAGTTCGCGGTACCCAGCGCCGCGGACGCGAAACGAGCCGGGAGACCTCAGCCCAACCGCAGCGCCGCGACCGGGCAGCTGTCGACGACGAGCTCGAGCAACTCCCGATCGCTCGTGACGGTGTCGGGCGGGACGACGATCCCGTCCGCGCCGACCCGGAACAGATCGGGCGCCAGCGCTTCGCACATGCCGTGCCCCGCGCAGACGAAACGGTCGGCGATGATCCTCATCGGACGATCCGCTCCAGCCGGATGGGCAAACCATCGGCGGGCACCGGTCCGGTGCCGGCGACCAGTGGCAGCTGGTAGCCGTCCGGCACGCTCCAGCGATACCGCAACAGCATTTGATGCACTACGGCTTTCACGGTCATGCCGCCGAAGTAGAGGCCGATGCACTTGTGCGCCCCGCCGCCGAAAGGCGCCCAGGCGAAGCGGTGCGATCTGTCCTCACGACGGTGCTCGGCGAAACGTTCCGGGTCGAAGGTATCGGGATCGTTCCAGTACTCCTCGTTGCGCATCAGCCCGTACGTGCCACAGAGGATGAACGTCCCCTTCGGCAGGTAGTAGCCGAGGATGTCGGCGTCGGCGATGGTTTCGCGGACCTGCTGGGCCACCGGCGAGTAGACCCGCAGCGCTTCCTTGAACGCCAGATCGAGCGAGGGCAGGCGGTCGAGATCGTCGTAGTCCAGCGCGGGCTTGCCCGACGCGACGGATTCGGCGCGCAGCCGCTCCTGCCATTCGGGGTGCCTGCCGAGTTCGTAGACGAGCATGGACGCGGCGATGGTGCTGGTGTCGTGGGCCGCCATCATCACGAAGATCATGTGCTCGATCACCTCGGCGTCGGTGAAGGTCTCGCCGTCGGCGGTGCGGGCCCGGCACAGCACGCTGAACAGATCGCTGCCGCCGCCCGCGCGCTTCGCGGGCAACTCGCGGCGGAAGTGCTCCTCGAGCACCCGGCGGCCACGCACGCCGCGGGCCCACACACCGCCCGGCACGTTCGCCCGGATCAAGGCGGCCCCGCCGCGCACCGCGTCCTCGAAGGCGCGCTCCAATCGGGCTGAGCTCGCGCCGGATTCGGCGCCCGCGAAGACTTCGGTGGCCTGCTGGAGCAGCAGTTTCTTGATCGCCCGGTAGACCGGGAAATCCTCGGCGGCCTCCCACTGCGCGATGCCGCGGGTGATCCGAGGCGTGGTCAGGTCGAGGTACCCGATCAACCGCGGCCGCGTGAAGGCCTGCTGCATGACGCGCCGATGGAAGAGGTGGTCGTCGAAATCGCGCAGTAGCAGACCCCCGCGGAAGAACGGGCCGATCAGCCACTCCCAGCCGCGCTGCGCCGACAACACCTTGTCGCGGTCCAACATCACCGCCTCGTAGCCCTCCGGACTGCCGAAGGTGACCATGCGCCGACCGAGCATGCCGAACCATTGCACCGGGCCGAAGCGGTCGAAACGCGTCCGCGCGAAGTGAATCGGGTCGGCCAACGCGTGCAAGGTGTATCCGATGCCGGGGAGCCCGAAGTCACCGAGCACCGGTTTCAGTCCGCTGCCCGGCGGCGGATCGGCCAGCGGCCGCACCGGCGCCGGGTAATGCGCGACCGCTCGCGCGGCCGCGCGCTGCGCGTGCCACGCCCAGGTGGTCCGCGCCTGGCGGATCGTGCCGGAGATCTCATCGAACGACTGGGGCACAAGCAGACTCATGACGATCTTCCCTTCGCGACGCTGCGATAGTCCGACGATAGAGGAAACCATCGTTTCCGTAAACGGTTGTTTCCCAATTTCGGCTGTGCCAAGCTGGCGTAGTGACCCGTACCGTCAGCGGCACCTACCGCGGAGCCTCCACGGCCGAGCGCCGCGAGGACCGGCGCAGGCGGTTGCTCGACGCCGCCCTCGACATCATCGGCACACAGGGACTGTCGGCGTTGACCGTGCGCGGGGTGTGCGAACAGGCCAGGGTCGGCCCGCGCTTCTTCTACGAGGCGTTCCCCGACCGCGATGCGCTGGCCTCCGGGGTGCTGGTGGAGATCCAGCAGGCGGCGCTGGACCGGGCGAAGGCCGCCATCGCCGAGACCACGGGCACGCCCGCCGACCGGATCCGCGCCGGAGTGGCGGCCCTCATCGTCGAACTCACCGACGATCCGCGACGCGCGAAAGTGGCGTTCGCCCAGACCTACGGCGATGAGGCGCTCATGCGCAGCCGGTTCGCGGGCATGCGCCAGGTCGCCGACGTCATCATCGAGCAGACCCGCCTGGTGCTCGAGCTGCCCGAAGGGCAGGACACCGCGATCGCCGCGACCTCCCAGCTGATCACCGGCGGCGCGGCCGAACTGGTTCTCGTCTGGCTGGACGGGGGGCTCGACGTCGACCGCGACGGGCTGATCGCGCTGCTGGCCGATTTCACCGTGGCGATGCTGGATCGGCTGCCCGCGGTCGCCGGACGACTGTCCGGCCGCACACCAGATTCCTGATCAGCGACGACATCAGCGGCTCGCGCAACCCGGGCAGCGCGGCGAAGTCCCCCGCGACGACTCGGTTGGTAGCCAGCGAGACGACCGCGCCGATCACCGCCTCGCCCGCCAGCTGCTGATGCGGGCGCGTCGCGCCGAGCGCCTCGGCGAAACCGTCCACCAAAGCCGCCTGGGTCGCCAACCGCCGCTCCAGCACCGGCCTTCCCACCGCGTACACCTCCACCAAGAAGACCTTCGCCACCTGTGGTTCTTGCGCGAGAGTGGAGAAGTAGGCGTCGAGTGCCCGATCGATCCGCTCGAGCGGCGTGCCGTCAGCGGTGAGCGCGCCCGTGATCCTGGTCATCACGATCTCCACGGCCATGTCGTAGGCGGCGAGGAAGCACGCCTCCTTGTTCGCGAAGTGCTGGTAAAAGGTCATCCGGGACACCTCGGCCCGCTTCAGCACGTCCGCCACCGTCGCCGCCGCGTAGCCCTTGTCCGCGGCCGCCTCGATCATCGCCACCAGCATGCGGGCCCGCTGCGCGGCCACCACCTCTTCCGGCGCGATCCCGTGATTGCCGCCGTGCAGTTTCCCGCCGGCCCGAGCCTTCAGCAACGATCCTCGCTCCACACTCCGATGCTATGCGTGCGCGCGCCGGTCGCGTATCGGGTCGACACGCGACGACGTGCCGCGCGATCGAACCGCGAACGCCGACGAACGGGGCACAATGACCGTCCGAGAGTGCTCGATTCGACGAAGAAGGAGCGTGATCGGCAGTGCGAAACAGGCAGTTGGTCGGACGAAGCGCCCTGATCGCGGCGCTGTGCGTGGGCGGGTTCGCGGCGTCGGCGGGTCCGGCGACCGCGGACGAACCCGCATTCGTGAACATCGGAGTAATCCGCACCTTCGGCGACACCTGCTACGGCGAAGGCCGAGCGGGCGTCTCCTCGCCCGCCGGAATGCCCGGGGCGGCCCGTTTCGGCATCAGCTTCGTCAGCAACACGCCGACGGGCATGCCGTGCACCTTTACGGCGTTCGCCAATTGGCGCAACCTCGACACCGGCGCGGCAGGCACGGTGGCCGTGCCCGTCAGCGACAAGACCGCTCGGAATCAGCCGGCCGCGACCGTCTTCGCCGCCTTGCCCACCGGCCCAGGTCGAGTGCGGGTCGACGTGACCACCGACTATCCGCACGTAGCGGCTCCGCCGGTCGAGATACGGATCAGCTGAGCGGCGGTTGCGCCCGCCACGTCCCCGCTTCACAGCCGCGTCCGATATGGTTGGCGCCGAGTCGTTTTCGGCCAATTGGCTGCTCGTCTAGCGCCTGGGGACGGCGTGCCGCAAAGGGGGAACACTGTGTCAAAGGAAACCGCTGCTCTCGATACGGGGGCAAGGTATCGCGCGCGAATACTGGTCGTCTGCGCCATCGCCGGTGCGTTGGCGACCTCGGCATGCGGCGGCGGATCAGGCCCGAAGCATCCCGCGCACGCCACGCCGTCTCCCCTGCCCCCGCCCACCTCCAGCAGCCAAGCGGTAGGCAGCGAGAACATGGGTTATCTGTGGCCACTCACCGTCGACCACGGCACCCTGGAATGCCGCCCCGGCGATGTCGCCGTGTTCATCGCCCCGGACGGCACCGGCTACGCCTTGAACGACAACGCCTCCAATGCGGGATTCGCCGACATCGAATCCCTTCGCGCCACCGGCGCGGGCGGCGACAAGATCAGCCTCGGAGCCCTGCGCAGCAAGACCCTCGGACTCTGCCATCTGCCCGGCTGATCATCACCCTGTGCCTACTTTTCCTGCCCCCATGTTCCGCGAATCGAGACGGAACATGCCGATGCGCGGGCAGTGCCCGGCTCCTAGACTGGGGAACTGCGGCACGGTCGACCGTCGAAGCGCCAGGGCGATTCCGCGATCGGCACAACACGAAGTCCCTATCCAGCAAGGGCCGTCTACCCACGGCCCGTCCCGATGGAGGAGGGCCGCATGCCCGACTCGTTCCACATGCGCGTCTGTCTGCTCGGCCACGGCTGCGTCTGCCCGACGGTCACCCTGTTCCTCGCCCCGGAGCCACTGCTTCCCGGCGGCAATATGTTGCACCTGCTCGAACAAACCCCGATCGCCGAGGACACCGGAACACCGAGCGTCGATCCCGAGCTGATCGACGTGGTCGAGAGCGAGCCCGCAGGTCCAGCGCTGCGGGCCGAAGTCCACCGATTCCGCTCCGGCCGCCCCGACCCGCACCGGATCCACGACATCCTGCACGACCACCACATCACCGACGCCGCACCGATGGGCCTGGAAGTCACCGACCCCACCGAACTCACCCGCCTGGCGCTGCTCCCCGAGCACCCGATCGGCTACCGCCGCATCGACGACTTCCAGCAGGAAGCTATCGCCCGCGCCATGCTCGCGGTCTATCGCCTCTTCGAAGTCGATCAGCGAGTGCGCCTGATGTACCACGGTTACTCCGACCCCGGCACGGGATGGTTCGCACTGCGAACCGCCACCGCCTGAGACGGCTGGCAGGCGCGGGATTCCTCGGCGCTGCCAGGTATCAGAACCACCTCCTCCCCTTCGGCCCTGCGATGCGGTCGGCGCCGATTCCAGCCCGCTCGGCCACACGCTGCGCCTGCTGACCACGTTCCGATGCGATCACCCGCCGAGCCGATTCCGCGGTCCGACGACCGACGTCTTGCCCGAGTTCGCGCACCTGCACGGCCCGTTCGGAATCGCGCAACTGCCGCATCTGCTCGGGGGCGGCAAGCTGTACTTCCGCAGCGCTCCGGCCTGCACGACAACAGTTCCCGCGACGTGATCGACCGGGGAGCGGCGACTCGAACCGAAGACGCACACCGCGTTGATCACCAAGACGACGATCGCGATCAGCCACAGCACGAAGGACAGACGAACTGGGCCGCCAATAGCGCGATGCAGGCGCACGAGTACAGCCCGAGGTCGGTCATCGTGCCCACGAAAGCGCGCCGCGCCGCCTGCCCCCGCCGCAGTCGGTCCTCGCCGCCGCGCACCGACCCACTCGGAGATCGAGCAAGACTTTGCCCAAAGTGCGTCGTCGCCAAGCCAATTCAGCGCACTGATAAACGAACGTGGCCACGGTCAACGCGCCGAACGCTTCGATGATGTCTTGCCCGCGCCACCCCAGTTCCCATTCGACTGAATCACATCCCACACGGGTCCAGCGAGATCCGCCCAGCCCGAAAGGTTATCGGCGATCCGATAAGTGCGTCACCGCCCCTAACAACACCGCCAACCCCAGCACGAGACCGAAATCCCCCCAAGCCGCCGACCGCCGCTCTGCCGGAACCAGGTCCCCAGCCTCCTGACTGTCGACCATCCCGAGCACCTCGACACGGCGCCCGCTCCGGGGCGGCTCCGGCACGAATCGTCGCAGCTCACAACGTTGTTCCGGTATCCTTTGTTCGACCGACGGTCAGCGAGCCGCCCAGGTTCGATCGCGTTTCGACCACGCCGCCCACGGGCCCGACGGCAGCTCCTGAAGCACCGCGCATTTCCGAGAATGACAAGCGCCGAATGGTATTCGTGCGCGGGCTGTCAGCCGACCTCGGTGAGTGATCTCGACTCCGACACCGGTGAGACCTGCGGACGGCACTTTGTGGAGCGGATCACCAAGGCCCGTCCCGAGTGGTACCCCGACGTACCCCTTGGTAGGTTTCGGCTTGTTCGCGCAGCGTCGCGCACCACCTCCAGCCTTTGACTCGCGGAACCTTCCTTCGATCCACAGTTCGCACGCCTCTTCCGTCATGGAAGGAGGCGGGAATCGTCATACCCACGGCATCCCCTCATGCCTGCCTCCGCAGGCGTGGCCGTCCGTCCCATCAAGCCTTGGAGCAACCGGTGATAACTGCACTACCGCACCAGTCCGTGGAACTCGACGCGGTCATCTTCGACTACAACGGCGTCATCGGCCTGCAGCCCACCGTTCCCATGTGGAGCGAGCTCGCCGAACTCGCCGGATGGCACGCAGACCAGCTCGAACTCTTCCAAAATGCTTTCTGGAGCGCCCGCGAACCCTACGATTCCGGCGACTTCGACGACACGGACTTCTGGACCACCGTGCTCGGCCATCGCCCGGACCCGGAACTGCTCACCCAGTTGCGCGCCGTCGACACCGCGCTGTGGACCCGGACCGACGACCGCGTCGTAGCCCTCCTCCACCATGCCCGTCGGGCAGATCTCCCGATGGTGCTGCTCTCCAACGCACCCCACCCGGTCGGCGATGCCCTCGACGCCTCCGACTGGCGCACCCTGATGACCGACGCCCTCTACTCGGCCCGCCTCGGCATGAACAAACCCCACCCCGACACCTACCGAAACGCCCTCGCCGCGACCGGATTTCGCGACCCCAGCCGCGTCCTGTTCGTCGACGACCGCGCCGACAACTGCCAAGCCGCCGCAAGCCTCGGCCTACGCACCCTCCACTACACCGGCTCCCCCGCCGATATCGAGGCGCACCTCCGCGTCACCACCATCGCCGCGTAGGTCCCCGCGGGTTCGCACAGAATCTCCGGCACCGGCACAGCACCACTCGGTGGCGGACACGAGCTTGGACAGCCGCCACACAGAAGCAAAAGGCGAGTGCTCTTACACGAGCACTCGCCTTTGGCGGAACTAAGGGGAATCAAACCGGCGTCCCGCACAGCTTGGATGCGAGCGCGGGTCTCGTTGTTGGAGCTGCGGCTGATCCACTACTTCGCCGAGCGCGGCTGACCGAGCAAATACTCCCGCATGTGCGGCGATCCCGTCCGCGCGGTCTCGATGATGGTCACGGCCTCGCGCCCGGTCAGCCCCAGTCGCTGCGCCAGCTCGACCGGTACGACGTTGTCGTCGCCGACGAGTTCGCAGAGTAGCCGGTTACGCGCCTGCTCTGCGGCGTGCACTTCTTCCCGGGCCTGCTTGAACCGATCGGACCGCGAGGGGGCGCGGCCGCCCTCGCTGCGTGCGAATACTTCGCCGGTGCCGAGTAGCGCGGCCTTGGCGCGCTCGATTCGCGCCAACACCTCGGCTTCCTGCTCCGCGCTCATATCATCACGATATCCCGAGCCGCGAGGCGCGCGTCCAGCTCACGGACCGGCGGCGAACCCGCCCACGGCGACAACACTCGGCGGCCGTCCCGGATCGCAGCTGCCAAGCGAGGTGACC
The DNA here is from genome assembly GCF_053601535.1 of Nocardia sp. NPDC004718. Classification (NCBI taxonomy): domain Bacteria; kingdom Bacillati; phylum Actinomycetota; class Actinomycetes; order Mycobacteriales; family Nocardiaceae; genus Nocardia; species Nocardia sp. NPDC004718. Next base: position 57,905 of record NZ_JBSGCA010000014.1, read on the forward strand.
GGCATTGCGCGGTGAGGTCGGCAGCGTCGCCGACAGTGTTCGCGGCCTCGTTCACCTCGCCGAGCTGGACGAGGGACCGCTGCAACTCGAGCAGCGATATCGCCCGATCACGCACGTACTGCGGCTGCATGAGGCTCAGCGCCTGTCGTGTCGCCGCTACCGCACTTCGAGCTTCGCCCAGGATCGAGAGGCAGTTGCCGCGATAGGAGTGCATCATCGCCTCCGACACGAAGTAGGCGCGCGATCGCGAAGGGTGGCACGGCTCCACGCCAGCGATAGCCTCGTCGGCCTCGTCCAGCGCGACGAGACACGCCTGCCGCTGTCCGGCGACGGCGGCGGCCTCGGCCGCGCGCATCGCGACATACGCACGCAACGGCGCATCCTCGCTCTGGGCGACCCAGCTTCGAGCGGCGACGGCATGGTCGACGGCGACACGTGGGCGGCGCTGCCAGATGGCGAGCTGAGACAGGTGGCACAGCATGTACGCGCCGAGGTCGGCGTCCTCGGCCTCGTGCGCTGTCTCGCGCGCCAGCTGGTAGAGCCGCGCGGCGGTGTCGTACTCGCCCGAGTCCCACGCCAGACACCCTGCGAAGCCGGTCCATTCGGCATACAGGGCCAGCGCTGCGGAGCGCATCACGACAGGGCAATCGATCAACATGGCCTCGACGAGTTGCTGTTGAGCGATCACGAGTCCCTGCGCGGCAGGCGACCCGAGCATGTCGTCGAGCTGCATCGCCGAGTAGAGAGTGCTCCGCACAACTTCCAGCGCGGCAGCGTCCGGACGGCCCGCGCCGGACATCAGCCAGCGGGCACGCTCGGCGTCGCCGATGCCGAGCACCGCCAGCCCACCGGCGCCGAGCGCTCCTACCTTGAACAATTGCCGCCGATCCACGTCGTTCTCCTCGTTCGGGTGTAGCCGCGCGCGGAACGCCGCTACGACCTCCGCTGGTGCAAGAGACAGCGTCGTATCGAGCACTGCTTGATACGCCGGACGGATTGATCGCCCGGCTTCCCAATGCTTAACCGTGCGCTCATGGGCACCCAACTTGCGGGCCCAATCTGCCTGGCTCAATCGGAAAGCATCGCGCAGAGCGCGGCTTTCCTTACCAGTCCACTCTCTGACGCTAACCATGTTGTCTCCCAAGACGAAGTGGCCGCGACTCACTGTGCACCACAACGCCCCCACTGGTCCACCAAACCGCCACCGAAGCGCCACCGCCGTCGCCCCGAAGCTATTTCCGGCCCCGACGCCGGGAGACGCCGTCTGAAGATCCTCGGCGCCGGGTGCCTACCAACCCACTAGCAGCGAGGACGGTATGACCGCAAAGGTGATCGGGTTCCTGCGGAAGGATTTGGCAGCCGACCCGCAGCGAGAAGAAACGACGATCCGCGAACTGGCCGAGCAAGTCGGCTACACGGTCGTCGAGACGCTCACACCCGGCGAAGAGACCGAGCCCGAGACTGGCACGTTGCTGCTCGCCAAAATTCACGGACACCGCCTCGCGGCGGTAATTATCGCGGATCAGCGCTACATTCCACCGCCGATGATGGACGAAATCACTGCTGTCTGCGGCGTGGTCACTCCCCTCCAGATCATCCCGGCCCACGTCCAAAACCCGGAGGGATGAGCGATGGAACATCAGCCCTCGGCCGAACTGGAAGCCACAATCGCCATCTTCACAGCCGACGACGCCGCGAAACTTGCTATCGCCCGCTCCGAAGGCCCGATCTGGATGGCCGTCGACAAGCCGCAGACATGGGCACTGGTCGATGAGTACGGCACTCGAGGAGACGAGTTCACGATCATCGGCCCGGCTTTCAGTGCGCCGGAGCTCCGCAAGGGTGATGCCGAGTGAACGGGTGGGTCATCTTCGCGATCGGGCTCAGCGCCGCACTGCTGGTGATGGCGCCCGTGGTTGCGGCCTCGATGTGGTGGCAGGTTCCCGTCGACCCCGACACGGTCAAGGCGCGCGTGGCCGAGCGGCGGATGGATAACACGTTGTGGGCCGCAGGGTTTCCGCACGATGCGCCCGATCGAGAACTCGGTGTCCGGGAGGCGCACCAGACGATGCAGCGGCACCGCAACTGCGATGTCGCGTTGTGCCGGCGGAAGAGAGCGGCTTGGCAGACGCTCATCGACGCGAAGCGGATCCGCCCCGACGCATCTCGCCAGAGATAGGCAGAGGTGCCCAGACGCCCACCGGATAGGCGGGCCGATTTCGCTCCCCAGAGCGCGGGAGCTCAGAAGTAACGGAGGGAATCATGACCATCCAAGCTCGAATCAGAACTGCGGCTGTGGTGTGCGCGGCGGCCGCCGCGATGTTCGTCGGCGGCGCGATACTGCCCACAGTCACCCCGGTCGCCAGCGCCGGACCGTGCTTGTTCGGACACGTCGACCCGAAGAACGACAACTCGGCGTGCCGAGGGTCGGACGCTGCGAACTGGCCCGAGTCGGAGAAGACAGCCGACGGGAGCCCGTCGCTCACGTGCAGCCGACTCAATGACGGTGCGCGCGTGAGAACGGACGAGGGGTTCTACGGGTGGCGGTTCTGGATCTGCAAGAAGTACAAGGACTCGTGGGGTCACACCTATTACCAGTGGACAGAGGTTCTCGGGCAGTAGTGGGACACTGGCGGGATGGCAGACGACGAGTTGATTCGGACGCCGCGCTATGAGCAGGTGGTCGCGGCGGCCGCGGACATCGCACACAACCGCGGCGACGGGTTCATCGGCGTCGAGCATCTGATGCTGGCGATCCTCGCCGATGCGGACTCGGTTCCTACCCAGGAACTGTGCGCCCTCGGCATCGACCCGGCCATGATCACGGCGGCGCTCGACACCACGATGAAAGACCCCGGGTACCTCACCGAGTCTTACCGAGCCCGTCACCTTGATGGAACGGTGACCGAATACGACCCCGTGACCGGCGCATCGTGGGTCGTACAGGAGAAACCGACGCGGCCGGAGTAGGACGCTGATACCGCCCGTTCCCAATGTGGGGCGGGCGGTGGCGTTCATAGCCGCCGCCCCATCCTTACGGCTCACCACACCACGCACGACACACTTCGACTCCTCGCGGAGCCGATCAACACGGGTTCGAGACTGCTCGAAAACGCAGAAGACCGTGCAGATGTTGAGAGCTTCTGTTGATGACGTCTCGATGCGAGCCGACATCATAGCCCTGACCTGCACGGTCATTGCGGACTACGTAGGAGCGTATTCGAGGAAGGACTACCTACGGGGTCGGTCCACGCCGTGAAGGAACGCTTTGCCACGCGCGCCCGCCGAGGGCATCAAACCCCAACCCGACCCCGCACCGAGACTGTCGCCAGTCGATTCACGCCAGCCCTCCGCGTAGAGATCGCGGCGAAGTACACAGCGGGCACGTCGTGCACTCAACTCGTCCGCGACTACAGTCTCGGCAAGGGAACGGTACTCAAGCTCCTGCGCGAGGCGGGCGTCACTATGCGCAACCAAAGCCTGACCGAGGAGCAAATTACCGACGCGACACAACTCTACGAATCGGGTCAGTCGCTCGCGCGAATCAGTGAGCGGTTCAGAGTCGGTTCAGGTACCATTCAGCGGGCCTTGCGTAGACGAGGTGTTGCCATGCGGGATACACAAGGGCGGGAGCGGCGATGAAGATGCTCCCGGGTACACCTTTTAGTGGCGCCCTTGGCTCGAAGCCGCGTCTTCGATCCACCTACCCAGATTCGCCGCCCCACCATTCTTGTTCCATAAATAGACGGGATACTGCGACGGCAGCGGATTTACACCAAGATTATCGGTTTCTCCGCGCTGATTCTTGATTCCGGCTATATGGACTCCCAGCAAAGCCTTCCCCAACTCGATACTTTTCTCTATTTCATATTTGACCCATCGGCGACCAGCGGTCTCAGCTCCGATGAGTACAACGGTCACAGACGTGCCGTTAAGTTGCTTGTCAATCCATGCTTGTATACCACCAGGCGTTTGCCGCTTAACGGTTTCCCATTGCGCCTTGTCATAGAACGGGTTTTTATCGAATGCGCTCACCACGTTCGAGTTACGCACCTGCCCAACCCTCCAGGCGTCGCGCTGGTAGTGGAAACTAAAAAACACTTTCCGAGCCACTTCTTCTCCTTTATTGAGCTATCGAGTTCGCGTCGATCCAGCGGTCGCTCCAGCCTTCACGCGCGAGGGTTATTTCACCACAACCAGGTATACAATCCCGCAATCGACAAGCCAGCAATTAGCAGAGGCAAGTACACTGGTGCGACCGACCAGGATTTCCAATCCTGCAAATCCGGCCAATAATTGCCCCGATTGCTTGCCGTACCGGCAAGCGTAGGATTCATGGAAAAGACAGGAGTGGGCCCACCTTCTGCAACCTTGTCATAAAGTTTGCGGAAGGCGCGCTCTTGCTTGAGGTAGTTCGCATCTAGCAGGGCAAAAATCGCGACAGCAATGACACCAATGATCGCAACAAGTGGGGCGTCCTTGGTGATCGCATACCCATAGGTGGCCGTCACAATCGGCAACAGCCAAGATTTCGCCGAGGATGAGGCTTGCGCCATACGCGTCACAACAGCTTGAATGAATCCCAAATGCTGTCGACGATCCTCAGGCGACGACATTGGGCCACCTTCTTTGATCGAAGCTTTGATCTGCTGAGCAGCGTCATTCAGCGTAGCGTCAGTTTCTTCCGTGCCAGACGGCCAGATCGCTGGCATCCGATCGTTGTCCCACCTCGGGACGAGATGCACATGCATGTGGTTAACAGTCTGCGTCGCAGCGTCACCGTTCGACTGAATTATGTTGAGTCCGTCCGGTGCCAGTCCGTCACGAATCGCCCTTGCCACGTTGATAGTGGCAAGCGAGAGCGGAGCAAGCTCATCATTGCGCAGCCCCCAGACCTCGGGCACATGACGAACCGGAATCACCAACGTATGACCGTGCGTCGCGGGTTCCAGAGGAAAGAATGCAACAACATTTGCATCTCGGTATATTTCTCGGACGTTAGAGTCTTGTCCGCTAGCGATTGCGCAGAATGAGCAGTTTGAGTTTGTCACAGCCTATACCAATCCCAAATCGTATCGCAGTGTCACCGCGCCAAAAATCTTGATAGAACTCTATGAGCTTCCATTAAGCGACGGAGTGTGGGATGCACACCCATTCGACGCCCTTGGTGGCCATCCGGTGCGACCATGTCTACCCGAAGGAGCTACGCGATCCCCTATGCGCTTCGCGTAATATGATAATAATTACCGAGTTTTCGCCCGAATGACCGAACATCTTCGGCGATATTTTGCGCAGGATGCACAGCCGCCATCAGTATATCCACCCCGTCCCGTACCTTCTCGATCGTCTTGTACAGACCTAAGTACTCCTGCCCGACAAAGCTACCGGAATCATTTGTCTCGATTGGACAGATAGAGACCCGATCCGGCCCCTTCTCGCCATCGAAATAGCCCAATTCCCAAGGCATCCACTTTGACTTGGAGGATGCGCGAGACGTAGCGAATACAAGAGAGGTAGATTGGTTCATTCGACCGCGCAGTCGATCAGCCGTTGCCGCAGAAACTTTTGACCGATCCAACTCCGGGTCGTCAATCCAGTCTACATAGACTGTCAGCCCGAGTCCCTGCAAAATGTTTCGCAGCCCTGTGATCAAAATGGCATCATGGAAACTGTGGCTCAGAAATATATCAAATCTGCCATACTGATTGCTTTTCGCTTCACGAGAGAGAACGCTGCCAGCCGCACTGGCGGTGATAGCACCAGCTGCCCGACGCAAATCGTCTGCCGTGTAGTACGCCGCCACGGTTCGATACACCTTTCGCCGCCTGAGTCAACGAGCTAACTGCCGATAAGTCTGAGATCCGCAGTTCGCGCGCCCACAGCCTGCGAGTAACCTCGCCTGACAGAGGCGGACGCTCCGCTCACAGCAAAAGCCTACGCCGGTCAAATGACAAGTATGGGATTCCGCGTCGGTAGTCCAGCACCCTCGAAGCAACCCCACATCCCTCGCGATTATCCACAGCCTGGGGATAAATCTGCAAACCCAACGGTTATCGTATGTTTGTTCGACTACAGCCTGTGGAGCGCGTCACAATGTCTGTGGATGAATTTCAAACTATGAGTTAGCTCACATTTTTCACATACTAATTACTACATAGAGTAGTATGCGCCGCCGCCTCCATGGGCCGCCCGCGCCGATCCGTCGGCAGCGCAGCCGGTCGGAAGGTCAATCGGCACAGGCCACCGGCAGCCCACTCACCGAGCGGCCTACGTCGAAATCACCGTCCCTACAAGATGATTGGACTCCAGTTCGACGGCTGGGTCATGCCGCAGAGCGGGGTGGTGTGCGTGTGGGTACCACTCCGTGGCGCCCGTCACGAGCGCACATCCCGCCTCATCACACCGAAGCCAAGGGACGAGGCGGCACCTCCCATCATTCTTCTGCCGCATGCGCAAGGACTGGGACTGCGATCTGCCGTTCCTGCCAGTCGAACACGTCGAAGCGGCCATCCTCGACCACTACCGCACCCTCACGCTGACGCCTGAGTTCATCGCCAACATCACGGCGATCCTCGATGACACCGTGGCAGATCGCCAAGGCAGCGTGCGCGCGATGCACACCCAGTTCACCAAGCGACTGAAGGAGTTGGGCGTCAAGGAAGAACGATTGCTCGACCTCGCCACTGACGGCGGCTTCGGCTTCCGCACGGCAAGATCAAGACCCGACTCCGCAAGATCGAAATGGAACGCGAGAGTGCGCGATCCCGAAGGCTCGAAACGGCAACCGAGCTTGCCGCCGGTGTTGAGGTCGTCAAGACCGCTCTGGAGCTGGCGTCGAACCCTTTCAGCCTCTACAGCCGCGCCGACAATGACACCCGGCGATTCATGAACCAGACCTTCTATGAGGCGTTCTACCTCGATGCGGATGGCGTACAGGCGGACACACGCAACCAACCGCTCGATGACTTCCATGAAGCAGAACGGCTATGGGCGGCCATGTCGACACAGCCAACAAGGACTAGACGCCCCCGCGATGCGGGAGCCTCTAGTCGGAAGAACCTCACCGGAGAAACAACCCTTGCGGGCATTGTTTCGGTCTCCGGTTTAATAGGAACCCCTGTGGTGGAGCTAAGGGGAATCGAACCCCTGACCTTCTCGATGCGAACGAGACGCGCTACCAACTGCGCTATAGCCCCGTGCGGTTCCGGGGAACCGCGCTGTGACACTGTATCAGGCCAGCACCCTAGACTCCGAATCGGTACCCTGACCTGCGGATATGCCGGAGCGCTACGCGCCCGCCGCGCGGCGGATGTCGCCGCTGGTGCGGGTGCGCAGGGCGCGGGCGGTGGCCGGGTCGAAGGGGTCGAGGTGGGCGAACATGGGGTCTTCGTCGTCGGGCTCGATCAGGGTGGAGCGGCGACGGATCGCGCGGGCGGTGTCGCGGTCCATGGTGCCGCGCCCGGTGCGGCTCCGGCGCGCGCGTGGATCGGCTTCGCCCTGGTGGCCGCGGTGGAGGCGGGCCGCCCGGTTACGGCGGATCTCCTCTTCCATCCGCACCTGCTTGCGAAGGTAGGCCAGGTAGGTCGCCAGCACCGCGACGGCGAGTCCGCAACCCCACCACAGCATGGGGGTGAACACGAACGCGAGGCCGCCGAAGAGGATGGCGGTGAGCAGCAGGCCGAGCACGGCGCGCTGCCGGAAGGTGTAGCGGGCCGCGCGGGCGATGGCGTCGGCCTCGGGATCGTAGCCGCCACGACCACGGCGGCTGGGGACGAAATCCGGCTCGTCCGGGCCCGCGTCGTCGTAGTCGTCGTAGTCGTCGTACTCGTCGTAGTCCACGATGGCGGGCGCGGTGGAGCGCGCAGGCGGGATTCTGGCCGCGACCGGCTCGGGGTGGTGTGCGCCCACGCGGTCATCATCGGTCCCCGTGTCGATCTTCGCAGCGACTTCGGCGGCTTCGTCGTCGCCCGGCTCGTCGTAACGCGTCTCGCGGTCCTCCGCTTCGTCCTCCTCCGGTGTGGCGGAGGCGAAGTCGTCGATCTCGATGTCGTCCGTTTCGGCGGCAGCGATGTCGGATGCCACGGCGTCGTCGGCCGTGGGTGTGTTCTCCTCGTCGGTCTCGGTGACGGGCTCGTCGGCCGGTGTCGTCATCCGGTCCTCCGCATCATCGCTGTGGGGATACTCTCTCGGTACGCGGCGTCCATCGTGTCGCCCACGGGGTCGCCAGTTCGGATCGGTTTCGTGCCCGGCGGCCGGGCCCTTCTTGAGACGCCGTTTACCGCCGCCGCGGTGCAGGACCCTGGTTGCCAGCGCGGCGTCGGTGGTCCGGCGGATTCTGGGGTGACGGTCGGCGAGGATCGGGAACAGGACGAAGACCCAGAGCACGACCAGACCGATCCAAAGGATCGAATTCGGCATCGCGTCAACACCTCCGTCCCGCCTGGATTTCCTCCGGCTCGGCCCGCCAGCGGCGCGTCACACGCCCCGCGCTCGGCCGGCCCCCGTCCGACGCGACGGCGCGGACGCCGATCCCCTCGCAGGCTCACTGCCGATGGCACAAGACGCACCATCGACGTCCGTAGGCTAATTCCGGGTAGCACCAAGTTCCGGCAGGCGCGCCGTGCACATCCGCCACACCTGTCACACTCCCACCAATGTCACCGCGATCCGGTGGCCGGTTCTACAGCAGGGTGACGCGCCCCTCTCGCGCCAGCCGGTCCAGGACCGTTCCGGCCAGTTCCTCGACGGTCATGCCGACCAGCAGGTGATCCCGCCAGGCGCCGTCCACGTCGAGGTAGCGCCGCAGCAGCCCCTCTTCCCGGAAACCGACATTGCGCAACACCGCCTGGCTGGCCAGATTCTCGGGTCGAACGGTCGCCTCCACCCGATGCAGGCCGACTGGCCCGAAGCAGTGGTCGAGACCGAGCGCCAGCGCCGCCGTCGCGACGCCTTGCCCACTGAGATCCTTGGCCACCCAATAGCCGATCCAGGCCGAGCGCAGTGCGCCGCGCACGATATTGCCTACGGTCAGCTGCCCGCCGAACGCGCCGTCGACTTCGATCACCAACGGGATCATCGCGCCGCGCCTGGCCTCCGCCTTCAGGCTCGACCACAGCGACGGCCAGTTGGAAGCGTGGTTGCGCGCCTCCCACGCCCCGCGGCCGGTGGGCTCCCACGGCTCGAGATGCGCTCTGTCCCGCAACCGGATCCGGCTCCAGGCCGCCGCGTCGCGCAGTCGCACCGGACGCAAGGTCACCTGCCCCGCCGCCACCCGAACCGGGCCGAGCCGAGCGGGCCATCCCGGATGCTGCGTCGCCCGGAAAACGTTCATAGCTTCCACGTCTCAGCCGCGCTGTGCGAGAAAGGCGACCTGGACTTCGTCACCGGTGCGGATGTCGGTGTCGTCCGGGTCTATCACGATCAGGCTGTTCGCCTCGGCGAGCGTGGCGAGCAGGTGCGAGGACGAGTTCCCGTTGCCGAGCGGCTGCACGAGGTATTCGCCGGTGGCTTCGTCCCGCATGAGCTGCGCGCGCAGGTACCCCTTGCGCCCTTCCATGGAACTGATCGGCGTGATGGTTCGCGCGCTGATTATCCGGCGCATGGGATGCCTGCGCCCCAACGCGATTCGGATCAAAGGCCGCACCATCACCTCGAACACCACCAGCGCGCCCACCGGGTTGGAGGGCAGCAGGAACGTCGGCACCTCGTCGCGGCCGAGCCGCCCGAAGCCCTGCACCGAGCCGGGATGCATGGCCACGCGGGTGATTTCGAGCTCGCCGAGCCCTTCCAGCGCCTCTCGGACCTGTTCGGAAGCCCAGCCACCGACCGCGCCCGCGATGACGACCACCTCGGAGCGCACCAGCTGCCCCTCGACCACATCGCGCAGCCTGCGCGGATCGGAACTGACGATGCCCACACGGTTGACGTCCGCGCCCGCATCCCGCGCGGCCGCGGCCAGCGCGTAGGAGTTCACGTCGTAGACCTGGCCGGGGCCCGGGGTGCGGTCGATATCGATCAGCTCGCCGCCCACGGAGAGCACCGATAGTCGCGGACGCGGGTGCACCAGCACTTTGTCTTGACCGACCGCGGCGAGCAGCCCGACCTGCGCTGCGCCGATGATGGTTCCCGCACGCACCGCCACATCGCCCGGCTGGACGTCGTCACCGATCCGCCGCACGTAGTCGCCGGAGCGCACCGGCTCGTACACCTTGATCCTGGCCCGCCCGCCGTCGGTGAAATCCAGCGGGAGCACGGCGTCGGCGAGCGTCGGCATCGGCGCGCCGGTGTCCACCCGGACGGTCTGGCGCGGTTGCAAGCGGATCGGCTGACGTGAACCGGCGACCACCTCGCCGACCACCGGGAGGGTCAGGTCGACGAGTTCGCCTTCTTCGTCCCGAATGTCGGCCCCCGCGGAGGCGACGTCCACGCTGCGCACGGCATAACCGTCGATGGCCGCCTGGTCGAAGCCGGGCAACGGCCGTTCGGTGACGACGTCCTCGGCACACAGCAGGCCCTGGGCCTCGGAGATCGCGACCCGGACCGGCCGGGGCGCGACCGCCGCGGCGGTCACCTTGATCTGCTGATCCTCAACCGAGCGCATCCAGCCCTTCCTGATCCTCTCCGCACTCCATCCGATCTCGCCCGCGCGCGCGATCCCGCCGCGGCGCAAGCGCATTCGCGCGCACCGCGGTGAACCATCATTCGTACCCGACGGTCCACTCTCGGCGAAACCCCCGGCCGGGTCCGTCAGTCGTCGGTCGTCAGCTGCGGATCCCAGTCCGGACCGAGGCGGTGCTGCAGCCACTCCCGCAGAGCGGGGCCGTATTCCTCTCGTTCCAGTGCGAAATCGACCGCAGCACGAAGATAGCCGCCCGGGTTGCCCAAATCGTGGCGCGACCCACGGTGCACCACCACATGAACCGGATGCCCCTCGGCGATCAGCAGTGCGATGGCGTCGGTGAGTTGCAGTTCGCCGCCCGCGCCGGGCTCGATGCGGCGCAGCGCGTCGAAGATCGCGCGATCGAGCAGGTACCGGCCCGCGGCGGCGAACGTCGACGGCGCGTCGGCGAGGGCGGGCTTCTCCACCATGCCCTTGACACGCAGCACATTCGGGTTCACCGCGTCGGGCACGGGCGCGACGTCGAAGACACCGTAGGCGCTGACCTCGTCCTTGGGGACGTCGATGGCGCACAGCACCGTTCCACCGCGCTTGCGGCGCACCCGGCACATCACATCCAGCACGCCGCGGGGCAGCACGAGGTCGTCGGGCAGCAGGACGGCGATGGCGTCCTCGTCGTCATCGAGGGCCCGCTCGGCCTGGGCCACGGCGTGCCCGAGCCCGAGCGGCTCCTCTTGCACCACCGAGGTGACATCGAGCAGTCCCGGCGCCTTGCGCACCTTCTCCAGCAGCTTGAACTTGCCGCGCTCCTCCAGCGTGCTCTCCAGCACCAGGTCCTCGACGAAGTGCGCGACGACACCGTCCTTGCCCGGAGACGTGACGATCACCAGCCGCTCGGCGCCGGAACCGGCCGCCTCGGCGGCGACCAACTCGATGCCGGGTGTGTCCACCACAGGAAGAAGTTCCTTGGGCACCGTCTTGGTCGCGGGCAGGAACCGCGTTCCGAGCCCGGCAGCGGGCACCACGGCCGTGCGGAAGCACGACACCCCCGCGGCGTCACCGGACTGTCCGGCCTTTGCTGTCATACGCATACCCTATCCATCCATCACGCCGCCGGATCGGCGTCGCGCCGACCGGTCCCGGGGTGAGCCTATGGTGATCACTGTGAAGATGCCCGGCGAGCGCGACAAACATGCATGGCGCACCGAACTCCTCGCCCGCCGAGCTGTGATACCTGCCACGGAACGCGAAAAGGAAGCGTTCGCCCTGGCCGCAGCGGTCGAAGCGGTCAGCGCTCGCGGGTGGGTCTGCGCGTATGTACCGGTGGCGGGCGAACCGGGATCGACCGCGATGCTGGACGCGCTGCTGGCCGGTGGTGCGCGGGTACTGCTGCCGGTTACCGGGCCACCGGGACCGCTGAGCTGGGCCGAATACACCGGAGCGGGCGCCCTGCGACGGGCCCGCTACGCGTTGCTGGAACCCACCGGCGCCGTGCTGCCGCCGGAGACCGTCACCCGCGCCGAACTTATCCTCGTCCCCGCCCTCGCCGTGGACTTGCGCGGCGTGCGGCTCGGCCGTGGAGCCGGTTACTACGACCGCACGCTGCCCGCCGCACGGCCGGACGCGCGCCTGGTCGCGGTGGTCCGGGACGACGAACTGGTCGACCGATTGCCGGAGGAACCGCACGACCTGCGCATGGGCTGGGCGCTCACGCCGCGCGGTGGCCTGCGCCGGCTGGGCGACGATTACCCTGGGGAATGAAACACCGATTGGCGGTGTTGGCACTGTCGGCTGTAGAGTGCCAGATCGACGAACACCGCGGAGGATCCTGTGCCTACTTACTCGTATGCGTGCACCCAGTGTGACAACCGCTTCGACATCGTTCAGTCGTTCACGGACGAAGCGCTGACCGTGTGCTCGGAGTGCTCCGGGAAGCTGCGCAAGCTGTTCAACTCGGTCGGCATCGTCTTCAAGGGCAGCGGCTTCTACCGCACCGACAGCCGCGGTGGCTCCTCCACCGCCAGCGAGCCCGCCAAGTCCGACAGCAGCTCGAGTTCGTCTTCCACTTCTTCCGACTCCGGCTCGTCGAGCGGGTCGACCGCGTCCACCAGCACGGCCGTAGCCAGCTGATTCGACGGTTTTCCACAGCCGGTCACCTATCCACAGCGTTCCTTGATCCTGGCCGGGCGAGCGCACGTCCGGCCATAGGATCCGGCCATGACTCGCGCACTCGCCGATCTGGGCCGTGGCTGGAATCTCTCCGGGTGGCAGCGCCCGCCCTGGGCCGACGCCGTACTCGCCCGACGATTGCTGGCCGCCGTTCTCGCCGTGCTCGCGGCGTTCCTCTTTTTTCGGGGTGATCCCGGCGCCGAGCGCACCACGGTGCTCGTCGCGGGCCGGGACCTCGCGCCCGGACGACTTCTCGAGGCGGATGACCTACGCGCCGTCCCGCGCGAAGCGGGCACGCTACCGGCGGGCGCGGTCACCGATCCGGCCGCGCTCGTCGGCGCGACGCTGACCGGCGCCATGCGCCGAGGTGAGGTATTCACCGACCTGCGCGTCGTCGGCCCGCGCTTGGCCGCGGCGGCGGCCGGCGCCCGCGAGGCGCGGATCGTGCCGGTCCGCCTCGCCGACACGGCGGTCGCCGACATCTTGCGCGCGGGCGATCGCGTCGACGTGATCGGCGCCGAAGACGCGGGTGGGCCCGGCGCCCGTCCCGCCCGCACCCTCGCCACCGATGCCGCCGTAGTGCTCGTCTCAGGCGCCGGTGCGGGGAGGGGAGCCGCCGAACGCGTGGTCTTGGTCGCGATGGACGCCGAGCACGCCACCGCCGTCGCGGGCGCGTCCCTGCGCACCGCACTCACCGTCGTCTTTCACTGACCCGCCGATCATGCTTCGCCGAATATTCACCGATGGCTCATTAGCATCGGGCCTACCGGCGCGCGGGTACCGCCGAGCAGGACTGCCCAGCTCCACGGAAAAGAGGAGACACCGGCCATGCTCAAAGAGTTCAGAGATTTTCTGTTCCGCGGGAATGTGATCGACTTGGCGGTCGCCGTGGTCATCGGTACGGCGTTCGTCGCGATCATCACCGCGATCAGCAACGGAATCATCAATCCGCTGCTCGCCGTCATCGGCGGGCCCGGCGATGTCGGCCTGGGTTTCCGGTTGGTGGCCGACAAGCCGGCGACCTTTGTCCAGGTCGGTCCCATCATCACGGCCGTGATCAATTTCCTGATCATCGCCGCGGTGCTGTTCTTCGTGCTGGTGCTGCCCGCCGCGCGATTGAAGAAGCGCTTCCGGCCCGACGACACCACACTCACCGATTCCGAGGTGCTGATCCAGATCCGCGACCTGCTCGCCGAGGGCCAGACCAGCTCGGGCGGGCGGCACGAATTCTGAGTTCGACCGTGCCGCATGCGAAACGGGCCCGTTGGCGACGGGCCCGTTCGCGTGAGTATCCCTCGCTCAGCCGAGGCTGAAGGGCTGTCCCCACAACGTCACCCACGTGATGACATTGTCGGTCTCGACCTCGACGCTGATAAAGGCCCGCGCCTGGGCATAGCCCCCACAACCGTTCAAGCCGATGGTCTCATCAGCCCACGTCACCGAACCACTCGTGCCCTTGAAGGCATTACGGGTCTTGTGCGTCTCGTTACCGAAATCGTCGGCCTGCTCCAAATCGAGCACATAGAACGACTTCGCCTGACCCGGACCCAACGACAGGTTGCCACCGGAGTTGGCACCCACGCCACCGGTGACATTCTGACCGTCGCTCCAGTCCACATTGCCATCCACACCACCGGTGGCACCACCACCAGCGATATTCACCTGACAGCCCACGGTGTAACCCGGGAAGATCTTGCCCCCGGCCGTACCCGACAGGTCCACTTGCGCACTACCGGACACCCATGCGTTGCGGTGCAGAGGTGTAGCGCCCATGGACGGGCTGATGGTCGCGGATTCGCCGACCAGACGGATGGTCACGACGGTGCCATCGGAGAGCGTCTTGGTCAGCTCCCCACCCGGCAGCGGAACGAAGGTGTCGGCATTCGCCGCACCCGTCGAGAGCAGGCCTACCGCGATAGCCCCGGACGCGCACAGCCCGGCCGCGCGCGCCAGCATTTTACGATCGAACATGACGGTGATTCCCCTAAGGTTTCGAGTTCGCTTCAGCGAAAAGAGATTTGATGGATCCGACCCGCGTCAGCCGATGCTGAACGGCATCCCGTAGAGGGTGGTCTTCGAGTAGTGATCGCCGATGATCTCGACGACCGTGTACGAACGCGCCTGCGCGTAACCCGCGCAGCCCTGGATCTGAATCTCGGCATCCTGATACTCCACCGAGTACACACCCGGCTTCAGGATGTCCTTGTAATCGATCTGAACGAACTTGACCTCGCCGGGACCGAGGTTGACGCCGATCGAACCACCGGCGCTGGCGCCGCTGAGGTTCACGCTGCCCGACACACCGGCGGAGATCGCGTCGTCGGCGATGCTGACCTGGCAGCCGACGACGTAACCGGTGCTCAACTGCGAGGCACCGTGAGTGGACGAATTATTCGTTCCCGGGTTCCCGGTCGGACCGTTGTTCGGCCCGATCGTCCCTTCGGGGGTGACGGCTACATCGGCGACGGCGTTCCCCGAAACCCACACGACACGGCCGGCACCGTTCGCGGCAAGGGATGGGGAGATCAGGGCGCGCTCACCGGTGCGAGC
Source organism: Nocardia sp. NPDC004718 (assembly GCF_053601535.1). Classification (NCBI taxonomy): domain Bacteria; kingdom Bacillati; phylum Actinomycetota; class Actinomycetes; order Mycobacteriales; family Nocardiaceae; genus Nocardia; species Nocardia sp. NPDC004718. Next base: position 73,242 of record NZ_JBSGCA010000014.1, read on the forward strand.
GATGTTCACGCCAGGTCCTGCCTTGTGACCGTCCGGCAACGGCACGAAGACATCGGCATTGGCAGCGCCGGTCGACAATAGACCGGTAGCTACGGCCGCCACGGCGGCGGCGCCCGCGACGCGGACGCCTCGAGACAGACCGTTGATGCGGTACTTGCTCATGTTTTTCCTCATCAGGTTGCATCCGCCCGCCCCAGGGTGTCGAGGCGGGACGTGTCCCTCCAAAGCCGACGGCGCGCAGTGGAATGTGTTGTCCACCAGACGTTCCGCCGACCCATCGCGTCATCGAGCGATCTCGGACGAAACAATGCTATTCGGTATCAACCAGACTTTTCCGGAAATTCAGGCAATTCGTCTCGCGAAGTAACGGATCCGACTAGGATCGCGCCGCCCTTGCGGCACAGTCCAATTCATGACGAAATGGACCCGCCGCGCCGCGAGGGGTCCATTTCATCTGTCGCTATGGGTTTTTCACTTGCCGTTCGCTCAGCCGAGGCTGAAGGGCTGTCCCCACAACGTCACCCACGTGATGACATTGTCGGTCTCGACCTCGACGCTGATAAATGCCCGCGCCTGGGCATAGCCCCCACAACCGTTCAAGCCGATGGTCTCATCAGCCCACGTCACCGAACCACTCGTGCCCTTGAAGGCATTACGGGTCTTGTGCGTCTCGTTACCGAAATCGTCGGCCTGCTCCAAATCGAGCACATAGAACGACTTCGCCTGACCCGGACCCAACGACACGTTGCCACCGGAGTTGGCACCCACGCCACCGGTGACATTCTGACCGTCGCTCCAGTCCACATTGCCATCCACACCACCAGTGGCACCACCACCAGCGATATTCACCTGACAGCCCACGGTGTAACCCGGGAAGATCTTGCCCCCGGCCGCGCCGGAGAGCTCGACCTGCGCGCTGCCCGAGACCCACGCGTTGCGGTGCAGCGGCGTCGCGCCCATGGACGGGCTGATGTTGGCCGATTCGCCGACCAGACGGATGGTCACGACGGTGCCATCGGAGAGCGTCTTGGTCAGCTCCCCACCCGGCAGCGGAACGAAGGTGTCGGCGTTCGCCGCACCGGTGGAGAACAGGCCCATGGCGATGGTGGCAGCGGCGCCGAGGCCGGCCATCCGCGCCAGGTTCTTACGGTTGATCATGGTTTGGTATCCCTCGAGGGTTGAGTCCGCTTCAGCGGGAAGATGGTTCGTTGGGTTCGACAGACGTCAGCCGATGCTGAACGGCATCCCGTAGAGGGTGGTCTTCGAGTAGTGATCGCCGATGATCTCGACGACCGTGTACGAACGCGCCTGCGCGTAACCTGCGCAGCCCTGGATCTGGATCTCGGCATCCTGGTATTCGACGGAGTAGACACCGGCCTTGAGGATGTCCTTGTAGTCGATCTGAACGAACTTCACTTCGCCGGGACCGAGGTTGACGCCGATCGAACCGCCCGCGCTGGCGCCGCTGAGGTTCACGCTGCCGGACACACCGGCGGAGATCGCGTCATCGGCGATGCTGATCTGGCAGCCGACGATGTAACCGGTGCTCAACTGCGACGAACCATGCGTCGAGGAGTTGTTGGTTCCGGGGTTTCCGGTCGGACCGTTGTTGGGACCGATGGTGCCTTCCGGCGTCTCGGCGACATCGGCGACGGCGTTGCCCGACACCCAGACCACCCGGCCTGCGCCGTTGGCGGCCAGCGACGGCGAAATCAGGGCCCGCTCTCCGTTCCTGGTGATCGTCACGCCGGGCCCTACCTTCTGACCGTCCGGCAACGGCACGAAGGTATCGGCATTGGCGGCACCGGTCGAAAGCAGGCCCATGGCAACAGCCGCGGCAGCGCCTACGCCCGCGACGCGGGCACCGCGGCGCAGACCTTTGGTGCGGTTCTCGCTCATACTTCCCCTCATCAGGTTCAAACAGTCAACCTCGACCATCGAGGCTGGACAGTGGTCCTCTCAGGCCCAGCTCAGTGTGTCGCCCCTTTGTTGCCGATGTGTAACCGGTTGTTATTTCGGCGCAACGGGCAGGGGGCAACGGAACCGAGCCGGGTTCCGCCGAGCGGGCTTTCACGCGTGCCGGCACCCACGACTGCGGGTCCCAATGTGAGTGGCTCGATGGGAGATTAAACGGTTCGTAACGACCGCCGCAACGAAAAGTTTCGTAAAGTTCAAGGTGACTCGCATCACACTTGCGCACATCCGAATATGGCTTGACGTGCATAAATACCGGTTCGCTACAGCCGATTCCGGCGGGAAAACCGAGATGGCGACACAGAAGGGCCAGCGTACGGATACGGGACACGACCGTAAGGATCTCGTCCGGATTATTTCCGGTCGGAAATGATCACTGGCGCGTTTCGGAAGCCAGGGGAAACGACTACGTAGCTACTACGTAGATAACGGACTCAGCCGTGATGCGGGGGAACCTGGGCGCGCAGCCAGTCGTCAGCGGACCGGACGTCGTCGCGTTCGTCGCGCTCGTCGGCGGTGGTGTCGGGCAGCGCGTCGCCGAAGACCTTCGCCAAGCGCGCGGCATCCCTCGCCCGGCCAGCCGCCGGGCGAGGGTGCTCAGAAGGCGTGGGGGCGCTAATTACTCGACCAATCCGGAGAGTTCACCGATCACCCGGCTGGCGAGCGGGCCGAGCGTCGCCATGCCGTCGCGAACGGCGGAACGGGTGCCGGGCAGGTTGACCACCAAGGTGCTTCCGGACACGCCGGCCACACCGCGGGAGAGGCCCGCGTCCAGCGAGCCTGCCACCCGGCCGGAGGAACGAAGGGCTTCGCTGATCCCCGGCAACTCGCGGTCGAGCACCTGCGAGGTGGCCTCGGGCGTCACGTCGCGCGGGGACATGCCCGTACCGCCGACGGAGATCACCAGATCGACGCCGCCGATCACCGCCGTGTTGAGCGCGTTGCGGATCTCGACCTCGTCGGCCTGCACCGACACCGACGCGTCCACGAGGAAACCCGCTTCGGTGAGCAGCTCGGTGACCAGCGGGCCGAGCGAGTCAACACCTCCATGCGCCGTCCGATCGTCCACGACCACCACCAGAGCACGCCCCGCCACAGGAGCATCGATTTCCATGGTGCTCACCGTAGCGCCTGCGTCCAGCAACTCGGCGGCCGCACCGAGAACGTCGGCGTCCACATCGATCATCGGCCCAGGCCCGCCGGGCACCGCGCGCATCACCGGCCGCCGTCCGCGGGCGCGCCGGAGAGGGTCACCTCGACGGTCTTGGCATTGTTGCCTTGATCATCGGTGTAGGTGACTTTCACCTTGTCTCCCGGTTGGTGCGAGCGCACCGCGGCGACGAGCGCGTTCCCGGAATCGATCGGGCGGTCGTCGACCTTCGTCACGACTGCCCCCGGCGGGATGCCCGCGCGCGCGGCGGGGCCGTCCGCCGTGACGTCGCGAACCTTCGCGCCGGAAACCTGCTGCGCCGGGTCCTGCTGCCGCGACACCGTGATGCCGATCTGCGCGTAGGTGGCCTTGCCGGTCTTGATCAGTTCGTCGGCCACCCGGCGCGCCTGATCGACGGGGATCGCGAACCCGAGTCCGATCGATCCGGTCTGGCCGCCCGCTGTCTCGGCGGGCCCGAGCGTCGCGATGGCGGTGTTGATGCCGATCAGCTTGCCGCTGCCGTCCACCAGCGCGCCACCCGAGTTGCCCGGGTTGATCGCGGCATCGGTCTGGATCGCGTCGATCACCGGGCTGACCGCGGCGCCCGCCTCGCTTCCGTCGCCGGTGGTCACGACGGGCCGGTTCAGCGCCGACACGATGCCCGTGGTGACCGTGCCCGCAAGGCCGAGCGGCGACCCGATCGCGACGACCGGCTGGCCGACTTGCAGATTCGCCGAGCCACCCAGCTCGATGGGAGTGAGGCCGGTCTTCCCGGAAACCTTGATGACGGCCAGGTCGGAAACCGGATCGGCGCCGACCAGCGTGGCGGGCGCGCTGCTGCCGTCGGAGAACACGACCTCCATCTTGGCGCTGGGCCCGCCACCCGCGGCGACGTGGTTGTTGGTCAGGATCAGGCCGTCGGAGGACAGGATCACCCCGGAGCCCTCCCCCTCGGCCTTACTGCTGGCCACCTTGATCATCACGACGCTGGGCAGCACCTTCTGCGCGACCGCCTGGGTGGAACCGGCCGGAGCGTTCACGGCGTTGCTCACGTTCGGCTTCGGAGCGTCCAGCGCGTTGGTCACCGGTGCCCGACCGTCGTCGCCGTGCGTGACCAGCGCACCGACCGCACCGCCGATACCGCCGCTGACCAGCGCGAGCGCGACCGCGCCCGCGGCCAGACCCGCGCGGAACGGACGCCGGGCCTGCGCGGGCGGTGCGCCGTAGGGGCCGTGCGGTTGCGTGGCGTCGGCCGGTGGACCGAAGGACGCCGGATACCCGGGGAACGGCGCGGCCGGATGGTGCTGCGGAGGGAACTGCGCGGTGGGATGCTGTGCCGCCTGCGGGCCGTAACCGGGGGCGTGCGCCTCCCCTGGCCCGAACGCGCCCGCGTCCGGCGCACCCGGCTCCCGGCGATCCTTCGAATCCTCGGTCATGGACTCCTCGTTTCTGCTCACGTCTCGTCCAGGTTGGCCGCGGGGACTGAGAGCGGACTGAGACCGCGCTTTCAGTTTTCCGAGAGCTGCCGGTGCGAAATAGAATCACTGGCAACTTGATGTCTCAAATCCTGCCGCAAACCAATCGGAGCATTGTCCGAAATACCTCACCGACGACGAATATTCCGCACAGAACTCGAGATTGTGACGGAAATGGAGTTCCGCCGCTCGCTATTGCGTCAATCGGACACCGGCGCGCCCGGCTCGCCGGGCAACACGATGCGAACGACGGCGCCGCCGCGTTGCGAGGTATCAATGGCGATCGTACCGCCGTGTTTCGTCACCACCTGTTTGACGATCGCCAGGCCGAGGCCCGAGCCCGGCATCGATCGCGACGACATGACCCGATAGAAACGCTCGAACACCAGCTCGCGTTCCGCCGCCGGAATACCGGGACCGGCGTCGTCGATGGACAGCTCCAGCAACCCCGGGCCGCTCTCCCGCATCAGAATGCGCACCTGTGCGCCCGCCGGGCTCCACTTGGCCGCGTTGTCGAGCACGTTCAGCACCGCACGCTCCAAGCCCGCCTCGTGCCCGTAGACGAACCACGGCCGCAGGTCGGCGAGGAACTCGATGCCGGTGCGGCGACGGCGGGCGCGCTCGAGCGCGCGTTCCACGACCTCGCCCAGATCCACGCGCTCGTAGACGGTCTCCGGCGCGTCCTCGCGCGCGAGATCGACCAGGTCGCCCACGAGCGTGGACAACTCCTCGATCTGCGCCATCACGTCGGCGCGCAGTCCGGCCATGTCCTCGTCCGGGATACGCGGAGCGCCGGGACGGCTCGACGCGATGAGCAGTTCCATGTTGGTCCGCAGGGACGTGAGCGGCGTGCGCAGCTCGTGCCCGGCGTCGGCGACGAGCCTGCGCTGCCGGTCGCGCGACTCCGCGAGCGCGCGCAGCATCGTGTTGAAACTCTCTGTGAGCCTTGCCAGTTCGTCGTCGCCGGTCACCGGGATCGGGGTCAGGTCGTCGGTGCGGGCGATGCGCTCGGTGGCCGCCGTCAGCCGCGCGATGGGCCGCAGGCCCGTGCGGCCGACCGCCGTGCCCGCCGCGGCGGCCAGTATGACGCCGCAGCCGCCGACGACGAACAACAGCCAGGCGAGCCGGTCGAGCACCTCCCTGGTGCGGTCCAGGCGCTGGGAGATGACCAGCGTCGCACCGGAGTTGGTATAGACCGCGAGCACGCGCTGATCGCCGTCGGTGCGCAGCGACGAACTGCGTTCCCCGCGGGCCACGGCCACCTCCTGCGGCCCCACCGGCGGATCGGTGGACTGCGGCGGCAGCCAGCGCCGCAGATCGGGATAGATCAGCGCGATGCCGGTGTCGTCGTAGAAGGCGGCGGCGACCATCAGATTCAGGTTGTTGAACCCGTACGGGTTACTGGCGATCACCGCCGTGGACCGGCTGCGCAACTGAGCGTCCACGTCGGCGTACAACGCGCGCGCCACCAGCGCGTACGCCGCGATCGAGGTGACCGCCACCGCGATCGCCACCACGGAGGCGGCCAGCAGCGTCACCCGCCACCGCAGGGAGACCGACCGCGTCAACGGCATGGGCGGCCGCATGTCCACGGGCTCGGACGGACGCTGGCCGAGTGCGGCGACGGCGGGACGCTTGGGAGGTGTTCGTGCCATGACCGAGGACCTACGGCGGCGTTTCACGCAGCACATAGCCGACGCCGCGCACCGTGTGGATCAGCCGCGGCTCGCCCTCGGCCTCGGTTTTGCGGCGCAGATAACCGATGTAGACCTCGAGCGCGTTTCCCGAGGTCGGGAAATCGTAGCCCCAGACTTCCTCGAGAATGCGGCTACGGGTGAGCACGCGGCGCTGGTTCGCCATCAGCATTTCCAGCAGTGAGAACTCGGTGCGAGTGAGACTGATCTGCCTGGCGCCGCGGGACACCTCGCGGGTCACCGGATCCAGCGACAGGTCGGCGAACTTCATCGCTTCTGACGCGTCCCCCGGGCCCGCGGTCGTGCGCCGCAACAGCGCGCGCAACCTGGCCAGCAGTTCCTCCAGCGCGAACGGCTTCGGCAAATAGTCGTCCGCCCCGGCATCGAGCCCGGCGACCCGCTCCGATACCGAATCCCGCGCGGTGAGAACCAGTATCGGCAAATCATCGCCCGTACTCCGGAGACGGCGGCAGACCTCGAGCCCGTCCAGCCGGGGCATCATCACGTCCAGGACGAGCGCGTCGGGTCGCTGGACGGTTGCCTTCTCCAGCGCGTCCACACCGTCCACCGCGAGATCGACGGAGTAGCCGTTGAAGGTGAGCGACCGGCGCAGCGATTCCCGGACCGCCCGATCGTCATCGACCACCAGAATGCGCATGCCACCAGTTTGACCGCACCGACTGAGAGGTAACTGAGAGGGCGCTCCCGACACGCCGTGGTGAGCAGCCACGACACGCCACGGTGCGTTGCCCCCGTCAACCCGGGGTGACCAGGGTCTTCCACGGCCCCGCGGAGAAGTTGACGCGTCCCTTACGCATTCCACCGCGAAACTCGTTCTCTATAGCCATATTCGGTAATTTGCGCAGCGGCTCCCCCGGATTGCCGATGACCACTCTGCACGGTATGTTCCGTGCGGTAAAAAGAAGACCTCTAGTTGGTTCTTTGCGGGTTGAATCAATACCGAACAGCCACGCGCGCCCGAGGTCACTGGTGAAGCGGAGGCGACGGAAGCGGATGGAAGCTGCACCGCGGTCCTGGCAATTCAGCCTGTCGAACTGGTCGGTCACCCGCAAGGTTGGCGTGGTGCTGGTGCTTCCGGTGCTGCTGGCGACTGTCTTCGCCGTGCTCCGAATCAACAACGAACTGCGTACCATGGCGCAGTTGGACGCGGCGACCGAACAAGCCATCATCATCCGGCCGATCGTCAAGTTCGGTTCGGCCACCGAGCAACTCGGCGTCACCGCGACCGCCACCTGGGGCAACGCCGCGGACCCGCAGACCGACGCCGCGCTGACGAAGTTCGACCAGGCACTGGCCGAACTGGAAGCCGCCTTGCAGACCACCAAGGTCAGCGGCCGGGTCACCTCCGAACTCGCCTCGGCCATCGCCACCGGCACCACGATGCGCAACAGCCTGCGCAACGGCTCGCCCGCCATGGTCGGCGAGCAGTCCGACGAGATCATGGTCCGCATCGGCAACGCGCTCGCGCTCTCGCCGTCGGTGGACGACCTGGTCATCCAGCGGTACTTCCTGCAGCTGGCTTCGGTGCAGACCGCGCGGCGCGTGCTCACCCAGCAGCGCATACTGATCGGCTCGCCGGACGCGGGCCGCAACCCGAGCGTGCGGCCCCGCGTGCTGGTCGCCGCGGGCGCCGAGATCACGATGATCTACCAGTACGCGCAGATCCTGCCGGACTACGCGGGCAACATGCGCCCGCTGCTGGACGCGGTGCAGACGCGTCTCGGCACCTTCAGCCAGAACGCCGCCGATCCGGCGACCAATCCCGCCGTCATCGATTCGCTGCTGATCAGCTCGGACACCTATGAGAAGACCACCGCGCAGCTGATCGATACCATCGACAGCGCCTTGGCCGCGCGCACCACCGAGGCGCAAGCCGGTGCGCTGCGCGAGACGACGATCGTCATCGGCATGCTGCTCGCGGGTCTCGCCCTGGCGCTCTCGGTCGCTCGTACCCTGGTCGTCCCGGTCCGCCGCCTGCGGCGGGACGCGCTCGAGGTCGCGCACATCAAGCTGCCCGACGAACTCGCCGTGGTGCGCGCGGGCGGTACCACTCCCGAGATCACCCCGGTCGCGGTGCACTCCACCGACGAGATCGGCCAGCTGGCCCGCGCCGTGGACGAGATCCACGAGCAGGCGCTCAACCTCGCCGCCGACCAGGCCCGTCTGCGCCTGCAGATCGGGAACATGTTCGAGACCCTCTCGCGCCGCAGCCAATCGCTGGTCGAGCAGCAGCTGGCGCTGATCGAGGACCTCGAGCACGACGAGGACGACACCGACCGGTTGCAGAGCCTGTTCCGCCTCGACCACCTGGCCACCCGCATGCGCCGCAACGGCGACAACCTGCTGGTGCTCGCCGGTACCGCCTTGCGCCGCGGCCAGCTGCACCCGGTACCGCTGTCGGACATGCTGTGGAGCGCGGTTTCCCAGGTGGAGGACTACCAGCGCGTCGAGATCGGCGCGGTGCCCGATGGCATCGTCGCGGGCGAGCCCGCCGTCGACATCGAGCACCTGCTCGCCGAGTTGATCGACAACGCGCTGCGGTACTCCCCGCCGACCACGCCGGTCACCGTGATGGTTTCGCGCGCGGTGGACGGCGGCTACCTGATCGAGATCACCGACCGCGGCCTCGGCATGTCCCTGGAAGACCTGCAGACGACCAACGACCGGCTCGCCTCCGGTGGTGAGGTCACCGTCGAGACCGCGCGCCGCATGGGCCTGTTCGTCGTGGGCCGCCTGGCCAAGCGTCACACCATCACGGTCAGCCTGCGCCGCACGTCCACGATGGCGCAGCAGCCGGGCATCACCGCCAGCGTGCACCTACCCGGCGCGCTGGTCGCGCCGCCGATGGACGTCACCGATCCGGCGGGCAAGCCGCTCGATATCACCGCCGAGCACCAGCTGCCCTCCCTGGTCACGCCGCCCACGGGCGCGCAGCCGCGCAACCTGGTTCCGGTGCCGAGCCTGCCGCAGCGCGACACCGCACGTTTCGGCGTGACGAGTTCCGGCCTGCCGCAACGCCGTCCGGCCATCCGCGTCGCCGACACTCCCGACCAGCCCACGGTCTCCACGCCGGTCGGTCGGGCGGTCAACCCGGCGGATCAGCCCGCCACCCAGCCGTGGCCGGTGCTCACGCCGCGCGCGGACGACCGCACCCCCACCGGTCCGTTCGCCGCGGTGACGCCCGCCGCTGGCGAGCAGGCCGTCGAGCAGCAGCCCACGCGTACCGATCTGTGGACCGAGGTCAAGGACGACGAGCCGACGACCGGTCCCACACCCACCGTGCCGAGCCAGCCGCCCGCGCCGCAGATCACCGCCCGCTCCGGTCTGCCGATCCGGAAGCCGGCCGCCCCCGTCGAGCCACCGCAGGAGGCGGCGCCGGAACCCGCGACGGTGACTTCCTCCCGGCTGCAGCCGGTCGCAGGCTCGTCCCCGACCCCTATCTATCAACGCATGGTCTCGGAATGGCTGGTCGAGCCCTCGACCTCGCAATCGCCGGAAAGCTCGTGGTCCTCGCCTGGTGACGCGGGCTGGCTGGCCGCCGAGGACGCCAGCCATCCGACCACCACCGCGCGCACTGTCGGCGGGCTGCCGATTCGCAGGCCGGGCGCCCAGTTGGTGCCCGGCGGCCTGGCGCCCGCGGACGACGCGGGCCCGCGCGATCCGGAAGAAATCCGCAACAATTTGACCAGGCATCTCAGTGGGGTCCGCAGCGGGCGGGCCAATGCGCAGTACAACGACGGAGGGCTTGCATGACCAACGCGAAAAACAGCACCACGGACGAGAATCTGAACTGGCTGGTCGCCCGCTTCACCCGCGATGTGCCCGGCGTCTCCCATGCGGTGCTCGTATCGGCGGACGGCTTGTTGCAGGCCACCAGTCCGCACCTGCCCAGCGACCGTGCCGAACAGCTCTCCGCCGTCACCGCCGGACTCGCCAGCCTTTCCATGGGCGCGGCGTCGCTGTTCGACGGCGGCAAGGTGATGCAGTCCATCGTGGAGATGCAGCGCGGCTACCTGCTGGTGATGAGCGTCGGAAACGGCTCGCATCTGGCCGTGCTGGCGAACAAGACACACGACATCGGCCGGATCGGCTACGAGATGGCACTGCTGGTCGATCGGGTGGGCTCGGTGGTCACCGCCACCGCGCGCACCGCTGTCTGAGCGTGAGATGTCCAACCCATACGGTCCCGGACCACGACCCACCACGCGCGTCCGGCCTTACGCCCTGACCTCGGGGCGCACCGAACCCGCGATCGACCTGCCGTTGGAGGCGGTCATCGAAACCTTGTCGTACACTGCACATCTCGACTGGCCGACCGGCGATATCCGTACCGAGATACTGCGACTCGGCACACATCGGTTGTCGGTCGCGGAGATCGCGGCACATCTGGACCGGCCGCTCGGCATGGTCCGTGTGGTGATCGGCGACTTGGTCGTCGACGGCACCATGCGCGTGCATTCGACCCTGACCGAAGAGGCGAGCTATGACGAGCGCCGTTCCCTGATGGAAAGGACATTGCGTGGACTCCGCGCCCTATAGGAATCCGGGGCCCAGTGGACACCCCGGGCCAAGTGGAAATGTCGGATCGGGCAACGCCCCCGGCCCGGATGGCTTCGAGAACCGGGTCGCCTCGACGAAGATCGTCGTCGCGGGTGGCTTCGGCGCGGGCAAGACCACGTTCGTCGGCGCGGTCTCGGAAATCGTTCCGCTGCGCACCGAGGCGATGGTGACCCGCTACTCCGACGGCATCGATGATCTCGCCGAGACGCCGGAGAAGGAGACCACCACGGTCGCCATGGATTTCGGCCGGATCATCCTGCCCGGCAACCTGGTGCTCTACCTGTTCGGCACGCCGGGCCAGCGGCGGTTCTGGTTCATGTGGGACGACCTGATCCGCGGCGCGATCGGCGCCGTGGTGCTGATCGACACCAGGCGGCTGGAGGACAGCTTCGCCGCGGTCGACTTCTTCGAGGCGCGCAAGCTACCGTTCCTGATCGCGGTCAACCGCTTCCCCGACGCACCGCGTTTCCCCATCGCGGAACTGCGCGAGGCGCTCTCGGTGCGCGAGGGCGTCCCGATCGTGGACATCGACGCGCGCAACGCGATCGAGGTGCGCCAGGCGCTCGCCGCGGTCACCGAGTACGCGATCGCCCAGCTGAAGGCCAACGAACTGGAAGGAACGGCCCGCCATGCGTGAGGTCGCGGTGCTGGCCGCGGGTAGTGCCGCCACCACGTCCGTCGACCAGTTCGCGCTCGGCTATTGGCTGGTCGGGCTGTCGGTGGGCATTTCGGTCCTCGGCGCGATGGTCGGCCTCGCCTGCATACGGCACGGCGCGCGCTCGGTCCAGTTCCGGTTGGTGTGGCTGGTTTCTGCGGCGATATCGCTGGGCGGCGTCGGTGCGTGGCTGGCCACCTCGGTGGCCATGCTGGGCCTGAAAGTGCCCGGCAGCGCGATGCGTTACGACCCGGGCAGGCTGGTCGCGGCGCTGGTGGTGTCCATCGTGGCCGTCTTCGCGGCACTGCTGATCATCGGGCGCACCCCCCGGCTCGCGCTGCTGCTGCCCGGCGGCTTGGTACTGGGCCTCGGCATCGGCGTCACGCACTACCTCGGCATCGGCTCACTGGAGATCCAGGGTTCGGTGGGCGTGACGACCTGGCTGGCCGTCGTCTCCGCCGTGATCGGGGTGATCACCGCGACGGCGACGCTGTGGCTGTTCCAGACCTTGCGCTTCCCGCTGGCCCGCGCCGCGACGGTGCTGCTGTTCGGCGTCGGCGTGGCCGCCACCTACTACACGGCGGTGGCCGCGTTGCATTTCGACGTCAACCGGTCGGCGAAGGTGCCCGACGGCGTCGAGCTGTTCGACTTCGTGTTCCCGATGTTCGTCATCGGCTTGCTCGCGCTGACCGTGCCGATCTCCGCGGTGCTGATCGCACCTGATCGCCGCGAGTTGGCCGCACCATCGAAGCCGCGCAGGCCGAAGCTGGAGCCCGCCCGCTGATCCGGTTTCGCGGCGCCATTCGGGGCCGATCGACCGTTTTCCGCTGACCGATCCCCGTCGGCGTGCCGGATTCGGCGATGCCACGGATTCACTCGGCCGGCCCACTTACAGTGGAAGCCATGCGTTTCGGTCTCGATTACGCCGCGGGTCGTCCAGGGGGCGCGGCGATTCGGGCGGCGGGGTACGACTTCGTGGTGCGGTATCTGTCCGACGGCGGCCCGAGTCTGCCCGGCAAACTGCTCACCCCGTCCGAAGCGAACGATTTGCGGGCGCACGGCATCTCGCTCGTCTCGAACTGGGAGACCACGGCCGCGCGGATGCTGGACGGCTACGGCGCGGGCATCGTCGACGCGCGTGCGGCCCTCGCGCAGGTGCTGCGCTGCGGCGGCCGGGTGGACCGGCCGATCTATTTCTCCGCGGATTTCGACGCGACGCAACAGGACCAGTTGCGCGTCAACGCCTATCTGGACGGTGCCGCGACCGTGCTCGGCCGCGCGAACGTCGGTATCTACGGCGGGTATTGGACGGTCAGCCGCACACTGGATGCCGGGTACGCGACCTGGGCGTGGCAGACCGACGCCTGGTCCGGCACGAACGTGGAGACCAGGCGTGCCATTCATCAGACGCGCCGCCAGGTGACGGTCGGCGGCGTGCGCTGTGACGTGAACGAGGCCGAGACGATCGATTTCGGCCAGTGGGATTTCGTGGAACGGGAGGAGCCGGACGTGACGCCGGAACAAGAGGCAGTGCTGCGCGACATCCAGATTCAGCTGCGCGGACCCGACTTGTCCGGCTGGCCACAGCTGGGCGCCGACGCGGACGGCCGGAATCGGACGCTGGTGGACGGATTGGCCGCGGCGCTGACCAGAATAGCCGCGCTGGAGCGCGAATCAGCCGAGTTGCGAACGCAAGTAGGCGAATTGCGTACCGAGATCAGCGAACTGGAGGCGACGACGGCCGAGCTGACCGAGCAGGTGGAGCGCTGGAACGGACGACACTGGCCGTGGCCGCTGTCGCTGATCGAGGGTCCCGCGGCGCTTGTCGGTGAACAGCTGGCCCGCCTCGAGGCGCTGCTGCCGGACTTTCCCGGCCTGCCCGGACACGACGGCGAGCGGCGCGCACCGGGCGGCGACGCCGGGCTTACGGCGTTGACCTCGAAAGACCGAACCCACACCGGCGCGATCGACGAACGCGCGCGGCTCGGTGAGCGGGAGTGACGGGGCGAGCGAAACCGGCTGAACGGCCCCAAAATTGGCGATGGACGGGTTCTCTTGGGAACCAAGAGAACCCGCCCTCGACGACGAGGGTACCGGTATCGGGCTGCGCGCGCATCATTTTCGGCGAACTTTTCCTCGGCCCAAAACCGACCGACAGTCCGGGATTCCGCGTGTGGCTATCCAGTCGCAATCACTTCCGGCGCAATAGTGCGACGTGATGCAGGACACATTGGTAGCTAGAAAATAGCTACACTGTCGATAACCGACCGGAAATTTTTTTCCGAAGGGCGCCGAAGTGCCCGTTTCCGGACAGTAGACCAGTATCCGGCCCGTTCCAGGCGAGGTCGGCATCGGTCGAGCAACCGGCCGTCGCTGGCGGCCTCGGGCACGGCAGCTCCTACGATCTCCGTGCGGGCGTACCGCTCAGAGTTTCTCGACGTCGATCAAGCCGCGCCGCACGGCCGCGACCAACCTGCGCGGCACCCGACGCACGACGCCTCCCACGGTCACCGCCACCAGATCCACCGGTGCGGCCTTCCAGTTCGACCGGCGGCTGCGGGTGTTCGACCGCGACATCTTCCGCTTCGGCACCGCCATCTCAGGCCTCCTTCCGCACGCGCTTGCCGTATTTGCGTTCGAACTTCTCCACCCGCCCCTGGGCGTCCAGCACGCGGTGCGCACCGGTCCAGAACGGGTGCGAATCGGCGGTGACGTCCACCGTCAGAAGCGGATAGGTGTTGCCGTCGGCCCACTCCACGGTGCGGGTACCGGTTGCCGTGGACCGGGTGAGAAACCGCTTGCCAGTGCTCACGTCCTCGAAGACCACCGGGTGGTAGTCCGGATGGATACCTTTCTTCATTTCGACTCTCCTTTCGGGGTTTTCAGGTCCTGCACGGGCTGCACTGCCTCCCCGTCACTCGCGCATGGATCGGCGTGCCACTCGCCGAACGGGTCCTCCCATCGGGCGACCCGCTCCGGCGCGCGCTCGACCAAGCGCAGTTCGTCGTCCTCCACCAGCGCCCAGTGCAGCGCCTCCCGGATCCGCGCCGGATCGGCGTCGTGTACCAGGATGGACAGCGAGACGTCCCGGTCGCCGAATCGCTCGTCCCAGCGCAAGGCGGCCATGGCGAGACGCTCCGGGTCCGCCTCGGCCCGTTCCGCTTCCGGCATCGCGGCCAGCCAGCGCCCCGCACCGCCCACCCGCAGGCCACCGCCGGCGGATTCGAGCCACACGACCTCGTCGGGCTGGGTGGCCAGCCACAGGCGGCCGCGCGCGGTCACGACGCCGTCGAACAATACGTCGAGCGCCTTGTGCAGGCGGGCGGGATGGAACGGCCGCGCCGCGGCGAACTCCACGAGTTCGACGCCGTAGTCACTGGTCAAGGGCGGTCGGCCACGCAGAAGCGGTGCGTGCGCGTCGAAGACCCGCCCCCGGCGCGAATCGGCGGGGACGCGCGCGAGCAGCGTTTCGACCAGCGCGGACGTGACGGAAGCCGGCTCGTCCGCCCAGGCGATCGGCGCGCCGGGAACCAGCCTGGCCAGGACCGCGGCGAGCTTGCCTCGCTCGACCGCCGCGTCGACGAGCAGCGCTCCGTCCGCGGCGGCGCCGAGGACGAGGACGGCATCGGCGAAATCCACCTGCCCGACCGCGACCTGCGCCACCGTCCGGTCGTCCTCGGCGGCGGCGAGACCGCGTTCGGCGAGCGTCTCGTCGCTGGTCGCGTCGGCGAGCCAGACGCCGGCGTCCAGGCAGGTCAGGACCGCGTCCACCCGGACGTCGCGCACGGCCGGGCCGTCGATGCGACCGTGCACGCCGGTGACCACGACGTGCTCGATGGCTCGGCACACCGCCTCGGCCTCGAACGCGGGGTCGAGCGCGAGCACGATGCGATCCACCGACTGCCGGCGGGAGAGGGTGCACAGCAGCGGAAGCAGATCCATCCGCAGCGTGCAGGAGACACAGCCGTGCGCGATCTCGAGCACGGTCGAAGTCTCCTGCGTCGCGGTGCGCACCGTGCGACGCACGACGCCCTCCCGCAGCTGGGTCAGATCGTGGCGGACCACGACGGTGCCCGCGGCCGCGCCCAGCACCGCGGCCGCGCGATCCACGCCCGCCGCGGCGAGTCCGGCGAAACCGGCGAGCACCAGCACGGACGTTCTGCGGTCGGTGCCGGGTGGGACCAGGGTGGAATCCGCAGCCACCGGGAACCCCTTTCAGTAACGATTTTCATTTGCCGTACGGCAACGGTACATTGTCGAGTAGCCGTTGTCGAAAATGATTGTCATCTACTGGAGGGAGTCCGGATGTCGGCCCACTGCCAGGTCACCGGGCGCAAGCCCGGATTCGGCAAGTCCGTGTCGCACTCGCACAAGCGGACCAGCCGCCGCTGGAACCCGAACGTCCAGCGCAAGACCTACTACCTGCCCAGCGAAGACCGGCGCATCACGCTGACCGTCTCCGCAAAGGGCATCAAGACCATCGATCGGGACGGGATCGAGGCCGTGGTGGCGCGGCTCCGTGCCCGTGGCGACAGGATCTGAGGAGCGACCCATGGCGTCGAAATCGACCGACATCCGCCCGATCGTCAAGCTGAAGTCCACGGCGGGCACCGGGTACACCTACGTGACCCGCAAGAATCGCCGCAACGACCCGGACCGCCTCGTGCTGCGCAAATACGATCCGGTGGTGCGCGGGCACGTCGACTTCCGTGAGGAGCGCTGAGATGGCCAAGAAGTCGAAGATCGCGCGCGATCAGCAGCGCAGGACGATCGTGGCGCGCTACGCGGGGCGCCGCGCCGAACTGAAGGAGCTCATCCGGAAGCCGGGCACACCGGAGGCCGAACGCACGGCCGCCCAGGCCGAACTGCGGCGGCAGCCGCGCGACGCCAGTCCGGTACGATTGCGCAATCGGGACGCCGCCGACGGACGACCGCGCGGTCACCTCCGGAAGTTCGGACTTTCCCGTGTGCGTGTGCGCGAGATGGCCCACCGGGGCGAGTTGCCCGGTGTGCACAAATCGAGCTGGTAGACAACCACTGATCTCGTGAGAAGGAACTCGTCATATGGCAGTCAAGCGAGCACCGTCGAAGAAGGTTCGCGCAGAGCAGGCCCGCCGTCCGAAGAAGAACCCGCTCATCGCCGCCGGCATCGAGACGGTCGACTACAAAGACGTGAACCTGCTGCGTACGTTCATCTCCGATCGCGGCAAGATCCGCAGCCGCCGGGTCACCGGGCTCACCCCGCAGCAGCAGCGCCAGGTCGCCGTCGCGGTGAAGAACGCCCGTGAGATGGCGCTGCTGCCGTTCACCAGCCGCTAGGCGCACTCCGCGACACGAGCGAACCGGAAAGACCCCCGATGCGCGAGCACCGGGGGTCTTTGTCGTCGTCGCTACCGAACCGGCCGGGTCACGGGATGGTCAGGACCTGGCCGGGGTTGATCGCGTCCGGGTTCGGGATGCCACTGGCGTCCGCGATCTCCCGGTAGCGGTTGCCGTCGCCGTAGAAACGCTCGGCGATCGCCCACAGGGTGTCGCCCGGCTCGACGGTGTAGGTGCGCGGCTCCGGCGCGGGCGGCGGAGGCGGCACCTCCTCGGCGGCGGGAGCCGCGACTTGCTCTTGCACCGGTTCCGCTTCCGGCTCCGGGGCTGGCAGCGGAGTGTCGGTGTCGGTGCCGGAGGCCCACAGCGCGCTGCCGTCGGTGCCGTACAGCACGACGTTGCGATCCGCTTGCACGACCAGCCGATCGGCGGCCCGGTCGTTGGTCTCCGTCGCCCAGACCGCGCCGTCGCTCTTGTAGAGGACGAAGTTGCCGTCGTGCTGCAGTACGGCCCGCTCCACGCCTTGGTCGTGCGTCTGGGTGGCCCACACGACATTCCCGCCCGGCTCGGACAGCACTAGATTGCCGTCGTCCTGCAGGGTGAGAGTGTAAGCCCCGCCCTGGAGGGACTGCCCTCGCCCGAGTTCTTCGCCTACGCGCAGCGTGTCGACCACGATACTTCCTTTCCGGAAAAAGCTGGTAGAGCATCCGACATGATGAGCGCCGCAACGACTCCAGCGCGCATCCCCGCAGAACTTACTGCCCCCGAACGACTTTGGGAGCTATTAAGCGCAGGGTTCGCGGAACGTTCACTGTGGGGTTCGTCCCAGTGCACGACGCACCCGCTGTGCGGTATGTGAACCGACGCCGGGACTAGGGTGTCGGTATGGATCGGATCCAGGCCGGACGCGCCGCCACAGTTGTCGCCGTAGTGCTCGCCTGTCTTGCCGCCGCGGGCTGCGGCGGCTCGGACGACGAAGGGAGAACGCCGAGCACGAGCGCCTCTCCGAGCGCGGCGGCGCGCACGCCCACCGAGGACCCGCGCGGGAACCAGGGCAACGAATTCACCGCCGACCCGTCCATCGTCGGCGCGCATCCGATCCCATTCCAATCGTGGACTCGATTGGGAGACAACAAGATAGCCGTGAACTTCGAAACCGGTTCGCCGGAGTGCTACGGCGTGGACGCCACGGTCACCGAGACCGCGTCGACGGTCACGGTCGAACTGCGCTCCGGCAGCCGCGCCGAGGCGGTGGGCCGCATGTGCACGATGATCGCGGTCTTCGGCACACTGGAGGTACCGCTGAAAGAGCCACTCGGAAACCGTACGGTGCTCAGCGCGGTCTAGCGCTCGGTGCGCACGACAGGCTGGTCCCGCACTGTTCCCTCGTAACCGAATAGCTGCCGGCTTGCGACGGGCCGCCTCGCACGGCTCCTCATGCGCCCCAGCACAATTCTCGGAGGGGACCACCGAAACCCTTGCCCGACCACGCGATACGGGCGGGAATCGAACGAAGAACGCCGCGCCGGATCCTCGATCCGACGCGGCGTCGCGGAACCATCGAGCTCAGTGGGCGAAGTGGCGGGCCCCGGTGAGATAGAGGGTGACGCCCGCCTCGCGGGCGACGTCGATGGTCTCCCGGTCGCGCACCGAACCGCCGGGCTGCACGATGGCGCGGACACCGGCCGCGATCAAGGTCTGCGGACCGTCCGGGAACGGGAAGTAGGCGTCGGAGGCCGCCACCGACCCCTTGGCCCGGTCCCCGGCCCGCTGGACCGCGAGGCCCACCGCGTCCACGCGGTTGACCTGGCCCATGCCGACACCGACCGAAGCGCCGTCGTGCGCGAGCAGAATCGCGTTGGACTTCACGGCCCGGCAAGCGCGCCAGGCGAACGCCAGATCGGCGAGCGTTTCCGCGTCGGCGGCCTCGCCGGCGGCCAAGGTCCAATGAGCCGGGTCGTCGCCCGGCGCGTCCAGCACGTCACGCTGCTGCAGCAGGGCGCCGCCGCTGATCGGACGCAGTTCGGCGCCCGCGCGCGTCGGCGGCTCGGCCACGAGGATGCGCACGTTCTTCTTGCGCTGCAACACCTCCACCGCGCCGTCGGCGTAGGACGGCGCGACGATCACCTCGGTGAAGATCTCGGCGACCTGCTCGGCCAGTTCCACGGTGACCTCGCGGTTCGCCGCGATCACCCCGCCGTACGCGCTCACCGGATCGCAGGCGTGCGCCTTGCGGTGCGCCTCCGCGATGTCGGCGCCGAGCGCGATGCCGCACGGGTTGGCGTGCTTGATGATCGCCACGGCCGGAGCCTCGTGGTCGTAGGCGGCGCGCCAGGCCGCGTCGGCGTCGACGTAGTTGTTGTACGACATCTCCTTGCCGTGCAACTGCCGCGCCTGCGCCAGCCCGGGGCCGCCGTCGCCGTTGGTGTACAGGGCCGCGGACTGATGCGGGTTCTCGCCGTAACGCAGCACCGCCGACCGCTCCCAGGTGCCGCCGAGCCACTCGGGGAACCGGACAGCGGTGTCCTCGGCCGTGCCGCCCGCGCTCAGCACGTTGGTCATCCAGCTCGCGACCGCCACGTCATAACTCGCGGTGTGCTGGAAAGCCTTGGCCGCCAAAGCTGTGCGCTCGGCCAAGGTGAAGCCGCCGGACTTCACCGCGGCGAGCACGTCGTCATAGTCGCCGCTGTCCACGACCACCGCCACCGACGGGTGGTTCTTCGCCGCGGCGCGCACCATGGACGGGCCACCGATATCGATCTGCTCCACGCACTCGTCCGGGGTCGCACCACTGGCCACGGTCTGCGTGAACGGGTAAAGGTTCACCACCACCAGCTGGAACGCCTCGACGCCGAGTTCGACCAGCTGATCGACGTGCTCCTGCTTGCGCGAGTCCGCCAGGATGCCCGCGTGCACCCGCGGGTGCAGGGTCTTGACCCGGCCGTCGAGGGTCTCCGGGAACCCGGTCAGGTCCTCGACCTTGGTCACCGGGATGCCCGCGTCCGCGATCCTGCCCGCGGTGGACCCGGTCGAGACCAGCTCGATGCCCGCCGCGTGCAGACCGGTAGCGAGCTCCACGAGACCCGTCTTGTCGTAGACGCTCACCAGCGCCCTGCTGATCGGCTTGCGTTCACTCACCGGAGAACTCGCTCATCTGGGATAACTGCCTTTCGTCCATCGGAGACAATGCCTCGCGTCGCGACGGCGGCGACGACCTCCGCCAGCAACCGTCGCTCGACGATCTTGATGCGCTCGTGCAGGGTGGCCTCGTCGTCACCCGGCAGCACCGGCACCGCCTCCTGCGCCAGGATCGGCCCGGTGTCCACGCCCTCGTCGACCAGGTGCACGGTGCAGCCGGTGACCCGCGCGCCGTAGGCGAGCGCGTCCCGCACGCCGTGCGCGCCGGGAAACGCGGGCAGCAGGGCGGGGTGGGTGTTGATGATCCGTCCGCCGAACCGGTCCAGGAAAGCGGGACCGAGCAACTTCATGAAGCCCGCCGACACCACCAGATCCGGCTGGTGCTCGGCGACCGCCTCGGTGAGCTCGGCATCCCACGCGGCGCGGTCCGGAAAGTCCTTCAGCGCCACCCGAAAATGCGGTACGCCCGCGGCGTCGGCATGGGTGGTGGCCGCGCACAGCCGGTCGACGCCGACCGCGACGATCTTCGCCGGATAGCCGGGCGCGGCCGCGGCGTCCAGCAGGGCGTGCAGCAGCGAACCGGTGCCCGACGCCAGGACGACGACGGTGGCCGGCGTCGTCACGGGCTTCCACGAGGCATACGGGGACGTCAGCGCTCTACTCCCTGATCGATCGGATAGCGGACGGATGCGGCACCGCCGGGTTAAAGCCTAACGACCGTCCACCCGGTCACTGTCCGGCAGGTCCGCCTCGACCACTTCGGCGTCGACGATGTCGCCCGCGGCGTGGTCGTGATGCCGACCGACGGTCTCGATCGCGGGCGGCTCGTCGACGAGTTCGGCGTCCAGCGGGGCCTCCAGCTCGGGCCGGTCGTAGTCGTCGTAGTAGTCGTCGTCCTCGTAGTAGTCGCCGTCGTCGGTCTCGTAGTAGTCGTCGTAGTCGGCGTCGTCGTCGTCGGGGTAATCGTCGTACGGATCGGTGTAGTCCGCCGGTGGGACGCCGACCGGCACGAGGAACCAGCGAGCGAACACCAGGCCCGCGTAGCCGGGGATCGCCAGCCAGGCGAACGTGACCGAGGCGAAGATCGGCAGTTGCAGGCCGACCCGGCCCACCTCGCCGAGTTCGCCGCCCGCGACCGCGCCCGCCACGGTCAGCGCGAGCGCGGCGAGCGCGGCGGAGACGAGCGTGGCCCACGGCGCGCCGATCCGGTCGGTGGAAGTGCGCGCGATGTCCAGCCCGCCGAGCACGCCGACCGCCGCGGGGATCAGCAGCACCACCGGCCACCATCCCGCCGCCGGACCGGTCGGCACCGCCGCGAGCAACGGAAACGCCGGGATCGGGCCGCCGACGACGGAGAACAGTCCGAACGAGGCGACGCCGATCTGCGCGCTGGAACCGACCAGCACACCGACGGTGTGGATCACCAGGTTCGGCAGATACGCCAGCGAGAGCAGCGTCAGGCCGAGGACGCCACCGGCATTGTCCGCCGACTGATACATGTCACCGAGCCGCGAAACGTGGACGAGGAACGAGACCACCACCACGGCGCTCGCGCAACCCAGCAGGCGCAGGACCGACCGACCCGCGCCGTACAGGCCGGAAACCGCCCAATCGGGCAGCCGCAGCAGCACGAACAACTCGCGCCGGAGACGGACGGCGATGCCGATGGCGGCGGCGAGCAGATACAACGCGGCGACCCACACGAACGCGGCGAGGGTGTTCGGCGGTTGCAGCGCGATGACACCGGAAGCGTCTTCGGTGACCGCGAGGCAGACGATGGTGACCAGCAGCGGACCGCCCACCGCGGCGCCGACGATCCACCCGAGATCCGCTCGGGTGCATTGCGGTTCCACGGCGCGCGCGCATTCCCGCGCGGCCAGCCAGACCAGCAGGGCGGTCGGCAACAGCGGAAGCAAGCCGAGCGAGGTCTTGCCGATCACCAGCGGAACCTGGTGCACGCCCAACCAGGAGGCGGCGATCGCGCCGGAGGCGCCGTCCAGATCGCTGCCCGCCGCCAGGAGCGTGGCGAGCACGAGGACGACGAGGGTGGTCAGCCCGAAGGCGGACGGGCGGCCCGCTACGGCGATGAGCACCCTGGACCGCTCCGGGGTGAGGGACAGAAACCCGGCTTCGTCCGCGTCGGGGTGCGGCTGCGACGAGCGCGGCCCGCCGATCCGGCGGGCCGAGGAGTTTCTGGAGGAGCTCATGGCATTTCAGCGTGGCATCCTCCCCGGCGCGAACGGGTCAGGCGCGCCGCAGGCACGCGATCGCCGCACCGGGGAGGACGCCGCTGAGCTCTCTACTTGTTCTTGTCGTCCGAAGGACGGAATGCCTGGGTGGCATCCGAGGAAGGGTCACCGCTCTGCTCGCCGCCGAACGGACCGCTCGGCTGGCTCGGCTGGCTGGTCTGCGCCTGCTGCTGGCCGTAGCCCGGGGAACCGTAGGGCGACTGCTGACCGGACTGCTGCTGGCCGCCGAAGTGCTGGGTCACGCTCTCGTCGGGGCGCGGCTGCGCGCCGTACGGCGAACCCGGCTGCTGGGGCGCGCCGTAGGCCGTGGTCGGCTGGCTCTGCCCGTAAGGCGACTGCGGCTGTCCGTACGCCTGGCCCTGCTGGCTCTGTCCGTAGCTCGGCTGGCTCTGCCCGTAAGGCGACGGCTGCCCCTGCTGGGACGGGAACTGCGGCGGCGCGGACTGGGCGCCGTACCCGGCCTGCCCATAAGGGCTCGCGCCGTAGCCGGGCTGCTGACCCGGCTGCCCGTAGGACTGCTGCCCCGGTCCGTACGACGGCTGCTGCTGGCCGTAGCCGCCCTGACCGAACCCGCTCGGCGCGGCGGCGGGGCGCGGGGCGGGCGCCTTGAGGATGCCCACCTCGAACAGCGTCGCGGCGATCGCCAGCGCGGCCTGCACGAAGGACAGCACGAGCAGGACGAACGCACCGACCTTCAGCTCGCTGCCCGAACCGAAGTTGAACGACTGGAACAGCAACGCGACGAAGCCGGCGGTCGAAGCCGCCGCGGCCGCGCCGGTCCAGTTCTGCCTGGGCAGCAGCGACAGTCCGGCGAGCAGGCCGCCGAGCAGCAGCAGGCCGAGCAGCGGTGAGCCGGACGCGACCTCGAAGAGGTTGGCCGTCTCCGTCGTGCTGACCGTGCGGCCGCCGATATCGATCGGCTTCCTGCCGAGGAACGGCAGGAAGCCGAGCAGGAAGTTGATCACGCCGAGCGCCGCTACGCCGACCACCAGGAAGAACGGCAGACCTTTGGCATCGGAACCGGTAGCGCTCGAACCTGAAGTGGCACCACCCGCGGCCGGACTCTGGCTGGATGGCGCTGAGGGCGAGGGTGTGTTGTACCCAGAGCCCCCGGTCGGGTAGGACATGTCGTCGTCTCCTAAATCGAGTCGTACATGGTCTTCACGGCTGGATTACTTCTGACGCTACTGCACTCCCTCGCCGAGGTCATCCCGCCGCGACGGCCGAGGCGAGCGGATTCGCCCGCGTCACGGCAGGTCGCGGCGGTGTCCGGCGCGAAGCTCCTAGCGAGACCACCTACCGCTCATTGAAACTGTTGCCCGCGATGGCGCTTTTCACACCACCCGGATTCTCAATAGCGGGGAATTCCCGGTGCCAACTCGATGAACCATCCGCCCTGCTGCCTCGTGATGGATTGCGAGGAGAACCGCGAGTGGCTGGACCGGACGCTCGGCTTCTGCCCAAGCCTGAGCCCCCGCCACACATGACGAAGGCCGCCCCCCGAATTCGGAGGCGGCCTTCGTGCACGGTGCGGAGATCAGGCGCTGATGCTGGCCTTCTCCAGGATCTCGCGAGCCAGCGCGGCGGTCTCGGACGGCGTCTTGCCGACCTTCACGCCCGCGGCCTCCAGCGCGTCCTTCTTCGCCTGGGCGGTGCCCGACGAGCCGGACACGATGGCGCCCGCGTGGCCCATCGTCTTGCCCTCGGGGGCGGTGAAGCCTGCCACATAGCCGACGACCGGCTTGGTGACGTTGGCCTTGATGTAGGCCGCGGCCCGCTCCTCGGCGTCGCCGCCGATCTCGCCGATCATCACGATCAGCTTGGTCTCCGGGTCCTTCTCGAACGCCTCGATGGCGTCGATGTGGGTGGTGCCGATGACCGGGTCGCCGCCGATGCCGATGGAGGTCGAGAAGCCGAAGTCGCGCAGCTCGTACATCATCTGGTAGGTCAGCGTGCCCGACTTGGACACCAGGCCGATCGGGCCCTTGCCGGTGATGTTGGCCGGGGTGATGCCGACCAGCGACTCGCCGGGGGTGATGATGCCGGGGCAGTTCGGGCCGATGATCCGGGTCTTGCCGCCCTTCTCCACGTTGTAGGCCCACGCGTAGGCGGTGTCCTGCACCGGGATGCCCTCGGTGATGACCACCAGCAGCGGGATCTCCGCGTCGATGGCCTCGATGATGGCGTCCTTGGCGAACTTCGGCGGCACGAACGCGATGGACACGTCGGCGCCGGTCTCCTTGATGGCCTCGGCGACGGTGCCGAACACCGGCAGCTCGACCGCGTTGCCGTCCTTGTCGGTGTGCGCGACGGTGGTGCCCGCCTTGCGCGCGTTCACACCGCCGACGATCTGGGTGCCCGCCTTCAGCATCAGCGCGGTGTGCTTGGTGCCCTCGCCGCCGGTGATGCCCTGGACGATGACCTTGGAGTCCTTGTTCAGGAAGATAGACATTTCTTTTCGTCCTTACTCGGCCGTCGTTATCGGGCGGCTGCCAGTTCGGCGGCCTTGTCGGCGCCTTCGTCCATTGTCTGCGCCAGCGTCACCAGCGGGTGGTTTGCGTCGGCCAGGATCTTGCGGCCCTCATCGACGCGGTTGCCGTCCAGGCGGACGACCAGCGGCTTGTTGGCCTCGTCGCCCAGGATCTCCAGCGCCTTCACGATGCCGTTGGCGACCGCGTCGCACGCGGTGATGCCGCCGAACACGTTGACGAACACGCTCTTGACCTGGCTGTCGTTCAGGATGACGTCCAGACCCGCTGCCATCACCTCGGCCGAGGCGCCGCCGCCGATGTCCAGGAAGTTGGCCGGCTTCACGCCGCCGTGGCCCTCGCCCGCGTAGGCGACGACGTCCAGGGTGGACATGACCAGACCCGCGCCGTTGCCGATGATGCCGACCTCACCGTCGAGCTTGACGTAGTTGAGGTCGTTCTCCTTGGCCTTGAGCTCGAGCGGATCGGTCGCGTCCTTGTCCGCGAACGCCTCGTGCTCCGGGTGCCGGAATCCGGCGTTCTCGTCGAGGGTGACCTTGCCGTCCAGCGCGAGGATCTCGTCCTGCGGGGTGCGCACCAGCGGGTTGACCTCGACCAGGGTGGCGTCCTCCGCGACGAAGACCTCCCACAGCTTCTGGATGGTCACGGCCGCGGCGTCCAGCACGTCGGCGGGCAGGTGGCCCTGCTCGGCGATCGAGCGCGCGAACGCCAGGTCGACGCCCTTGACCGCGTCGACCGGTACCTTCGCCAGCCGCTCCGGCTTGGTCGCGGCGACCTCTTCGATCTCCATGCCGCCCTCGACCGAGCACATGGCCAGGTAGGTCCGGTTGGCCCGGTCCAGCAGGAAGGAGATGTAGTACTCCTCCGCGATGTCCTTGGCCTCGGCCACCAGGATCTTCTTGGTGATGTGGCCCTTGATGTCCAGGCCGATGATGTTCTGCGCGTGCGTGAGCGCGTCGTCCGGGGTCGCGGCGTACTTGACGCCACCGGCCTTGCCACGGCCACCGGCCTTCACCTGGGCCTTGATCATCACCGGCTTGCCGATTTCCTCCGCGATGGCGCGGGCGTCCTCGGCCGTGTCCGTGACGCGGCCCTCGGACGAAGGCACTCCGTGCTTAACGAAGAGCTCCTTCGCCTGATATTCGAAGAGATCCATGTACTCACCGTCTCGTCTGCGTTGTGATGACAACGTCTTTGTTGGCGGCCCGACGTCGGAAGCGGGTCGGGTCGGACTCTAACCAGTCACATGGAGGGCCAATCGGCCACGTTCATCCTAAGTGGCACAGGTCACCCGGCGTCGTCCGGAGCGGCAAAACCGCTGGCCAACGCTACTGGCGAGTAGGTTGCCGACGCCGCGCCAGGTAGAGGACCGAACCCGGGAGCGCGCCGGAATCTACTACAACTTGTCGTTGAGCGACCTCTCCGGAGTGCCCATACCGCAGTGAGATATTCCATGGGCAAAGCGTGATCAATCTCACATGTTTGTTACGGAAGCTGCGCACCGCTTGTCGCGGCTCAATCGTTTCGTTACCGTCAATGCGGTCGATGTCACAACACGGTCACGACTAGGAGGACGGCAAGCTTTGACGCAGCACAGCGCTCCGCAGACGGAGAGCCGCTCCGCATTCGACCGATCGACGCCGCTGGTCAGGCGGCTTCCAAGTTCCATCAGCTTCACGATGTGGCACCGCCGATGAACCACAGCTCCACCTTCGCTCCCACTGATCGCTCGCGGACGGGACATCGTTACCGCCCCGACGACGAGTCCTTCGCCCCGGCGAGCTACGCCGAGCCATCGTTCGACCCGCACTACGCCGGGTACGAGGCTCCGCAGGGCGAGTACGACTTGCAGGCCGCCGGATACGGCTTCGAGACCGAGTCGCCCGTCCACGACGGCGGCTACGACCAGTCGGTCCACGCGAACGCGGCCTCCGACAACTCCTGGGCCACGAACAACGCTTGGTCGCAACAGGAGTGGGCTCAGCAGGAGGCCTGGTCCGATGGCGCGGCATGGAACTCCGGCGAGGCGTGGAACTCCGGCTCGGCATGGAACTCCGGCGAGGCGTGGGCCGAAGAGGAGACCTGGGCGCCCGACGAGCAGGCCTGGGTGTCCGACACCGGCTGCTGGGCTCCCGAGGAGTCCTGGGCGACCGAGACCGCCGAGCCCGAGTCCGAGTCCGACGAGGAGCCGGGCGCACGCGCTCTTCCGACCGTCATCCCCGGGCGCCGCGCCACGAACAGGCGCGGTGGCGCGCACCGGGTGGCCGCGCCGCCCGCCGCGCTCAAGGGACGCGCCGCGGTGGCGGCCGTCGCCGCGGGCGCTGTCGTAGCGGCCGGGCAGGCCGCCTTCGCTTCGCCCGACCAGCCCTCGCAGGCGGTCGACTACGAAGCCGCGGGGCAGATCCACGAGATCGCCGCGCAGTCGATGAACGTGGCCGACCCCACGGCGGCGCTGGACTCACCGCAGGTGCTGAGCGTTTCCGCGCCGGCCAACCTCGATCAGTTCAACGACATTCTGCAAAAGGGCCAGAAGTACGCCGAGGATCTCGCCGCACAGGAGTCCTCGAAGCTTCGCCCGCTGTTCACCAAGTTCGCCGCGGGCACGTTCACCTCCGGCTTCGGCGCCCGCTGGGGCGTGCAGCACCTGGGCATCGACATCGCGGGCCCGATCGGCACCCCGATCTACGCCGTGGCCGACGCCACCGTGATCGAGGCCGGTCCCGCGTCGGGCTTCGGCATGTGGGTCCGCCTGCTGCACGACGACGGCACCATCACCATCTACGGCCACATCGACACCGCCACGGTGTCAGCGGGCCAGCGTGTGCTCGCCGGTGATCAGATCGCCACGATCGGCAACCGCGGGTTCTCCACCGGCCCGCACTGCCACTTCGAGGTTTGGTTGAACGGCACCGACAAGGTCGACCCGCTGCCCTGGCTGGCCACCCGTGGCATCAGCCTCGGCCCGCAGCGCGACTGAGCGACGCGTCGACGCTTGCCTGACGCGCCTTCCCAGTCGGTGGGCCGCAACCCGGCGGACCATGGATCGCACTAGCCGGAGGTGGATGTACGCTCCTCCGCTGTGTTCGCGCCCGATGAATGCGGGCGCGAAACCGGTTGCAGCACATAGCTGCTCGCAGCAGTACGGTCAGCCCCTGCTCGCCCCATCGCAGCGGGTTGCTCACCATGAACGCGGGCGTGCGACCCGGCTTCGGGTGCGAAACTTCGTCCTGTGCGCGGTCGGCTCACCCGCTCGGTAATGGCATGTCGCGCTAGAGGGGGTGGCGCGCCCCGCAGCTTGGTCGGCGCTCCGATCCCGCGCTCGGTCTTACCGGCCGTCACGCCACGTCGGAGCTACTGAAGAAGGCAGGTTTCACCTTCCGCTACCCCGCCCTCGACAAGGCGTTGGCTGACCTGCTGCCGCATTGACACGGCGAAACAGACCCGTCATGCCGCCCTCTCCGACAGGATGGTCCACGCCAAGGAAGTTCGGACCGTATCGCTCACGTCTACGCAGCGTTGGAGCCCCCGGTACTGCTCGCCTACGATGCGTCACGGGTACTGTGCGCTGCCGCGCTACCGTTGCTGGCGAACAACTCCCGGGCGACCTTTCATATACCCTTTGCGATGTCGGCGCGGCGGCGCCGGACTCACGGGGCGGGGGTGCCGGTGGGGGCTGCGTCCTCGAATAGTTCGGGGGCCGTGCGGCGAATCTTGCACAAGGCAGTAGTGGTACGCACGGAATTGACGGCGTGCAACGCGGCTAAAGCGGAGCGCCACATGTCGACGGCATCGGTGTGCTTGCCGCGTTTCCAGTGCAGCAGACCGGTTTCGGCAGCGCTGAGCGCCCACACGCGGGCGTGAGTCTCGCGATCCCAGATGCCGGTGGCGAGCTCGTAATAACGTTCGGCATTGGCGAGGTCGCCCAGAGCAAGGAACGTCTTCGCGGCCTGGTCCACGACCGTGCCCTTGTTCGGGCACCACATCGACACCCAGCGGGGTTGTTCGCTGGTCAGGTCAGGAGTTATGTGTGGTTCGGCGGTCCGCAGAGCAGCCAGTGCTCGGCCGTGGTCGCCGGTTTCGGCGTGACAGCGGGCGACAGCGATTGTGAGCAATGCCGTCGCATCTGGTCCGAGTTGGCCGCCGTCCCGAGTTACGGCCGCTTCGGCGAGGACGGGACTGAAGTTCGGCTGGCCGATATCCGTTCCTTGCATGGCGAGGATGCGCAGCACCCATGCGTCTTGGCCGGGCATCTGGCTTTCCTCCGCCAGCCGAAACGCCGACAGGAAATACCGCTGCGCGATGCCGTCCTCCCCGGCGTCGTGCGCTTTGAAACCCGCCAGGTAGGCCAATTCGGCGGCGGCGCTGAAGGCGGCGGAACGGACCGTCGAATCGGCGAACCGCGAGCGCAGCAGCGACGCCACGTCGGTACTCAGGAATTCGGCGACGGCGGTTCGGCCGATGCCGCCGCCTTTGACTTCGTCCATGCGCAGGAAGGCATCCGTGATTCCCTGGACGGCACGAACTTCCGGCATGCCGGCGTGCGTCGATTCATCGACGCGGACCAACCGGGCCATATCGGACTGCGCCACCAGCGCTGTCGCGGAGAGTGCGGCGCTGTAGACAGATGTGCGGAGGAACGACCGCCGGTCGACATCCGCTCGGCCCAACATACTGACCAGTGTGGCAGGGTCGCATGTCATTTCGCCGCATGCGCGCGTATACGCAGCAACCACGTCGGCCGAGGCGGCGCGCGTTCCCGTCTCGACATGCCCCAGGTAACTGCGTGAAAACGGTATGCGCGCTGCCAGTCCGGCCAGCGAAAGGCCCGCCGCCTGCCTGG
This sequence comes from Nocardia sp. NPDC004718, assembly GCF_053601535.1. Classification (NCBI taxonomy): domain Bacteria; kingdom Bacillati; phylum Actinomycetota; class Actinomycetes; order Mycobacteriales; family Nocardiaceae; genus Nocardia; species Nocardia sp. NPDC004718. The sequence goes on from NZ_JBSGCA010000014.1 coordinate 102,806, forward strand.
CGGCTCGCAGACGTTCCCCGATATCAGGAGGAAACCCCCCGTCCGTCCCCATGCGTGAATCGTAGGCGGATCAGTAGACGCGCTGTAGCCGTTTTCCCAGTCCAGAGCGAAGTTCTACGCGCGACGCTTGCAGCCGCACCCACCCGGCGAGCGCGTCTGTTCCGCCGCCCGGAACGGACGCACCGCCCGCCGTGAGCGGCTCGCGGTGACCACCACCTCGCCGGGTGGCGTGCACCCAAGTAACAAACGAGAACAGCAGGGGTGAAACGCGATGGGGTTCAACTGGTGGCGAGACGGCGAGCAGGACGACATGTCGGCGCAAGCGATCATCGATCGCGTAGCCGCCGAGTGGCGCGCCGCACGCGAACGCGAACGGATCAGCGCCGAGCGGCCCGAGCCCGGGCTGTGGCCTACCGGTTGGCCGCACGAAGCTCCCGAAACGCCGTTGAGCGTTCCGGAAGCGCATCAGACCATGCAACGGCACAGGGCATGCCGAGCCGATCAATGCCCGCGTAAGGCAGCGGCCCGGCAGACGCTCATCGACGCCGGGCGCATGAAGCCGGACACTTCGCGTGAACAGCGCTGAACGGCCGGGAGGGGCACCGGCGGGTATGGGTATTCACCCCGACCGAACGGCCGCCCACGCAATCTTGTGATCGACGATCGGGGTTGTCGCGCCGGACACTCCGAGCGCACCGAGCAGGACGCCGCCCGTTCTGATCAGGACACCGCCGCCGTGCGGCACGAACGGTTCGCCCGAGGACACCGCTCCGCGCAGCAGATGCCCCAGGTCGTTGAGCGGGGCCATCTGAATGGTGTCGAAGCCGAGTGCGATCGCGGCGGCAGCTTTGTGCTGGGCGGAGTCGATGGTGGGCAGCGAGGCGCCGGGCATGCGTGCGAATGCCATCAGATTGCCGTCGGCGTCGACCACTGCGATCGTGACCGTTTCCCTGCGGTCGGCCGCGGCTCGCCGTGCGGCGGCGACCACCGACTCGGCTCGCTCGAGCGAGATCGTCATGGGTCCAGAATGACGCACCACCGCAAGAAGGTCGGAGTGTCGAGAAAGAGCACGAGAAGGGCCGGGTCCGCGCGCATGGTGGTAAGGGACGGAGGACAGCGGCCGCTCTACGGCGCCGCTGCGATCGCGAGGCCGACCAGCGTGACGACCTTGACGACCTCCAGGCCGATGTACCAGTAGTGGGCGTGGGAGCGCGGCAGTTTCTCGCCCGCCAGCACGCGATCGGAGCGGCGTGAAAGCGGCGGGCGCACCACCACGATTTGAACGGCCAGCACTGCCGCGGCGACGCACAGCCACGCCCACGTCGCCGCGCCGGGGCCGACGATCACTGCGGCGAGCACCAACAGCACCGCGAGCACGGCCTCCACGGTGTTCAGCGCACGGAACACCAAGCGGCCGATCCCGAGGCCGAGCGCCAGCGTGACCCCTGGGGCGCGGAACTTCAGCGGCGCTTCCAGGAACGAGATGGCCAGCACCATGCCGAGCCAGAGCATGGGCAGGAACCATAGGAGATGCTGTGCGGCCGTATCCACGTCGCGGACGCTACCGGCGCGACGCCGACAGAAGCAGGGTCGAAAGGCCCACGCGGCCTATAGCTTGACCAACGTCCGGCTGTACTGCGGGATCAACCGGATCTTGCCCGCGGTGCCGAAGTCGATGGTCACCGTGGCCAGTGGGCCGAAGCCCTCCGCCGCGATCACGCGGCCGAGACCGTACTTGTCGTCGCTGACCCGATCGCCCACGGCGAGGACCAAATTCGTGTTGTTGCGGGTCGCGCCGCCGGGAGCGGGCCTGCGCGGACCGCGATCACGCAAGCCGGGACGCGGCTCCGCCCAGCCGTCGCCGCGGGTCCAGTCCCGCTCCAGCCCGTCGTCGTCCCCGCCACGCCGCCGCAGACCCCTCGTCGCGGGTGAACCGGCGGGCTCGAGCCGACGCCAGTCGATGAGGTGGCCCGGAATCTCCTGGAGGAAGCGCGATTCCGGGTTCGACACCGGCTGGCCCCAGCCGGAACGCACCACCGCCCGCGTCAGATACAGCCGCCGCCGGGCCCTGGTGATGCCGACGTACGCGAGGCGGCGTTCCTCGGCCAGCTCGGTGGGATCGCCCAGCGCCCGCATGTGCGGGAACTGCCCGTCTTCCCAACCCGTCACGAACACCACCGGGAATTCCAGCCCCTTGGCGGTGTGCAGCGTCATCATCGTGACCACCCCGGAGCCCTCGTCCGGAATCTGGTCGGTATCGGCCACCAGCGAGACCCGCTCGAGGAACGCGGCGAGCGAACCGGGATCCGGCTCCCCCTCGCCCACCTCGGGCAACAGCCCCTCCTGCCGGGCGGCCTCCGCGTTGTTGTGCGCCTCGGAGCTGAACTCGCGCGCGACGCTGACCAACTCGTTGAGGTTGTCCAGCCGAGCGCCGTCCTGCGGATCGTCGGACGCCTCCAGTTCGGCGCGATAACCGGTGCGCTCCAGCACCGCGTCGACGACGTTGCCCAGGTCGGGGAAGTCGGACTCCGCTTGTTCGCCCGCGGCCCTGATGTCGTCGAGCAGCTCCAGGAAGCCGGCGATGGCGCGCTGAGCGCGCGTGTTCAGCAGTGCCACCTTGCCTTCGGCGGCGTCGCGCAGGGCGGCGGCGAAACCGATCCCGCGCTGTTCGGCATGGACCGCCACGCAGGCTTCGGCTCGGTCACCGATGCCGCGGCGGGGCGTATTGAGGATGCGGCGCATGCTCACCGCATCCTCCGGGTTCTCCAGCACGCGCAGGTAGGCGACCACGTCGCGCACCTCTTTGCGCTCGTAGAAGCGGACGCCGCCGACCACCTTGTAGGGCAGGCCCATCCGGATGAAGATCTCTTCCAGCGCGCGAGAGTTGTTGTTGGTGCGGTAGAACACCGCGACGTCACCGTAGTTGGCCTCGCCCTGGTCGACCAGCCGGTCGATCTCGCGGGCGACGAAGGACGCCTCGTCGTGTTCGTTGTCGGCGACGTAACCGGTGATCAGGTCGCCCTCGCCGGAATCGGTCCACAGCTTCTTCTCGCGCCGGTTCTCGTTGCGCGAGATCACCGCGTTGGCGGCGGAGAGGATGTGCTGGGTGGAGCGGTAGTTCTGCTCCAGCAGAATGGTTTCGGCGTCGGGGAAGTCGCGCTCGAACTCCTCGATATTGCGGATCGTCGCGCCCCGGAAAGCGTAGATGGACTGATCGGCGTCACCCACCACACACAGTTCGCTCGGCGGCACCCGGTCCTCGTCGCCGCCTTCCACGTGGTGGCCGACCAGCTCGCGGATCAAGACGTACTGCGCGTGGTTGGTGTCCTGGTACTCGTCCACCAGCACGTGCCGGAACCGGCGGCGGTAGTACTCGGCGACCTGCGGGTGGTGCTGAAGCAGCGCCACGGTCTCGCCGATCAGGTCGTCGAAGTCCAGCGCGTTCGCCGAGCGCAGCCTGCGCTGATATTCGGTGTAGACCTTGGCCACCAGGCCGGGCAGCTCCGTGTCGTCCGATTCCGCGTCGGCGGTGGCACGGGCCGGGTCGATGAGTTCGTTCTTGAGGTTCGAGATCGCCGTCGCGAGCAGGCGCGCCGAGTACTTCTTGGCGTCGATGTCCAGGTCGCGGCTGATCATGGTGAGCAGGCGCCGCGAATCGTCCGCGTCGTAGATCGAGAAGTTCGAGTTCAGGCCGGGCAGCAGCGCCGCCTGGGTGCGCAGGATGCGGACGCAACTGGAGTGGAACGTCGACACCCACATGGCGTTCGCCCGCGGGCCGACCAGCCCGGTCACCCGCTCCCGCATCTCCGCGGCGGCTTTGTTGGTGAATGTGATGGCCAGCACCTGGCCCGGCGTGACACCGCGGGCGGCCAGCAGGTAGGCGATGCGGCGGGTGAGCACGGCCGTCTTGCCCGAGCCCGCGCCCGCCACGATGAGCAGCGGGGATCCGGTGTGCACCACCGCCGCGCGCTGCTGTGGATTGAGGCTGTCGAGCAGGCGCTCGGCCTCCTCGGCGCGCCGCTGTTCCCGCTCGACGCGCTGCCGTTCGCGCTCGGCGTCCGTGGGCGGCGCCTCGGGAACGGAGGCAGGCTGCCACCCCTCCCCCGCGTTACCGCCGGCGAGCTGCGATTTCGATGTGGGATCCGGGTGCACGACCCGACCGCCCTGCGTCTTGGGAGCCACCGTGATGTCCATCGTCCATCCACGCTACCGGCGGGCACCGACAGAGATGAAGCCCCGGGTGATGTCGGTATCGGTTCGGCGCCGGTCGACTGAACGGCGGGTGAACTCCCCCGGGTGGGAAGGGCGGGCGAAACGACCTGCGTTTCTCGCGACATTGCCAAACGTATACGTTTTGCATACCCCCCTGCCCGTGGCACACTGGCGACATGCTCAGCGCTTTCGCAAGACGTCCGATTCGGCTGCCAGCCGAACGCCGGGATCGCGGAGCCTGTACCTGAGCACGCCTTCTGGGGGGACAATACAAGGCCCCACCAGGTCTGTTTCACGGTGAAAGAACTGATCGGTAACGAGCCGTCGGCACCCGCCGATCCATGTTCTGACACGAGGAGATGAATGATGAGCACCCCTGCCACGACGACCGGGTCCGAATCCGCGCTGCCGCAGACCGAGGCCGAGATCGACAAGCTCCGCAAGGAGATCGACCGTCTCGACGCGGAGATCCTGGCCGCGATCAAGCGCCGTACGGAGATCTCCCGGATCATCGGCCGGACGCGCATGGCGTCAGGCGGGCCGCGCCTCGTGCACAGTCGCGAGATGAAGGTGCTGGAGCGCTTCAGCGAGCTCGGTCAAGAGGGCCACACCCTCGCCATGTTGCTGTTACGCCTCGGCCGCGGTCGTCTCGGCCACTGATCTGACCCCCACGCGGCGCTCGCGAGACCGTCGCTTTCGAATAGACCGCCCCGGGCTATGCCACCCGGGGCGGTCGCTTCATGTCCGCCCGGGCCGCCTACCACCCGGGGCCGACGGTCTCCAGACCGTCGGCTCGGTGGATGGTGCCCCACCGACGCTATCCGGGGGCCGCGGCCGGTCCATCACCTGCGGTGGAATCGTTCAGTGCCCGCAGGTCGGCCCTCAGCTCTGCTTCGATCGGTTCGGCATGCGAGCGCATAACGGGATGCACATGGCGAAGATGCTCGAGGTCTTGGCTCGTCCGTTCGATCGCGGCCGCTCGTTCCGCGGGGCTGCCCTCCGCCGCGATCGTGCGATTGGTCAGGACACGCCAATCCACTCCGGATTGGTCCAGCGCCTGTCGCAACGCCGGACTGGGTGACTGGTGCAACCCGATGAAATCTATGTCCGCGGTTGTCAGATCGAACATCTGGGCTTCGATGAAATGGTTGGCGCGAAAATCTGCTCCGAGATAGTCGCGGCCGATAGGAGCGAGATCGCGTACTCCGACGCCATAGGAATATTCCGACGGGTTGTCCAGGGGGGAGGGTATCGCCCGTTCCCTTTCCACCAGCGAGTCACCGAACGTGATGGTCGTTCGTGACCGGACCTCCGGCTTCAGGTAGATCTGATTGTCGCCGTAGTTCAGCTCCGACAACCCATCGATCATGCCGTCTTGGGAAGGACGCACTCCGTCCACGGCAACGTAGCCGTAGACGGGCGGGTTGTCGTGGACGTGCGGGCCGAACCACTCTTCTTCGGCATGAGCGCGAACGCCCACGGGGTTGCGGGTGCCCCTGATTCGCCCTTCCTCGAGGAGTGCCACGAGTTTGTCGTCGCGGACGCGGATAGCGAGCGGTTTCCCGTCGAGCGCGTCCTTCAGTTCACGCCGCATCTGCTCGCGTAGGTCGGCGCTGTCCCGGCCGAGAGAAGCCGCTGTTTCCTCGATTCTCCGGTCGATGATGGCGTATTGCTCCAGCCGGGACAGCCGACGGTTGGCTATGAAGTCATACAGGTCCTCGTCGGTCGGTCCCTTCTTGCCGAAACGTCGATTCAGTTCGGCTTCGAGTCTCTGTCCGGCCCGGCTCAGCGACGCTCGGTCCGGCGGCGGGGGGCACAGATCCCGCCCCGGACCGGCATCGCCACCTGCCGCACGCCGGATCGCGAGCGCACCGTCGGCGTCACCGTGCGTGTGCACATCGACGACTTGCCGGGAAGCGCGGGCCGCGCCTGTCTTCATGTCCGCGAGGCCCTCGGCTTCCCTCTTGGTCAGCCGTTTCAGATCGTCCACGGCCCGCAAGAAGGCTCTGACGATGCCGTTGCTCAATCAGGCGTCACCGGCACCCGCACCTTCTCACGATCAGCCCCTTCGCCTCCTCGGACCCCAGGTAGAGGCTAGTGTCGATGATCGCCGAAGTCGTCCCCCGGAAAGCATGGGCGGCTGGGCGGTCGGCGCCGACAGGCCGGATTCGACCCTCAGGTGCGCGATCGATCGCCTTCAGTGGCGCGGAATCCGCGGCACTCGCTCACGTGAGCGCGATGTATTTGGTGGAGAGGTATTCCTCGATCCCCTCCGTGCCGCCCTCCCGGCCGAAGCCGGACTCCTTGACGCCGCCGAAGGGGGCGGCGGGATCGGAGATGACGCCGCGGTTGACGCCCACCATGCCGGATTCCAAGCCCTCGGCGATCCGCAGCGCGCGATCGAGGTCGCGGGTGTAGACGTAGCTGACCAGCCCGAATTCGGTGTTGTTGGCGGCGGCGAGCCCCTCTTCCTCGGTGTCGAAGCCGACGATCGGCGCGACCGGGCCGAAGACCTCCTCGCGCAGGATCCTGGCTTGCGGCGGGACGTCGCGCAGCACGGTGGCCGGGTAGTACCAGCCGGGGCCGTCGGGCGCCTTGCCGCCGATCAGCACCTGTGCGCCCTTCGCGACGGCGTCGTCGACCAATTCGCCGACCGTGCGCAGTTGCTCCTCGTTGATCAGCGGGCCCAGCGTCGTGTCCGGGTCGGCGCCCGGCCCGAGCCGCACACTGCTCGATATGGCCTCGACCAGCTTGGTGGTGAACTCCTCGAGCACGCTGTTGTGCACGTGGAAGCGATTGGCGGCGGTGCACGCCTCGCCGCCGTTGCGCAGTTTCGCCAGCATCGCGCCCTGCACCGCGGCATCGACGTCGGCGTCGGCGAACACCACGAACGGCGCGTTCCCGCCGAGTTCCATCGAGGTGCGCAGCAGCCGGTTCGCGGATTTCTCCACCAGCTTCTTGCCCACCTCGGTGGAGCCGGTGAAGGTGAGCTTGCGCAGCCGGGCGTCGTCGAGCAGCGGTTGGATCACCGCGCCGGAGTGGCTGGAGGTGAGCACCGAAAGCACGCCGTCGGGCAGTCCCGCCTCGCTGCACAGCTTGCCGAGCAGCAGCATGGTCAGCGGCGTCGCCGAGGCGGGCTTGACGATCATCGTGCAGCCCGCCGCCAGCGCGGGGCCGATCTTGCGCGTGCCCATCGCGAGCGGGAAATTCCACGGCGTGATCGCCAGACAGGGGCCGACCGGCTGCTTGTGCACCATGATCCGGCCGGTCCCCGAAGGCGCGTGCAGGTAGCGTCCGTGCACGCGGGCGGCCTCCTCGCTGAACCAGCGGAAGAATTCGGCGCCGTAGCGCACCTCGTTGCGGCTCTCCGGCAGCGCCTTGCCCATTTCCAGGGTCATCAGCAGCGCGAACTCCTCCGCGCGGGCGGTGATCTGCTCGAAGACCGCGCGCAGGATCTCCCCGCGCTCCCTTGCGGGCGTGGCCGCCCACTCCTCCTGCACCGCGACGGCCGCGTCGAGTGCGCGCAGCGCGTCTTCCGGCGTCGCGTCCGCGACGCGCGTCAGCACTTCGCCGGTCGCGGGATTGTGCACAGGGAAGGTACCCGCCCCGGTGGCGTCGACCGGACGCCCTCCGATCCACAACTGCGTCGGCACGGATTCGAGAAGTTCACGTTCGGACACCATGACGCCAGCCTATGCCTGATGGGGGGACCACATCCGACTCTCCGCGCCCGCAGCCGTGCGCGCGGCGGTGCCTGCTTGTAGTCTCGGCGAACGTGAGCAGCGACATCACCGCGACGGCGGCATGGCGGAAACTGCACGATCACCACGGCACCGTCGCGGGACGACACCTGAGGGAGTTCTTCGCCGACGACCCGGCCCGGGGCAGCGAGCTGACCGTCCAGGCGGCGGACCTGCACATCGACTACAGCAAGCACCGCGTGAACCGCGAAACCCTGCACCTTCTGGTGGATTTGGCGCGCGAGGCGGGCGTGCCCGATCGTCGCGACGCGATGTTCCGTGGCGAGCACATCAACACCTCCGAGGACCGCGCGGTCGGCCACGTCGCGCTTCGGTTGCCCGAAGGCGAGACCATGGTCATCGACGGCGTCGACGCGGGCGCAGAAGTGCACGAGGTGCTGCGGCGGATGGGCGAGTTCACCGACGCGCTGCGCTCCGGCGCGTGGCGCGGGGCGACCGGCGAGCGCATCACGACGGTGGTCAACATCGGCATCGGCGGATCGGATCTGGGGCCGGCCATGGTGCACCAGGCGCTGCGGCACTACGAGGACGCGGGCATCGCCGCCAGGTTCGTCTCCAACGTCGACCCCGCCGACCTGGTCGCGAAACTCGACGGGCTCGACCCGGCCACCACGCTGTTCATCGTCGCGTCCAAGACCTTCTCCACCCTGGAGACGCTCACCAACGCGACCGCGGCCCGGCGCTGGCTGGTCGCCGCGCTCGGCGAGGACGCCGTGGCTCAACACTTCGTCGCGGTGTCCACCAATGCCGAGCGGGTCGCGGAATTCGGGATCGACACCGCGAACATGTTCGGTTTCTGGGACTGGGTCGGCGGCCGCTACTCGGTGGGCTCGGCGATCGGCCTGTCGGTGATGGCGACTGTCGGCAAGGAGCGCTTCGCCGAGTTCCTCGCCGGTATGCACGCGGTGGATCGGCATTTCGCCGAGGCGCCGCTGGAGGCGAACGCTCCGGTGCTGCTGGGCCTGCTCGGTGTCTGGTACTCGAACTTCTTCGGCGCGGAATCGCATGCGGTGCTGCCGTACTCGAACGATCTGGCCCGCTTCCCCGCCTACCTGCAGCAGTTGACCATGGAGTCCAACGGGAAGTCGGTCCGCGCCGACGGCACCCCGGTCACCACCTCCACCGGCGAGATCTTCTGGGGCGAACCGGGCACCAACGGCCAGCACGCCTTCTACCAATTGCTGCACCAGGGCACCCGCCTCGTCCCGGCGGATTTCATCGGATTCGCCCAGCCCACCGACGATCTGGCGACCAGCGACGGCACCGGCAGCATGCACGACATCCTGATGAGCAATCTATTCGCGCAGACCAAGGTGCTCGCCTTCGGCAAGACCGCGGAGGAGATCGCCGCCGAGGGCACCGATCCGGCGCTCGTGCCGCACAAGGTGATGCCGGGCAACCGTCCCTCCACCACCATCCTCGCGCCGCGACTCACCCCGTCGGTCGTCGGTCAGCTGATCGCGCTCTACGAGCATCAGATGTTCGTGGAGGGCACGATCTGGGGCATCGACAGTTTCGACCAGTGGGGTGTCGAACTCGGCAAACAGCAGGCGCTCGCCTTGGCGCCGCTGCTCACGTCGGCGGAAGAGCCCGAACCGCAGGACGACTCGTCGACCGATTCGCTCATTCGCTGGTACCGCGCCAACCGCTGATCGCCTGCGACGCTCGGCGCTAGTCGCCGCCGCCCGTCGGGCGGTTGCGCTGCGTCTCGTTCAACTGCTGGATGATGTGTGAGGTCGATATCGCGATCAGGATGCCGATGACGCCCAGATCGAAGGCGACCTGCACCATGGTGGCCACCTTCGCGGCGGTCCCGACCGCGTGCACGTCGCCGTAGCCGATCGTGCCCAGCGTGACGATCGTGTAGTAGAGCGCGTCGGTCCGCGTGTGCAGGCCCTCGAATTGGCCGGGTGCGCGCGATTCCAGCACGTAGTAGTACAGGGCGAAGAACGTGACGACGACGCAGACCACGAGCAGCACGTCGTTGATGCGCCCGACGGTCGCGCGCGGATCCATGATGTACCGCCGGATGCGCCACCGGGCCAGCCAGATCAAGCCCGCGACGCCGACGACGAACGCGAGCAACGCCGATACGCCGGACAACCGGCCCAGATGCAGGGCCTTCAGCGGCAGGAAGTAGTAGAACAGCAGAGCGCACACCACGGCCAGCAGGTTGTGCAAGGCACGCGACAACCTGCCGACTGCGCGATTCTCCGTCATTCCTCCATCATCGGCCCAGGTGGAGCGCAAGAGACGCCGCACGCGCCGGACGATGCGCGTTGCGATCCCGGAGATGCGTCGACTACGAGACGCTCGGATCGACTGCTGATGCCCCGGGCGGACCGGCCACCGCGTAGTCTCCCGCATGCCAGCGCAACAAGAGGTCGGCTCGCTCGCGGGTGGTCGCGACCAGGTCAGCGTTGCGCAAGTCGCTCTGGTGCACTTTGCCGTGTGCCGCCACGGGGGTGCGGCCACCGCGAATGTGCCGGTCCAGCAGGCGATTCTCGATCACGTCGCGCGCGGCGTCCAGGTACCAGCACTCGTCCAGCAATGGGCGAACCGCGGACCACCGCCGCGTCCCGAAGTCGTCGAGCAGCAGGTAGTTGCCCTCGGTGAGGACGATGGACTGCCGGTCGAACACCACGCCACCCGGAACCGGGGCATCGATGGACCGGTCGAATGTAGGCCACGGCACCGGCTCGCCTACCGGAGTGGTGCGCAGGCGGCGCAGCTCCGAAACGTAACCGTCGACGTCGAAGGTGTCCGGCTCGCCTTTGCGCGCAAGACTTCCTGCCGCCCGCAGAACGTCGTTGGTCAGGTGGAATCCGTCCATGGGCGCGATTTCGGCGACCGCTCCGCCCGCCTCGGTATTGATCGCGTCGCGCAACGCGACCGACAGGGCGGATTTGCCCGCGCCGGGCGGCCCCGTGATGCCGAGCAGATACCTTTCCCGCGCGGCCCGATCCTGCACCCGCCGGACCAGCCAGCTCAACGGTCTGTCGACGAACTGCCCTGCCACCGCCGCCACACTACCGGCGGTCCACCGTTTCGGATCGCCACTTCCGCTGACCGGCGCTCGCGCTTCGCGAAGGTATCCACACTCGTCCACAGAGTGATGCCACGCGCGCGGGCGCTTGCCCGGCCCCAGCTGGGTAAGGCGCGGATCACGCTCCAGGAGGGCGGGAGGCGGACGCGTATGCGGCGCGGGCTTGTCGCCGTGTCCATTCGCGACGCCGGCGGTTCCGGCCCACGAGAACAACGCGGCGATCAGACGCCGGCGCGAAGGCGCTGGCGTACCTGGGCGGACAAGTCGGCCGCTCGGTCGCGCAGCGCTTCGGCGAACGCACCGCGCGAATCGGCGGCTCCGCGGTCGCCACGATGCGCGATGACCGTGCGCCGAACCGCGGCGGGGTGGTCGATGCGCAGCAGCGCGACGGTCGGCGGCAGCACGGGGACGGCGATGCCGGGGACCACCGTGATACCGAGTCCGGCCGCGACGAGACCGAGTTTGGCGAACCAATCACGCGCGACGAACGCGATGTCCGGCTCCCAGTCCGGGTCGCGCCAAGCACCGAGGAGGGTGGCGGACGGCTCCTGGCTGCCCGCGATCCATCGCTCATCGCGCAATACCTCGGGGGTCGCGCTGGTCGTGCCCGCGAGCGGATGCGTGGGCGGGACCGCGACCAGCAACGGATCGTCCACCAGGGGTTCGATCTCCACGCCGGAGGGCAAGGGGTCCGGCGCGGTCACCACGGCGAGGTCGAGGCGTCCGCGCGAGACGGCGGTGAGCAGTCTGGGACTGAGCCCCTCGCGCAGCGAGATCCGCACCTGCCGGTCATGGGTCGCGGAGATCGCCCCGGGCACCAAGGCGGCCATCGCGGTGGAGAACGCACCGACGCGCAGACGGCCCGCCGGGCGCGCCGTGAGATGACGGATGTCGTGCCGGGCCTGCTCCAGTTCGCCGAGGATCACGTCCGCGTGCCGCAGCACGATCCGCCCCGCCTCGGTGGGCTGTACGCCGCGGGCGTGTCGCTCGAACAGCGCGCGGCCCGCCGCCCGCTCCATGAGCGCGATCTGCCTGGACACCGCGGACTGGGTGTAACCGAGGTTCTCCGCGGCCGTCGAGAAGGACCCGCAGGCGGCGGCTTCCCGCACCACGCGGAGACCGGAGACGGTGAACTCATCCATGCGCAATGCTCATACCACATATGCGAGACAGTCGCTTGTCGCATATCTCGGACGCCCCTAGCGTCGTGGGCATGACCGCGATCGACAACAAGAGGCTGCTCACCGAGATCTTCGAGCAGATGTCCCTCGGCAATACCCGCGCACTCAGCGACGCCATGGCCGACGACTTCCGCTGGGTCTTCCCCGGCGACTGGTCCTGGAGCGGTACGTGGCAGCCGAAATCAGCTGTGCTGGAAGGACTCCTGCGTCCGCTGATGGCTCAGTTCACCGAATACCGCTCGGCCGCGGACACGATCGTCGCAGCCGGCGACCGCGTCGTCGTGGAGGCCCGCGCCGAGGCCGTGACCACGCGCGGGGAGACCTACAACCAGACCTATTGCTTCGTCTTTCGGGTCGCCGACGGGAAACTGCGCGAGGTGGTCGAGTACTGCGACACCGCATTGGTCGAACGCGTGCTGACCCGTCCCGCCTGAGAGGTAGGGGCGGCCGACAGCTCAGACGAATGCCCGTTCGATGATCGCGCCGGTGTCGACGCCGGTGGGCAGTGTGCCGAACGCGATGCCCCAGTCGTCGCCGAGCCGGGTCGCGCAGAACGCGTCGGCGACGGCGGGATGACCGTGCCGGACCAGCTGCGCGCCTTGCAGCACCAGCGCCATCAGCTCGACGACGCGCCTCGCGCGGTACTCGATGTCGTTGAGATCCGACAATTCCTTGCCGACCCGGGCGATCGCGTCGTCCAGGCGCGGATTCTCGCCCTTGGCGAGCGACACTTCGTTGAAGTACGCCTCCACCGTCTCCGGCTGACGCCCCATGGCACGCAGCGCGTCCAGCGCGGCGACATTGCCCGACCCCTCCCAGATCGACATCAGCGGCGCCTCCCGGTACAGCCGCGGCATACCGGATTCCTCGGCATATCCGTTGCCGCCGAAGCATTCCAGCGCCTCGGCCGCATGCGCGGGCGCCCGCTTGCACACCCAGTACTTGGTGACCGCGAGCGCGATGCGCCGCAGCGCCGCCTCGGCCGGATCGCCGCCCGCCCGGTCGGTGGCCCCGGCCAGCCGCATCATCACGGTGGTCGCGGCGTCGGACTCGATCACCAGGTCGGCCAGCACGTTGCGCATGGCGGGCTGGTCGATCAGCTCGGCGCCGAACACTTTCCGGTGCCGCGCGTGGTGCACCGCGTACACCGCGCCCGCCCGCATACCGGTCGCGGAGCCGATCACGCAGTCCAGCCTGGTCATGTTCACCATCTCGATGATGGTCTTGACGCCCGCGCCCTCCGCGCCGACCAGCCAGCCCGAGGCGTTCTCGTACTCGATCTCCGAAGAGGCATTGGACTTGTTGCCCAGCTTGTCCTTCAGTCGCTGGATGTGGATCGGGTTGCGGGTGCCGTCCGGCAGCACCCGGGGCAGCAGGAAACAGGACAGGCCGCCGGGCGCCTGCGCCAGCGTGAGGAACATGTCCGACATCGGCGCGGAGGTGAACCACTTGTGGCCGACGATCCGGTAGGAGCCGTCCGGCTGCGGCGTCGCGGTGGTCGTGTTGGCGCGCACGTCCGAGCCGCCCTGCTTCTCGGTCATCGACATACCCGCGATGAGCCCGGCCTTGGTGGACGGCTCGCGCAACCCGAATTCGTAGACGCGGGAGCCGAGCAGCGGCTCGTATTTCGCCGCCAGTTCCCGGTTGTGCCGCAACGCGGGGACCACCGCGTAGGTCATCGAGATCGGGCACATGTGGCCCGCGTCGGCGGCGCCCCAGGTGTAGAACTTCGCCGCGCGCGCCGCGTGCGCGCCCGGCCGGTCGTCCAGCCACGGGGCGCCGTGCAGGCCGTGCTCGACGGCAACGCGCATCAGGTCGTGCCAGTGCGGATGGAACTCGACCTCGTCGATGCGGTGCCCGTACCGGTCGTGCGTGCGGAGCACCGGCGGGTATTCGTTGGCCAGCCTGCCCCACTCCTGCGCCTGCGCGCCGCCCGCGAGCGCGCCCAGTTCTCGCACTTCGGCTTCCGCCCAGCCCGCCCCTTCCCGGTGCAGGCCCTCGAGCAGCGCCGGATTGCGCGAGACGTCGAAGGGCACGATGTCGGGCACCTGGTTGAAGACTTCATGCGTCTGCATCTGACACTCCTGATTCCAGCCGGGCGCCACCCGCGCCCGGGTCGTCGCGCACGCCGAGTGCGCGCATCGCGAAAGCGGTGAGTTCGGGGACGACGGATTCGCCGTGCGGCGCGTCGGCGAGCGGCCCGACCAGCACCTCGCCGATCGCGCCGACCAACGCGGCCGCGCTGATCCTCGGGTCCTGCGGCGGGATCTCGCCTCGCGCGATGCCCTCGGCCACCGCCGATTCGAAGGTCTCGGCGAACGCCCGCCGGAAGTGCAGGCGTTCGCTGTCCACGGCCGCGTCGACCGGCTCGGCGAGCAGCACGTAGGCCAGGTTCGGGTTCTTCAGCGCGCGGCCCGCGAAGGTCTCCACGGCCGCGGTGACCCGTTCGACAGCCGTTCCGAGCGCGCCCGCCGCGGCCACGGCGGCGACCTCGCGGGCGACCACTTTCCGGAACACCGCGCGCACCAACGCGGACTTGCCATCGAAGTTCTTGTAGACCGTGCCGGTGGCCAAGCCCGCCTCGGTCGCGACTGCCGCCATGGACAGCGCGGCGTAGCCGCCGCGCGAAAGCACCTTCGTCGCGGCCTGCACTATCAGCCCCGCCTGAGCGTCCAGGCGGGCCTGCACAGCGGGAGTCCTGCGGTAGGCCACCCAAGAAGTGAAGCACGAATTCATTTCTTCACACAAGGGTGCTTTTACGGCGTATGGTCGAGCGCGTGACGGTACTCATCGAACGCAACGGCCCTGTGACGACCGTGATCCTGCACCGGCCCGAAGCACGCAACGCCGTGGACGGGCCGACCGCCGCGGCGCTGGCCGACGCCTTCCGTGAGTTCGACGCCGACCCCGATGCGGCGGTCGCGGTGCTGTGGGGCGACGGCGGCACCTTCTGCGCGGGCGCCGACCTGAAGGCACTCGGTACCGAGCGCTCCAACCGGGCCGCCGAGGACGGTGACGGCCCGATGGGACCGACCAGGATGCGGCTGTCCAAGCCGGTGATCGCCGCGGTCTCCGGCTACGCGGTGGCGGGCGGGCTCGAGCTCGCGTTGTGGTGCGATCTGCGGGTCGCCGAACAGGACAGCACCTTCGGCGTCTTCTGCCGCCGCTGGGGCGTCCCGCTGATCGATGGCGGTACCGTCCGGCTGCCGCAGATCATCGGCGCGGGCCGCGCCATGGACCTGGTGCTCACCGGCCGCGCGGTCGCCGCCGAGGAGGCGCTGCGAATCGGGCTGGTGAATCGCGTGGTGCCCGCCGGTGAAGCCCGCCGCGCGGCGGAGGCGCTGGCCGCCGAACTGGCCGCGCTGCCGCAGACCTGCCTGCGCTCGGACCGGATGTCGATGCTGGAGCAGGAGGGGATGACCGAGGAGTCCGCGCTGCGCAACGAATTCCGCCACGGGCTGACGGCGCTGGCCGACGGCGCGCATCGCTTCGCGGCCGGCGCGGGCCGGCACGGCGCTCGCGCCTGAGCCCCATGGGCCGGCTGAGCGTCGTCGACGAGATCTTCCTGCGCGGCCACCGAGGGCTCGGCACGCCGATCGCCTTGCAGGGGCTGTGGCGGACAGCCGACCGGGTGGACCTCGCGCTGCTGGTGCGGGTGCACGAGGCGCTGCGGTCGGGCCCTCTGGGACGCAGAGTGGTTCGCCCGCGCGTGCCGGGAGCTCGCCGGGCCTGGCGGGCGAATGTCCGGTCGTATCCGATACGCCGCGCCGAGGGCGTCCTCCCGGTCGCGGACCTGCTCGACTGGGCCGACGCGCAGGGCGCCGGGCTCGATCCGGAATACGGCCCGGGGTGGCGGCTTTCGACCGCGGCGCTGGATGACGGCGGTTCGGTCGTCTCCCTCACGTGCTCGCACGTGCTGGCCGACGGGCGCGCGCTGGTACTCGCGGTGGACGACGCACTTGGCGGCGCTCGGGTACGTCCGGCGGATCTCTCCGCACGGGAATCGGATTGGGCCGACGCCCGCCGCCAGTGGTCGATCGTCCTGCGCGGTACCGCGGCGGCGCTGCGGCACGGGGTTCCGCGGCAACCCGCCGCGCCGAGCCGGGACGAGCGGCCGCGCAGGGCCGGCAACGCGACGCACAGCGCGATCCTGCAATGCCCGGCCGCGGAGTGGGATCGCGTGGCGGCGCGCGACGGCGGCACGGCCAACAGCCTGTTCATCCGACTCGTCGCGAGAGTGCTCTGGGACAGCGGGTTTCCCGGCGACACGATCGAAACCAGCCTGCCTGTCGACACCCGCGACGAACCCCGTGTCGACAACGATCTCGCCATGACGCGCATCGCGATCACCCGCGCCGACACCCCGGCGACAATCCGCGCGCTGGCCCGTTCCGCCTATGAGCACCGCATGTCCGCGCCGAACGACATGCCCGAAGAACTCCTGCAGGTGATTCCGGACCGCTGGGCCTACGCACTGTCCAGAGGCGCGGGCGAACGAGACATTCTGTGCTCCAACATCGGCACGCTCCCGGCCTCGTTGCTCGAACTCGGCCCACACCGCTGCACCGGCGTCGCCGCTCGCGCCATCCATCCCGGCCTCACCAGCTCGCGACTGCCCCGCACTCGCCTCTCGGGCTACCTCTGCCGTATCGGCGACGATTACCTGCTCAGCTTGGTCTCTCTCGACCCGGCGCGGATCGAGTCCGCCGGTGCGCTGCGCGAACTGGCGGTGCGCGCGGTGAATTCCGCGGGCTTGCACGCCTCCGCGTGGTGATTCCCGCGGACTGACACGCCGAGCCGCGGTCGTCCCCATGGGCGCGCCCGCCGAGCGGCGAGCATATCCACGGGCGCGCACCCCGGCTCGCGGATCTCCGCACGGCGAGTTCATACGACACGCGCAAAATTTCGGCGAATAGCGGTGAGTTTTGTCGACCTGGTATGAAATCCGATAGTTTCGCTCGCCGGTCACGGCGATTCGCGCGAATGCCGACGACCACGATCGGTCGGGTCGGCCGACTCGCCGTGTGGCGTGCTCACCGCCAACGGCGGCACCGCCCGATAAAGTCTGCGGCGTATGCCGAGTGAGGGCCGCGACAACCCGTTTGCCGTGCAAGTCCGTTTCGCGCAAGAAGTTCCGATTCCATCGATACTCGACTGGAGCATGATGAACCGAAAGCATTCGCGTACTCTCGCCGCGATCATCGCGGTGGTTGTGACCGCTACCGGCGCTTTCGCTGTTTCCGATTCCGTGGCGGGCGCCGCGCCAGGAGAGATCAACGCCGGTGGACTGCATCTGATCGCGTCGGCGAACGCCAACAACTTCGCGCCCGCCGGTGACATCACGCAGGGAGTCCCGTTCGTGCACGCGGTGCGGGTGTCCGGAGACTTCTCGGTGTCTCTCGACGGCCCCACGGCGCTGCGCGGCGGAGAGATCGCCGTCGGATATCTGGTCGGCTGCGCGGTCGACATCTCCAACGGCATCTCGATCGGTATATCACCCAGCGTCGGAATCAACGCCGGGATCGCGCCCTCTTTCGGCCTGGATGGCTCCCTTACCTTCGAGGCGCCCTCCGTGCAGATGAACATGCCCGATCAGCACATGATGATGCCCTCCCTGCAACTGAGCGCGCCGCCGAGCGTCACCGTCGGCGCCGCCGTTGCCATTCAGCCCAGCATCGGCGTCGAGGCGGGCGTCGCCGGCGAACTCGCGGTGAACCTGGCCCCCGGTTCGGTCACGGCGGCGGTGATCGGCACGGCGGAAATCGACGGGGAATCCGAATTCCCTTACACTTTCGCGCACACCAATACCCCGTTGAATGTCAGCGGTTGCCTTTCACCGGCCTCGGCCATGCCTTTTGTCACCGTACGGGCCGATTCGAAAAGGGCAACCGCGCAAACGACCGGCTATGGTGCCGCGTTCTGGTTCTGACCGTCGCGCCGCACCAATCCGTCCAGCAGCGCGCCCAGTCCCCAGTCGAACTGCGCGTGCGAGATCCACTGCGCCAGTACGGCGGCACTCGCCCGGGTGCGCGGCCACCGGTCCCCGTCCACGGTGTCGAACGCGGCCGCGCGCCCGGCGATCCGCTCGGATTCCGGTGGCAGCGGTGGTCTTCCGTCGGTTTCCGCGACTTCCATCGCGAGTGAGCCGATGACCTGCACCATCACGGCGTAGGCCGCGCGGGCGCAGTCCTCCTCGGGGAGGCCGGTCCTGGTCAGGCAATTCAGCAACGCCTCCCCGACGTCTCGTGCGGCGTCGCCGTCCATGGGCGCGCTCATCATCAACCCCGCCACCGCGGGATGTCTCAACACCTCGGTGCGTAGTTCACGGGCGAATTCCAGGACGGCCGCGCGGGGTTCGACGCCCGGGTCGGCGAGCACGGCGACCGGCACCGCTCCCAGCACCCGTTCGACCACCGCGCGCTCCAGGTCGGCCCGGCTCGCGACGTAGGTGTAGACCGCGTTCGGATTCACGCCAAGACGGGACGCGACCGATCGGATCGACACCGCGGCGACACCGCCCTCGTCCATGAGTTCCATGGCGGCATCGACGATCTGCGTGTCGCTGAACGCCCGTCGCTCGGGTCTGGTCCTGCGTTCTCCGGGTGTTGACTTCGCCGTTGCCACCCGGTTGACTGTACCCCGTACAGCTATCTGTACCCCGTACAGCCAGAATTGAGACGCCATGCCCGCACGCCCCTGGCCCGTCATCGCCCTGCTGGTGGCCGCGCCGATCACCCTGAACGTCGCCTTCGCCGGACTCGGCTCGGCCTTCGACTATCCGCACGTATTACGCGAACCCGCGGCCGAGGTGCTCGCTCTGTTCCGGCAGAACCAAACCGCCGTTGTCACCTGGTTCGTGGTGCTGGCCGTCGCAGCCGCCGCACTGGCGCCGCTGGCGGTGCTGATCGGCAGGCTGGACCGCGGACCGGCCATGCGCGCCGCCGTCGCGACGGGCGTCGCGGCCGCCGCCGTGCAGGCGATCGGCTTGCTGCGCTGGCCCGTCGCGGTGCCGGCGCTGGCGGCGCGGGCCGCCGAGGAAGGCCCCGACTCCTCGGCCGTGCGCACTTTCGAAGTGCTGGGCGCGGTGCTCGGCACCGGCCTCGGCGAGACGGCCGGATACACCCTCACCGCCGCGTGGACGGCCTTGGTCGCCATCGCGTTGCGGCACAGAATGCCCGCAGTGTGGAGCGCACTCGGCTGCGCCTGCGCCGTCTTGGTGCTCAGCGGAGTACTGGTACCGCTGAACGTCCCGCTCACCGCGCAGGCGAACTTCGCGGGCTATGTGCTGTGGAGCATCTGGCTCCTCACATTCGCGGCGCTGCTCGCCTGCCGCCCGGCCGCCTCGACGGCCCGCCACGACTCCGCGTCCGCGCAGCCGGTCGACGCGCCGCGCCCGCTGTGACGCCCGCGAAAACTCGAGCAACCATGTGGGTCACGCGCAGCGGTCGACATCGCCGGACTCGCGCCGTCGTCCCCATCCCCGCAAGTAGTCAGCGGGCGGGGGCAGAGCGGCCCAGGACGTCGGCGGGGACCGAGACGCCGGGGTCCAGGTCCGCGGAGTCGATCGGGGTGTCCCACATCTGGCGCAGCGGGAGGACACCGGCCCACACGCCGCCGTTGTCGATGTCCGATGGGTCGTCCTTCGGGCCGCCCGCACGGACCTTCACCGACGCCTCGGTGAGGTCGAGAGCGAGCACCTTCGTGGCGGCGAGCTCCTTCTTGCTCGGGGGCCGCACGCGCGACCACGCGCCCGGTGCGGCGTGCTCGACGATCACGCGCAGCCCGTGCAGGCGTTCGTCGTGCTCGGTCACCTCCCGAGCCCGGCCGAGCACGACCGCGGAGCGGTAGTTCATCGAGAAATGCATGGCCGAACGCGCGTAGACCACGCCGTCGACCAAGGTCACCGCCACCGAGATGTCGGCGGCGAGCGCCGCGCGCAGGTTTCCCGCGCCGGTGGAGCCGTGCAGGTAGAGCGTGTCGCCGTCGCGGCCGTAGGCGGTCGGCAACACGACCGGCGCGCCGCCGAGCAGCACACCGAAGTGGCAGATCAGCCCGGCGTCGAGCACCGCGTCCAAGTCGGCGCGATCGGTGCGGGCACGGTCGGTCAGCCGGGTCGGCGTGCTGCGCGGCGTCGGCGAGAGGGGGGCCCGTGGGCTGACTGTTTCGGTCATGAACCCAGCATCGAGCCGCTAATGGCATTATCAAAGTGCCAATTCGAATGATTCTCACCAGTCCACTTCGAGGAGGATTCGTGCTGGATGACCTTCCCCTCGACCTCGATCGCGACCTGACGCAACCGCTGTCGGTGCAGATCGCCGATCAACTGCGCCGCGCGGCGACCAGCGGGCCGCTGCGCGGCCGCGACCGGTTGCCGTCCACCCGCGCGCTGGCCGGGCGGCTCGGCGTGAGCCGCACCGTGGTCGCCGCCGCATACGACCAATTGCACGCGGAGGGCTGGCTCGACGGCAGACGCGGCTCCGGAACCTACCTGACGACCGCACCGGCCGCCGCGCCCGCTCGCACCGGCCCCGTGCACGACACCGACGCCGCGCCGCAGCTGTTCGACCTCGCCCCCGGCGCGCCGTGCGTCGACGCCATCGATCCGGCCGCGTGGCGCCGCGCCTGGCGCGCCGCGGCGGACCACTCCCCGCTCGTGCGCAAGGACCGCGCGGGCGAACCGGAGTTCCGCACGGCGGTCACCGAGCATCTGCTGCGCCACCGCGGGATCGGCGCGGGCAGCGACACGGTGCTGCTCGCCACGGCGGGAACCAGTTCCGCCGTAGGCGAATTGGCCGTGGCGCTGCTGCGGCCGGGCGATGCCGTCGCCATGGAGGATCCCGGCTATCAGCGCGCCGCAGGGGCATTCGCGGCGGCCGGTCTCGAGGTCGTCCCGGTTCCCGTCGACGCGCACGGACTGCGCGTCGACGCGCTGCCGTCCCGGATCAAAGCGGTGTATTGCACTCCGGCGCATCAATTCCCACTCGGCGCGCGGATGCCGGCGGCGCGGCGGGTCGAGCTGGTGGAGCATGCGCGCCGCTCCGGGATCTTGGTCGTCGAGGACGACTACGACGGCGAATTGCGCTACGACACCGCACCGCTGCCGCTGCTGGCCACCATGGCTCCGGACGTCGTCGTCCACCTGGGCACGACGAGCAAGATCCTGTCCCCCAGTTTCGGTGTCGGCTGGTTGCTCGCCGCTCCGGAGATCGCCGGGGCGGTGCTCGCCCACCGCGAGCGCACCGGCACCGGCCCGAGCACGGCGGGCCAGCGCGTGTTCGCCGCTTTCGCCGCACACGGTGATCTGGCCAGGCACCTGCGCAGGCTGCGCCGCATGCTGCCACCGCGCCGAGCGCTGGTGGTGACCGAACTGCGCCGCCGCGGACTCGGCGTGCTCGGCGACGACGCGGGTTCGCACGTCGTCGTGCCGGTGGAGTCGGCCGAGGACGAGCTGCGCGTGGTCGCCGAAGGCCTGGCGCACGGTGTCGCGCTGGACGGGTTGGCCAGACATCACCTCGGATCGCGCCGGGACCACTTCGGCGTCGCGCTCGGCTACACGGCGCTGTCCTGGCCGGAACTCGCCGTGGCCGTCCCGAAGGCCGCCGCGTGCCTGGCCCAGCCGTAGCATGGTCGGGGTCAGCGAACAGGCCCGGAGGCGGCAGCGCAGCGTGATCACGCGGAGCCCCGCACATGCCGGAAAGGACGGACCATGAGCGAACAGGACATCCTGGCGCGGATCAAGGAACTGGTCGACCAGGAGCACCAGCTGCGCTCGCAGGCGACTCGCGGCGAATTGGACCCGAGGACCGAACGCCAGCGCCTGGCCGAACTGGAAGTGATGCTGGATCAGGCCTGGGACCTGCTCCGCCATCGCCGCGCGCGGATCGACCAGGGCGAGTCCCCGGACGCGGTCCAAGCCAATACGGTTTCGCAGGTCGAGGGCTACCTGCAGTAGGCGCGGCGATGTCGAACACACCAGCCGACTACGACGTCATCGTGATCGGTGGCGGACCGGCGGGCGAGAACGCCGCCGCCTACGCCGTCGCGGGCAGCGACCGCACGGCCGCCATCGTGGAGCGTGAACTCATCGGCGGCGAATGTTCCTATTGGGCCTGCATCCCGAGCAAAGCGCTGTTGCGGCCGGGTCACGTCCTGGCGGCCGCGCGGGCGATGCCGGGTGTTTCGGCCACCGGCCTCGACGTGGAGGCCGTGCTGCGGCGGCGCGACGCCTTCGTGCACGACCATGACGATTCCTCCCAGGCCGACTGGGCGCGCGGCAAACACATCGACGTCGTACGCGGCACCGGCCGCCTGACCGGCACGCGCTCGGTCGAGGTCGGCGGGCGGCAGTTGCGCGCCCGGCATGCCGTGGTGCTCGCCACCGGCACCACCGCGAACGTGCCCGACGTGCCCGGCCTGCGCGCCGCGCTGCCGTGGACCTCCCGCGACGCCACCAATCTGCACGAGGTCCCGCGCCGGGTCGCCGTGGTGGGCGGCGGCGTGGTGGCCAGTGAGGCGGCGACCTGGCTGGCCACGCTCGGGGCCGAGGTCGACCTGCTGGTGCGCGGCTCGGCGCTGCTGGCCGCCAACGAGCCGTTCGCGGGCGAACGGGTGGCGGCGGCGCTGACCGACTCGGGCGTGCGGGTGCGTTTCCGCACCGAGCCCACCGCCGTCGAGCGCCCGGTCGCGAAGGACACCGGCGAAGGCCGGATCCACGGCGGTCCCGTCACGGTCCGGTTGCGCAGTCCCGAAGGCGAGTCGGCGCTGGAGGTGGACGAGATCGTGGTGGCGGCCGGGCGCGCACCCGCCACGAACGGGCTGGGTTTGGACACGGTCGGGCTGTCCGACGGTTACATCGCGGTCGACGACCATCTCACCGCGCGCGATGTCGAGGGCGAGTGGCTGTATGTGGTCGGCGACCTCAACCACCGCGCCGCGCTCACCCACATGGGCAAGTACCAGGGCCGGGTGTGCGGCGACGTGATCGCCGCGCGGGCCGAGGGCCGGCCACTGGAGGATCCACGGTTCGTGGCGAGTTCCGATCAGGGCAAGGTGCCGCAAGTGGTGTTCACCGCGCCGGAGGTCGCGGCGGTCGGCCTGACCGAGGCCGCGGCCAGGGACGCGGGGCACTCGGTGGAGACCGTCGAACTCGACATCGAGGTGGCCGGATCGGCGTTGTCCCGCGACGACTACGCGGGCCGCGCGAAACTGGTGATCGACCGCGCCACCGATACGCTGCTCGGCGCCACCTTGGTGGGGCCCGACGTGGGCGAGCAATTGCACGCGGCGACGATCGCCGTGGTCGGCCGGGTGCCGCTGTCGACCCTCTGGCACGCCGTGCCAGCTTTCCCGGCGGTCAGCGAGTTCTGGCTGCGCCTGTTGGAGGCGCGGCGCGCGTAGCTACCATTTGAAAATGGTGGCAACAACGGATATCGCGACCGCCGACGGAGTCGTCCGCGGTCGCCGGGGCCGCCGCGTCCTGCGCTGGCGGTCTATTCCCTACGCGGCTCCTCCCATCGGAGACCTGCGGTTTCGCGCTCCACAGCCGGTCGAACCCTGGTCCGGCGTGCGGGCGGCGACGGACTTCACCTCCGCGGCGATGCAGCATCGCTCCGGGGCGCGAATCGGGCCGCGCGCCTATCAGCCGACCAGCGAGGACGCGTTGACACTCAATGTCACCATGCCCGCGACACCGGCGGCGAGCCCGCGCCCGGTGCTGGTGTTCATCCACGGCGGCGGCTATCTCATCGGAACCTCCGCGCTCGGGTTGTACTCCGGCGCGCGACTGGCGCTGCGTGGCGATGTGGTGGTGGTCTCGCTGAACTACCGGCTGGGTGCGTTCGGCTACGTCGACTTCAGCGAATTCGGCACCGCGCGGGAACCGTTCGACTCGAACCTCGGCTTGCGTGACCAGCTCGCCGCATTGGAGTGGGTGCGCACCAATATCGCGGCCTTCGGCGGCGATCCGGACAACGTGACGATCTTCGGCGAGTCGGCCGGGGCGCACGCCGTACTCGGTCTCCTGGCCACACCCGAAGCCAAAGGGCTTTTCCATCAGGCTATTTCCCAGAGCCCACCCGCGGACTGGGCAGTGACCGCCGAGGAAGCCCGCCGCTTCGCGCGCCGCTGCGTCGCCGCGCTGGGCGCCACGCCGGACACCGCGCATACCGCCCTGCGCACCGCGGGCGCGAACGACATCCGCCGCGCGGTCGATCGCACCATCGCACAGGTGGTGCGGGAACAGCCCGGCGCGTTTCCGGTGTGTCCGGTGGTGGACGGCGAGTTCCTGCCGGTTTCCCCGGTCGACGCGATCACCGACGGCTCCGCGCACCGGGTGCCGCTGATCATCGGCACCAACCGTGACGAGGGCACGCTGTTCGCCAGGTTCGCCGACGAACTGCCCACCACCCCGGACCGGCTACGCTCGGCGCTCGGCAACTCCACCGAGGCCGAGTCCAGGATCAAGGCGGCGTATCCCGGCTATCCCCAGCCGAAGGCCGCGGTGCGGGCGGGCGGCGACTACACCTTCTGGCGTCCTTCGGTGAAGGTCATGGAAGGTCACAGCAGGCACGCGCCGACCTACGCCTACCGTTACGACTTCGCACCGCGCGCCCTGCAACTCGCCGGGATCGGCGCCACGCACGCGACCGATCTCGTTCCGGTCTTCGGCGTGACGGATACTCCGATCGGCCGGGCCTTCACCGCCGCGGGCGGCAGGCGCGGACTGCGGGCGGTCACCGAGCAGTTCCAGGACAACTGGCTGGCTTTCGCGCGCACCGGAACTCCGCTGCCGTCCTGGCCCGCTTATACGGAGGCCCGCAGGTCCACCCTGATCATCGACTACCCCACGCGCGTAGAACACGACCCCGACCGGGAGAAACGACTCGCCTGGCAGGGCGTGCGGGTTCCGACGCTGACCTGAGCCGCTACTTCAGCAAGCGCGACATCCGCCGGTCGGCGAGGACCTTGCCGCCGGTCTGACAGGTGGGGCAGTACTGGAAGGACCGTTCGGCGTAGGAGACCTCGCGGACCGTGTCGCCGCAGACCGGGCAGGGTTGCCCGGTCCTGGCGTGCACCCGCATACCGGAGCGCTTCTCGCCTTTGAGGCGGGCTGCGTCCTGCCCCACCGAGCGTTGCACCGCGTCGGTGAGCACCGTGCGCATGGCGGTGTACAGCTCGGCCATCTTGTCCGCCGGGAGGGTCTTGGTGTTCGCGAACGGCGAGATCCGCGCCGTGTGCAGGATCTCGTCGGAGTAAGCGTTGCCGACGCCCGCGAGCAGCGCCTGGTCCACGAGCGCGGTCTTGATCCGCTGGGAGGTGCCGTGCAGGATCTCGGCGAACTGCGCCTCGGTCACCTCCAGCGCGTCGGGGCCCAGGCGCGCGATACCCGGCACCGCCTTCGGGTCCGCCACCACATACACCGCGAGCCGCTTCTTCGTGCCGGCCTCGGTGAGGTCGAACGCGGGTGTCGCCCCTTCGGGTGTGAAGAAGTGCACCCGCAGCGCCAGCGGGCTCTTGCCGCCCGGCTTGGGCGGCGTCGGGCTCGGCTCATCGATCCAGCGCAGCCATCCACCCCGCGACAGGTGCGTGATCAGCCACAGCCCGTCGCATTCCATGCCGAGGAATTTGCCCCATCGCCCCGCGCCGGTGACGTCTCGGCCGGACAGTGCGGTGACCGGGGGCTCGAATGTCTTGACGGCGCTCAACGCGGCCACGTCGACGCGGCCGACCACAGCGCCGACCGCATGCTCCCGGAGGAACTGAGCCAACGCTTCCACTTCCGGTAGCTCAGGCACGGAGTTCAGACTACCCAGCCCTACCGACAACCTGCCGGTTCTCACACGGCAGCGGGCGGATCACTCCCCCCGGCGCAGCAGATAGATGTCCATGATCCAGCCCTTCCGGTCGCGCAACTCGGCGCGGCGGCGCACGATCTCCCCGCCCACCTCCGACAGCGGCCCCTCGATCAACGTCTCGTCCGGCATGCCGAGGTAGGCGCCCCACCAGATGTGCGCGCCGGGGTCCGAAATCGTGGTGAACGAGCAGTCGCCGTCCAACATCACCAGGGCGTTCTCCGCGCCGAGTCCCTCCTCGCGCAGGCGGCGGCCGGTGGTGATGCGTACCGGCTCACCGATGCCGTGCAGCACGATCCGATGCCGGGCGGCCAGGGCCTGCGCGCTGGTGATGCCGGGAATCACCTCGTAGTCGAAACGCACCACGCCGCGAGCGAGCACCCGCTCGATCATCCGCAGCGTGCTGTCGTACAGCGCGGGATCACCCCAGACCAGGATGCCGCCGACGCCGTCGGCCGCGGCGAACGCCGATTCCAGCAGTGCCGAGCGGCGATCGTGCCAGTCGTCGACCACGTCCACGTAGTCGGCGGGCGTGCGGTCCCGCGGCGGGTCGGCGATCGGCACGATCCGGTACGGCCGATCCATGTGTTCGGCCAGGATCGCCGTCCGCACGTCGACCAGTTCCCGTTTGGCTTCCCCCTTGCCGATGACGAAGAACGTCCCGACCTGCCGCATCGCCTTGACCGCCTGCACGGTGACCTGGTCGGGGTCGCCTGCACCGATGCCGATCACGTAGAGCTTGCGCATGGGCTCGAGCTTGCCAGGGCCGCGGCGGGCCACCGTCGTCAGGCGTGGCCAGGGACGCGCCCGATCGGCTCGCCGAGTGTGCGAGCGCGAAGACTAGAGTTGCGAGACGTGGCTCATGACGCGCTCGACCCGGCATCGGCTCCCGACACCCAGTACGAGGACCTGTTGCGGCTGGTGCTGACGTCCGGCACGAAGAAAGCCGACCGCACCGGCACCGGAACGCGCAGCGTCTTCGGCCACCAGTTGCGCTACGACCTCGCGGCGGGCTTCCCGCTGATCACCACGAAGAAGGTCCACCTCAAGTCGATCGTCTACGAGTTGCTGTGGTTCCTGCGCGGCGACTCCAACATCGGCTGGCTGCGCGAGCACGGCGTCTCCATCTGGGACGAATGGGCGGACGCGCACGGCGAACTGGGCCCGGTCTACGGCGTGCAGTGGCGGTCGTGGCCCGCGCCGGACGGAACGCACATCGACCAGATCTCCCAGGTGCTGCACACGCTGCGCACCAACCCCGACTCCCGGCGCATCATCGTCTCGGCGTGGAACGTCGCCGACCTGGACAAAATGGCGCTGGCGCCCTGCCACGCGTTCTTCCAGTTCCACGTGGCCGACGGGAAGCTGTCCTGCCAGCTCTACCAGCGCAGCGCCGACCTGTTCCTCGGCGTGCCGTTCAACATCGCCAGCTACGCCCTGCTCACCCACATGGTCGCCCAGCAGACCGAGCTGACGCCCGGTGACTTCATCTGGACCGGCGGGGACTGCCACATCTACGACAACCACCTCGACCAGGTCGCCGAGCAACTCGGCCGCGACCCCTACCCGTTCCCCACGCTGCGGCTGCATCCCGCGCCGACGCTGTTCGACTACCGCTACGAGGACGTCGAGGTGATCGACTACCGGCACCATCCGGCCATCAAGGCCCCGGTGGCGGTGTGAGCGAGCGGACGGTCGGGCTGATCTGGGCGCAGACCTTGGACGGGGTGATCGGGTCCGGCAACACCATCCCTTGGCGGCTGCCGGAGGACATGGCGCATTTCAAGGACGTCACCTGGGGACATCCCGTGGTGATGGGCCGACGGACCTGGGATTCGCTGCCGCCGCGGTTCCGGCCGCTGGCCGGGCGGCGCAATATCGTGGTGACCAGACAGCCGGACTGGTCGGCCGAAGGCGCCGAGCGGGCGGCGTCGGTGCCGGAGGCGCTGGCCAAGTGCGCCCCGGACGCGGTCTGGGTGGCCGGTGGCGGCGAGATCTACCGTGCCGCACTCGAGTTCGCCACCGACCTGCGCGTCACCGAGATCGATACCGCGGTCGAGGGCGACGCCTTCGCGCCGTCGATCGGACCGCAGTGGCGGCCCGACGACCCGGAGCCGTGGCGCACCTCGGCCACCGGCCTGCGCTTCCGCATCCGGCACTACACCCGGCGGCCCGCCTAGCGCGCCACGCCAAGAGGCTCCGCGAACGCCGCCCCCACGGGCGGGGACGGTCGAACCCGGCCCGCGCCGCGACGGACTCGGGCATACTCCTCGATATGCGGGCGGCCGGACCCGCGTCCGGTCGAACGCCTGGAGCCGTTGCCGGCAGCCCGGCATCGGCTGTGGTGCTCTGCGAAAGGCGGTCCATGGAAAAGAAATCGCTGACTGCGGTAGCGCGCCAGCAACTGAAGCTGGCCGCCCTCGCCACGAGCGGGCGCAGTTCACAGACAATCTATGGCGGCCACACGCATACGCTGCGGCAAACGGTGGTCGGCCTGATCGCCGGGCACAGCCTGGCCGAACACGACAACACCGGCGAAGCCACGCTGCAGGTGCTCAGCGGCACTCTGGTGCTGCTCAGCGGCGCCAACGAATGGAAAGGCTCCGAGGGCGACCTGATCGTGGTGCCCAAGGCGCGCCACAGCGTCAAGGCGATCGACGACGTCGCGTTCCTGCTGACGGTGGCGATGTAGCCACCACGATGCGGGTCCGTGGCCCGGCCGGACCGGTCGGGCATTAGGGTGTCGATCATGGGTGAGCCGCAGCCGATCCTCGAACCGCTCACACCGTCCGCGATCTTCTTGGTCGCCACGATCGACGAGGGTGGCGAAGCGACGGTCCGCGACCTGCTCGCCGATATCACCGGCCTGCGCCGCTCGGTGGGCTTCCGCCTGCCGAGCGCGAACCTCACCTGCGTCACCTCGATCGGCTCCGACGCATGGGACCGCCTGTTCGCCGGCCCGAAACCGGCTGAGCTGCATCCGTTCCCCGGTTACGTCGGCGCACGCCACACCGCGCCCGCGACGCCGGGCGACCTGCTGTTCCACATCAAGTCCGAGGTGCAGGACGCCTGTTTCGAGCTGGCCATGGCGATCGGCGACCGGCTGGCCGGTGCGGGAACGATCGTGGACGAGACGGTCGGCTTCCGTTACTTCGAGCAACGCGACCTGCTCGGTTTCGTGGACGGCACGGAGAATCCAGAGGGTCGCGCGGCCTTCGCCGCGGCGCTGGTGGGCGAGGAGGATCCGGACTTCACCGGCGGCAGCTACGTGATCGTGCAGAAATACACGCACCCGTTGGAGGACTGGCGCGCGCTGTCGGTGGAAGAGCAAGAGCGCATCATCGGACGCACCAAACTGGACGACTTCGAACTCCCCGACGAGATCAAGCCGGCCGACTCGCACGTCGAGGTCAACACGCTGATCGATCCGGACGGCACCGAACGCCAGATCCTGCGCGGCAACATGCCCTTCGGCAGCGTGCGCGAGGGCGTGTTCGGCACCTACTACATCGCCTATGCGGCCACGCCGAGCGTCACCGAACGCATGCTCACCCGGATGTTCCTCGGCACCGACGAGGCGGCCTACGACCGCATCCTGGATTTCTCCGTCGCCCAAACAGGCACCTCGTTCTTCGCACCCACCGTCGGTTTCCTCGACGATCTGCCCCCGGCGCCGTGGGAGGCGGCGGAATCCGTGGTGTCCGTGGACACCGACGGCGCCGGTCCCGCAGATCTGCCCGGCACCGCCGCGCCCGCGGGCGACGGCGCCCTCGGTATCGGCTCGTTGAAAAGGAGCATCCGGTCATGAACAACCTCCATCGCGAACTAGCGCCGATCACCTCCGAGGCGTGGGCGGCCATCGAGGAGGAGGCGACGCGCACGTTCAAGCGGCACATCGCGGGCAGGCGCGTCGTCGACCTGTCCGGCCCGCACGGCGTCGACTACTCCGCGGTGGGCACCGGGCACACCACGGCGATCGACTCGCCGGACGCCGGGGTGTTCGCCCGTCAGCGGGTGGTCGCGCCGCTGGTCGAACTGCGCGTGCCGTTCACGCTCGACCGCGAGGAACTCGACAACGTGGAGCGCGGCGCGCAGGACGCCGACCTGGACCCGGTGAAGGACGCCGCGAAGAAGATGGCGTTCGCCGAGGACCGGGCGATCTTCGAGGGCTATCCGACCGCGCACATCACCGGCATCCGCGCGAGTTCGTCCAACGATCCGATCACGCTGCCCAGCGACACCCGGCTGGTCCCCGAGTCGATCGCGCAGGCGTTGACCGCGCTGCGGCTTGCCGGTGTCGACGGGCCGTACTCGGTGCTGCTCAGCGCCGATCTGTACACCGCGGTGAGCGAGACCTCCGACCACGGCCACATGATCCGCACGCACATCGAGCGCCTGATCCCGGAAGGGGAAATCATCTGGGCGCCCGCCATCGACGGCGCGATCGTGCTCACCACCCGCGGCGGCGACTTCGATCTGCGCATCGGCCAGGACCTGTCCATCGGCTACCTGACGCACGACAGCACGTCGGTGCAGCTGTACTTCCAGCAGAGTCTGACGTTCCTGGTGTACACGGCCGAGGCCGCGGTCCCGCTGACCCTCTGAGCACCGGTCACATCTGGGAACGGCCAGGTGCGCGGCCGGAGCGCGAAGCGGTACGGTGACCGGAATGCGCCATGAACAGGTAGGTGAGATGACGACGGTGCGGGCGGGTGTCGTTCCGACGCAGCGCGCCGTGTTCTACAGCGTGCTCGGCATCCTTGCCACCGTTACGATCTGCGGTTCGTTCGTCGCCGCGTTCGGGGTGAACCGGGTGTTCACCGGTCTGCTGGCCGGGGCCGTCGTCGGTATCGCGGTGCTGGCGGCCCTGTTCACCCGGGACGCCGTCGTGCTCACCGAACACGCCATCTACCGCCGCAAGCCGTGGACGGTCTCCCGTATTTCGTGGGACCGTGTGGTGGCCGGGCGCTTCACGCTCGACGAGCGCGCCCGGTGGTCGCTGGCGCTGGACCTCATCGGTGGCGACGAACCGCACGGCGAACTGGTGCTGTTGTCCATTCCCCCGGTGGTCCGCCCGGTCGCGGGAGCGTACGACCTGCGCAAGCGCGACCAGGTCACGGAGATCCGGGCGATACTGCGGCGCAAGCGGATTCCGGTGACCGTGTTGCCGCAGATCGCGTGCGCGTTGCAGGAGCATTGGCAGATCGCGCCGCCGACGCACTGAGGTTCATGACCGGCCGATATCCGAAATCCCGACGCTCCGCCCCGTTTCACGCCCCACCGCTCAAGTCATATTCGTTCCCTACCGGCTCACCGGGGCTGGATCAGCCGTCCCCGCACCCGGAAGCACAGGGAACGGCTGAATCCTGCCGGTTCGCCGGGCCATCGATCGGAGCGGGTCCACCGAGTAACAGTAGTTCCGGCAGTTCGTCATTCGATGAGCTGCGTCTGAGCTAAAGGGCAGAACTTTCCGTTTGGTCTACAGGCGCTTGAACTCGCCATCGACAACGCCAGCGGTAAACGTGCTCCACTCACCTGAGGTGAAGACCAGGGCCGGGCCGGTGGGATTCTTGGAGTCACGAACGCCCACCATGCCTCCGCCCAGGTGCGCGACCTCCACGCATTCGCCTTCCCCTCCAGAACTTCGGCTTGACTTGAACCACTTCGCCCCCGGCAGGTCGACTTCAGCGTTCACTGCTATAACTCCTAGCTAGCTCTCTCAATAAAATACGGCTCGAGCGAGCATCCATCGTCGCTTCAGTCAGCGTACGGAACGTGCGCCAACAGCGCTGTACGTCGACGCGCTTCTCAAGGTACGTATCCCCCGTGTAGCTCTCTGCGTAGACAACAGGCGGTTCCACTGGCTTGCCTTGTGAGTTCGTGGGGAAGGTCATCACAATGAACGGCGTGACGAGCGTGCCGGTTGGCAAGCCAGCTTCTCGTCTGAGTATGCGTATCTCGATGTTGTCGCGCGTACTCATATCCGCCGCGTGTCGGCACTGATCGCCCATCACCTGGGGGCTCCCGACGATCGTCCGAAGTGCGTTCTCATGTATGACAGCAGTGAGTTTGCACGGGTTCCGTGGCCGCGTGAATAGATCCTGACGTCGAGCCCGAACGGCTGCCAACCGTTCCAAATCCGCGTCCGTATAGCGCGGCTGGACGGCTCGGTTCATGGCGTGCGCGTAGTCGCGGGTTTGGAGAAGGCCGGGCATGATGAGCGGCTGATATATAGCTAATTCGCTTGCGGCGGACTCGAGCTCGATATACGTGTTGAATTTCGGGTTCACAGCACCGTAGGGTCGCAGCCAAGAATGGACCGGGGCTTGTCCTGCAAGTTCCTTCCACGCCACAAGCTCTTCCGCGTCGACCCCGTACAGTCCGCCCAGGGCGTCGAGGTCCGTCGCCCTGACCTTCTTGTTGCGGCCGTTCTCCAGTCTGCTGATGGTTGCGTTCCCCCAGCCGAGTGTCCGCGCCGCCACCTCCAGACTCAGGCCCGCCGCCGTCCGCGCCTCTCGCAGCAAACGGCCCAACTGTCTACGCGGCAAGCTGGTTTCGGCGTCCTCCGGCCCGCCCTCTTCTTCGTTCACCCCTTGCGACCCCCTTCCGCTCTGCGATGCAGCTTCGTTTCGCGACGGAAGGAGGGTAACTCGATCAGCGGAAGACTTGCTGTGCTTTCGCGCGAGTTCCATGAACCGAACGCGTCGCGTACCGAACGCCGCCCCTTGACAACATCCTGTTCGCATGGCGAATAACGCGCTTCCACATCGAAACCCGTTCGTCGGTCCGCCTGCCGCGCCGTTGGTCGGTGCCCCTGCCGATGTTGTCGAGCGGTTTTTGAACGCCTTACACCAGTGGCAATTCGAGCAGACCCACACCGACCATCCTGACCGAGAGATCTGAAACGGATGGAGACCATATCTTTCGGGGACACACCCCGGTCTCGCTGCCACTTCTACCGGCGCGTGTGTGATCTGCCCGCTGTAATCGACCCACCCGAGCTGGGGCGCATCATCATGCGCGCGTCGTATGTAGGAGCGTTGACCATGCCCGCTCCGCTAGGGCGAGCCGTCAGGCAAGACATGCAGCGCCGCAGGGATGCGATAGGACCGATCGTGGCGCATCCTCGCTCGAACAGGTGGACCTACATTGTTCGGCCCGATCTTCCCGACGACACAAAGCTTTTCGCGGAGATGTTCCGGCTCGACGTATCGATTGTCCGAGAGGGCGGCACTGTGGCACTGCCGTCGCCCACAGCTGAGTCCGGCGCTGTCAGGCATTGGATCGAGACACCCCGGGACAGGTACCGCCCGTCCGGAATGGTTGTGGTCGAGTCCATCCGGGCGTGCGCCGGTCCAGGCAGGCGATGACGGGAGAAACGCGATGACTTCTCCGCTGCCGAACGATCCAGATGTGCACCTGTCGGTCTTCCTGCACGGCGTCCGGCTCGACTTCACGGCCTGCCTTACTGCCGCGTTGACGTTCATCGAAGACCACCGGAAACGCCACTACGTCGACGCGGTGCACATACTTCCCGATAATGCAGGAGGCTGGCCCAGGTTACCGAACGAGAAGTTGTACCTGGAGCGATGAGGGTTCCTTGCCCGGTGACCGGTGCACGCGCGACACTGACCTGTTCGGACCATGACGAGAAGGAGCTGGGCGTGGGGAATGACGAGCAGTTGACCATCGATCTCGGCGTACCCGTCGAACAAACCGAATGGGGTAAGTGGGTCGACCCTGATCGGCGTAAGGCGCAGGCGCAGAAGTTCATGGACCATGCCGGTATAAGCCGCATCCCATCGGAACCGTGGCCGGAAGACTCGGCGGAGGTGAAGCGGCTGGACCCCATCGTCGCGGAGCTGTTCCCGGACATGGCTACCGCGATGGCTCCGGAGAATGCCGACATGGCCGACGCTTTCATCTGTTTCATCGGTGAATGTTTCACAAAGTTCGCGGGCGCCGAATGGATCGAATACGAATGGCCCGGTAAAGAATACACTTTCTACGAAGGCATCAATCCCGCCCTCCGATTCGACACATACGACGAAGACGAGATCACGGCATGGTATCTGATGGACAGCATGGTCGGATACGAGCCCGAAGATCACGACGGGATGTTCTCGGATATGGCCGCAACCATCCGTGAATATGCAGGCTATCACCGCGAAAAGCACAGCGAAGATTCTTGTACATAACGTAGTCATTCACATTCAGTCAACTGCTTCATGCCTTCGGGGGGCCGCAGCAATGCCTGAGTACGACAAGGATCGTCATAACTACGACAACAACACGCGGGGCAGGATATTCGAAAACGGAACCGACGAGTACTTTCGTGACCGCAAGAACGGCTACGTCCAGCAATCGCAAATTTTCAGAGTCCCGAGTGTGGGTAGCGTTCGATTCGACAAGATCAAAAACGACCGCGGTCTGATCTACACGATCGAAGAGAAGTCCGGCAGGATGGAGTCGAAGAAGGACAAGAAGCAGTTGGAGGTTGTTCGAGCCCTTCTCGACAGAGGTGAAATACAGCAACATGTGCTGCGGTCCGTCGAAGGCGAATACAGGTCGCCCGAGGTGCAGAAGCTTATAGATAGTTTGGTCCGCGACTTCAAGGAGAAATTCACACATCAGATCATCCCTCGACATATCGCCCGCGAGATATGGGCGCGAGGACTGCAATTGGAGCGGGGCGAACAGCTCGAATTGCCCGGCGTCGGGGAGAAGGCGAGGCAGCAGAAAGCGCAGGAGCTACAAAAACGGCGAGATAAAATTGCGGAGTTGGCGCGAGCGCGTGAGCGGACCGAGAAATTCCGGAATATGCAGAAATTCCGGGACGGTGCTACCCGCGGCAGGGCGGAAGCCCCCGAACGAGTCGAGCGCGAGCAGCAGGCGCGAGAGGAAACCGAACGAGCCCGGCAAGCACGCGGATCCGATGAGCGTGCACGCGTCGAACAGGCGACTGCCGAACGAGTAGCGCTGGAATTCCCAGTTCCTACTCAGTATCAGGAACGGGAAGCTGATACCAATGGGGAACGGGCGGCCCGAGAAGCGGCCGAAGCGCTTGCGGCGGCCGAGAAGCAGCGTCAGGCAGCGGAACAGGAACGTGCGGAACATCTGGCGCGGTTGCAAGCGCAGGGAATACCACCGGAGATGGTGAAAATTCTCGCGCTCGGTCAAGCTGAACCACCGTCGGCGGCGGTGCGGGAGCGGCCGGGTCATGCTCCGCCGGTTGTGCGGGGTTATTGGCACAGCCAGGATCGGAGTCGGGGGATCGAGCGCAATCGGTAGCCGTGCCGTGTCATGGGGTGGGCATTGCCAGGCGGTCCAGCAGCACGATCGCCTCGGCCCGGATTGGGTCGAGATCTCCGGACCAGCCGAGCGTGCGCAGCACCGCCCCCGGGATCGTGCGCTCCGCGTACCTGGGCGCGGTCCCTTCGTCGGAGCGGATGCTGATCACCGTCTCCACCAGCCGGAATGGCAGTAATTCGGTGCCG
The DNA here is from genome assembly GCF_053601535.1 of Nocardia sp. NPDC004718. Taxonomy (NCBI): domain Bacteria; kingdom Bacillati; phylum Actinomycetota; class Actinomycetes; order Mycobacteriales; family Nocardiaceae; genus Nocardia; species Nocardia sp. NPDC004718. Next base: position 138,353 of record NZ_JBSGCA010000014.1, read on the forward strand.
GGTAAGCTCGCCGACCTGACCTCCGCCAGTACCTGCGCGGCCAAAGTCTCGTAATGTCCGCGCAATTCGTCGCGGCGTAGGCGGAATGCGGCGAAGCGCTCGGTGCGCAGTTCGGGGAGCAGGTACAGCGCACCGAGATTCCAGCGGGACGCGCATAGTTGCCGCACATCGAACAGCGCCAGCGCGTACAGCCGGACCGGCACTGGTTCGGACGCCGCGCGCAGCCGCTCGGCCAGTTCGATCGGGGCGGCGACGGTTTCGGCGAGCAGCGCGTCGAGGATGTCGTCCTTGGCGGCGAAGTGGTGGTACAGCGAGGCCTGGCGGATACCGACGGCGTCGGCGATCGCGCGGGTGGAGGTGTTGGCGTACCCGTTGGTGGTGAACAGTTCGCCTGCGGCGTCGAGGATCTCGGCGCGCGGCGTCGATCCGCGCCTGCGTCGCTGTTCGAGACGCGGCCGTCCGGGCCCGAGGTTTGCCACGGGTTCATTCTGGCAGGTCGGCGTGGGGATGCTCCGGCGCGGTGGTCGTGCGCACAGCTCGGCGACGGCGGCCGGTGCGTTTTCTGTCATTTGATAGAAATCCCCGCAACACAGAAGTTACCGAAGGTCTCGAAAGCGATACACGCAGGTCACCGAACGAGCGATCGCGGCAGCAAAACTGTCGTCTGATAGTTATTGGCCGCCACGCCGAAGGACCGCCCCATGGCCACCACGCTCGCCCAGACCCCGCCGCCCGACCTGACCGGCGACAGCGCCGACCTCGCCAGGTTCGGCTATCAGCCCGTCCTGCACCGCAAGCTCGGCCGCTACGCCTCCTTCGCGGCAGGCTTCTCGTTCGTCTCCATCCTGACCACGATCTTCCAGTTCTTCGGCTTCGGCTATTCGTTCGGCGGAGCCGCCTTCTTCTGGACCTGGCCGATCGTGTTCGCCGGACAGTTCCTCGTCGCGCTCAACTTCGCGGAACTCGCCGCGCGCTACCCGATCTCGGGCTGCATCTACCAGTGGTCCCGACGGCTCGGCGGCGAACTCGTCGGCTGGTTCGCGGGCTGGATGATGATCATCGCGCAGATCGTCACCGCCGCCGCGGCGGCGATCGCCCTGCAGGTGGTGCTGCCGTCGATCTGGAGCGGATTCCAGCTCGTCGGCACCGACACCGCGCTCACCTCGTCGTCCGGCGCGACCAACGCCGTGCTGCTGGGCAGCATCCTGTTGGTGGTCACCACGCTGATCAATGTCATCGGCATCGATCTGATGGCGCGGATCAACTCGATCGGCGTCACGGTCGAGATCGTCGGCGTGCTGGCGATCATCGCGCTGTTCTTCACCCACACCGAGCGCGGGCCCGGCGTGGTACTGGAGACCGACCAGGCCGCGCCGGGTCCCTACTGGGCCGCGTTCCTGGTGTCCGGGTTGATGGCGGCCTACGTCATGGTCGGATTCGACTCCGCCGGTGAGCTTTCCGAGGAGACCAAGAACCCCCGCCGGGTCGCGCCGCGCACCATTCTCACCGCGCTGTCGGTCTCGGCGCTGGGCGGCGGGCTGATGCTGCTGGGTGCGCTGATGGCCGCGCCGAGCCTGTCCGATGGCGCGCTGGCCTCCGACGGCCTGGCCTACGTCCTCACCGCGAAGCTGGACAGCCCGGCGGGCAAGGTGCTGCTGGGGTGCGTGGCGGTCGCGATCGCCGTGTGCACGTTGGCGATCCAGACCGCGGGCTCGCGGCTGATGTTCTCCATGGCGCGGGACGGGAAGCTGCCGTTCGCCCGCAGGCTCGCCGCGGTGCACCCGCGTTACGGCACGCCGGTGCTGCCCGCGATCGTGATCGGCGCGCTCGGCATCGGCCTGCTGGTGCTGAACCTCGGCAACGCCGCGATCTTCGCGACGCTGGCCAGCGTCTGCATCGTCACGCTCTACCTGGCCTACCTGCTGGTGACGGTGCCACTGCTGATCCGCCGGTTCACCGGCCTGCCGGACGCGGGCACCGACGCGCGACTGTTCGGCCTGGGCCGGTTCGGCATTCCGGTCAACGCGCTCGCCGTGGTCTGGGGCGTCGCGATGGTGGTGAACCTGGCCTGGCCGCGCGCCGAGGTATACACCCCGGCCGGCGGTGGCTGGTGGATGCTCTGGGCCGCACCGCTTTTCGTGCTGCTGGTGCTCGCCGTCGGCGTCGTGGTGCACCGCTTCGTGGTCGGCTGGTCGCGCGGCGTCACCGCGGGCGAGCCCGCACCGCAACCGGCCTGAGCGCCTTCGATGCGGCGGTGCGCTGCCAGGCACCGCCGCATTCCCCCACATTCGGCATCCGAAAGGAATCATCGTGACAAGCACTGCGGACACCTCCGGCGCGCGAGCGCACGCACGGGCGCAGGCCGCGGCGGCGACGATCGCGAATCCCGCGCTCCCCGCCGGCATCCCCGCCTCGAAGATCACCTTCGCCCAGCGGCTACCGGCGGGCGGTTACGCGAACATCGCGCTCGGACGTGGCACCCGCGTCCGCCTGTCCGACCCGCACGGCGCGGCCTGCGCGCACCTGCTGCTGGTGCGCGCCGACGCGCCGTGGGAGCGCCTGAACGTCGCCGACACGGTCAAGGTGCCGTGGCAGGCGTACCTGGGCAGCGGTCACCCGCTGCTGTCGGATCAGGGCCGCGTGCTGGCGACCGTGCTCGCCGACACCTCCGGCCACCACGACACGCTCTGCGGACCCACCGACCAGGCCCGGCACTCGCTGCGCCTCGCGGGCGCCAAACACGGCCTGGAACCACGGGACATCGGGCCGACGGTCTCGTTCTTCCGCGGCGTGCGTGTCGCGCGGGATGGCGCGCTCGTCTCGACCGGCAGCGCCGCCCCCGGCTCCTCCGTGGATCTGCTGGTGCACCTGCCGGTCACCGTGCTGGTCGCCAACTCCGCGCATCCGCTGGACGACCGGCCCGCGACGGACCTCGACTTCGTCGCGTGGGCCGCACCGGAAGACCTCGCCGCACCCGGCAACGAGGAGCCGGAATACCGACGGGCCCTGGAGAACACCGAACAAGCCTGGACCGCCGCGCTGACCTTGGAGGCAACCGCATGACCACGGCACGCGCCATCGTGCTCGACGAGACCGTCCCCGCCCGCTCGCCCTGGTCGGCGGTGGTCCGGGCGGGCGAAGACCTGGAGATCATCGATCTGCACGGCAACCAGGCGGTGGACTGCCTGCTGTACTCGGCGGCCGATCACTCCGAACGCTACAGCGCGCAGGCCACGATCACCGCCCAGCGCAACATCTTCCTCACCACCGGCAGCGTGCTGCGCACCGACACGGGCACGGCACTGATGACGGTGGTAGCCGACGAGGTCGGCAACCACGACACCATCGCGGGCGCGTGCTCGCAGGAATCCAACACTCTGCGCTACGGCCACCACACGCGCCACCAGCACGCCTGCGTGGAGAACTTCCTCACCGAGGCCTTGCGCTGGGGCCTTGGCAAACGGGACCTGGTGTCGAATATCAACTGGTTCATGAACGTTCCGGTCGAGGCGGACGGCACGCTGGGCATCGTGGACGGATTGTCCGCGCCGGGCAAACGCGTCACGTTGCGCGCCGAGATCGACACGCTGGTGCTGGTGTCGAACTGCCCGCAGATCAACAACCCCTGCAACGGCTTCGACCCGACCCCGGTGCGCATGGTGGTGTCACGATGACCGTCGCCGAGCTACCGGTGGCCCGGGGGGGGCGGGGCGCGTGGGCCCGGCCCCGCCCGGGCGGGGGGGGGGGGCCCCCGGGGGGGCGGGGGCCCCCGGCCCCCCCCCGGGCAGCGCGGGGGGTGGG
>NZ_JBSGCA010000014.1:142163-158029 GCF_053601535.1 Nocardia sp. NPDC004718
ACACCCCCCACGCCCCCCCCCCCCCGTCGGCCCCCCCCCACGCCACGTCCCCCCCCCGCGGGGCGGCCCCCCCCCCGCGTATTGGCGCGGCCACCACCCCCGGCGGGCCGGCCCCCCCCCCCCCCGGCCGGATCGAGGTCGTTCGCCCCGGCATGCTCACCACCGTGCAGGACTGGCCGGGCCGGGTCGGGTATTGGCACATCGGCGTCCCGCCGTCGGGGCCGATGGACGATCTGTCCTTCCGTCTGGGTAATCGCGCGCTCGGCAATGCCGAGGGCGCCGCCGGACTGGAATGCACCCTCAGCGGCCCGGCGCTGCGGTTCACCGCACCGGGCTGGGTCTGCGTCACCGGCGCTCCGGCGGAGGTGACCGTGGACGGCGTCGCCGTGCCGCAGTGGCGGACCGCACGGGTGCCCGCGGGCGGTGTGCTGGACGTGGGCGCGGTGCGCGGACCGGGGATGCGCTGTTACGTGCTGATCGCCGGCGGTATCGACGTGCCCGAATACCTCGGCAGCGCAGCCACGTTCACGCTCGGCCGCTTCGGCGGCGGCACCGGCGCCGCGTTGCGCGCCGGAGAGTCGCTCGCGCTCGGCACGCACCACGGCCGCGTCACGGCGGCCGTGCCGATGGACGAGCAACCCGTGCTGACCCGGCGCTGGGAACTCGCGGTCACCGAGGGCCCGCACGGTGCGCCCGAGTTCTTCACCCGCGCCGACTTCGAGACCGTCGTCGGCACCGACTACGAGGTGCACTTCAACTCCGACCGCACCGGCGTCCGGTTGATCGGGCCGAAACCGGAATGGGCCCGCACCGACGGCGGCGAGGCGGGATTGCACCCCTCCAATATCCACGACACCCCGTATTCCGTCGGCGCGCTGGACTTCACCGGCGACACGCCCATTCTGCTCGGTCCCGACGGACCCAGCCTCGGCGGTTTCGTCTGCCCGGTCACCGTCGTCGCGGCCGACCGCTGGAAGCTCGGGCAGCTCTCGCCGGGCGACCGCGTGCGATTCGTGCCGGTCCGCGGTGACCGGGCGGCCTCGATCCGTGAGCTCGGGCTCGCGCGCCGGGCCGGGTGGCCGACGGTGCTCTCGTCGGGCGGCGACGGCGACGACGGCGTGTTGCGCCGTTGCGAAGCCGACGACGAGACCGCGGTGACCTACCGTCGCGCCGGCGACGACGGCGTACTCGTCGAATACGGCGCCATGACCTTGGATCTGGGCCTGCGCGCCCGCGTGCACGCGCTACACCAGCACCTGCTCGCCGCCGGAGTGCGCGGTGTGACCGAGCTGACCCCCGGCATCCGTTCGTTGCAGATCCGGGTCGACCCGCACGTGCTGTCCGTGGCCGCCCTGCTGGACCTGCTCGCCGAGACGGAGGCGCAGTTGCCCGCCTCCGATCAGCTGGTCGTGCCCAGCCGGGTCGTTCATCTGCCGCTGTCCTGGGACGATCCGTCCACGCGCGAGGCGATCACCCGCTACATGCACGGCGTGCGCGCCGACGCGCCGTGGTGCCCGTGGAACATCGAGTTCATCCGCCGCATGAACGGCTTGACTTCCGTCGCGGACGTCTACGACACCGTGTTCGGAGCCGAGTACCTGGTTCTCGGTCTCGGCGACGTCTACCTCGGCGCGCCGGTCGCCACACCCACCGACCCCCGGCACCGGCTGGTCACCACGAAGTACAACCCCGCCCGCACCTGGACGCCGGAGAACGCGGTCGGCATCGGCGGCGCCTATCTGTGCATCTACGGCATGGAAGGGCCGGGCGGATATCAGTTCGTCGGACGCACCACGCAGGTGTGGAATCACCGAGCCGGTGCGGGCCCGGTTCCTCCCGGCGCCGACCGGGCCGCATCGGGCGTCGAAACACCCTGGCTACTGCGTTATTTCGACCGGATTCGCTGGTATCCCGTCGAAGCGGAGGAACTGCTCGACCTGCGCGCCGACTTCGCCGCGGGCGACGTGCGGGTGCGAGCCGAGGACGGCGAATTCCGCCTGGCGGAGTATCGGGCGTTCCTCGCCGAGAACGCCCGATCCATCGACGCTTTCCGCGCGAAGCAAGCGGAAGCGTTCACCGCGGAACGCAATTCCTGGCGCTCGGCTGGTGAACTCACGGGTTGAGCAATCAGCGCAAGTCACGAACTGCGTGTGCTATCTGCGCAGGAGCTCACGGGTTGAGTTATCAGCGCAAGTCACGAACTGCGTGTGCTATCTGCGCAGGAGCTCACGGGTTGAGTTGTGAACGCAGGTCACGAACTGCCTGTGATATCTGCGCAGGAACTCACGGGTCGACTCGTCAGCGCAGGTCGCGGAAGAACTCGCGGATGTCGGCGGTGAGCAGCGCGGGTTCCTCCATCGCGGCGAAGTGGCCGCCGCGATCGACGTCGTTCCAGCGCGTGATGGTGTTGGCTTCCTCGGCGTAGCGACGAATGCCGACGTCGTGGGCGAAGACCAGCACGGCCGTCGGCACGCCGGAGTTGCGCTTCGGCTCGCCCCACGGGGCGTCCTGGGCATAGCCGACATAGGCCGACGAGCCCGCGGTGCCGGTGAGCCAGTAGATCATCACGTTGGTCAGCAGCCGATCCCGGTCGAGGATCTTGTCCGGCTCGACGGCCCGTGGATGGGTCCACTCCCGGAACTTGTCGATGATCCAGGCCAGTTGTCCCACCGGAGAATCGGTCAGTCCGTAGGCCAAGGCCTGCGGGCGGGTGGACTGGATGGCGACGTAGCCGTACTCCTCCCGCATGAACGCCTGCATCCGCCGGACGCGATCGCGCTCGAGTTCGGTCAGGCTCGCCAGCTCCGCCTCCGCGCGCGGCAGCGGCGGAAGACCCGGCGCGCCGTTGACGTGCACGCCCACGACCCGATCGGGCACCGTTCGGCCCACCTCCGGGCTCACCGCCGCTCCTATGTCGCCGCCTTGCACGCCGTATCGCTCATACCCCAGCCTGCGCATGAGCTCGGCCCACGCCGCGGCGATCCGCGTGATGCTCCAGCCCGTCTCGGCGACCGGGCCGGAGAACCCGAATCCCGGCAGCGACGGGATGACGAGGTGGAACGCGTCGGCCGGGTCGCCGCCGTGCGACCTCGGATCGCTCAAAGACCCGATGACGTCGAGGAATTCGGCCACCGAGCCGGGCCATCCGTGGGTCAGCAGCAGCGGCAGCGCGCCGGACTCGGGCGAGCGCACGTGCAGGAAGTGGATGGTCTGCCCGTCGATCTCCGTCGTGTACTGCGGAGAGGAGTTGAGCTGTGCTTCGGCCGCGCGCCAGTCGTATCCGGTACGCCAGTGGTCGACCAGCTCGCGCAGCCACGCGGTCGGCACACCGGTGTCCCAGTCGTCCCCGGGCAGGGGGTCAGGCCAGCGGGTCGCGTCCAGACGGGCACGCAGGTCGTCGAGTTGCCGCTGCGGGATGTCGATGCGGAACGGAGTGATTTCGTCGGTCATGTCATCGACGGTATGACCTGCCTAGGACAGCTTTCGCCCTAGCTTTCGGGCAGACTTCTCCCATGTTGGAAACCTCGGCGCGCCTGCTTCGTCTGCTGTCGCTGTTGCAGACCCCGCGCGATTGGACCGGCGCCGCACTCGCCGAACGACTCGGTGTCGACGTGCGCACCGTCCGCCGGGACATCGACAAGCTGCGCGCGCTGGGCTACCCGGTGGACGCGACACCGGGCGTGGCGGGTTACCGGCTCGGTGCGGGAGCGAAGCTGCCGCCGCTACTCCTGGACGATGACGAGGCGGTGGCGGTGGCACTCGGCCTGCGCACCGCGGCGGGCGGCACCATCGCGGGCATCGAGGACAGTTCGGTACGCGCGCTGGCCAAGCTCGAGCAGGTGCTGCCCGCGCGCCTGCGCCACCGCGTCGGGATGCTCCAGGCGGCCACGGTCACGGTGCCCGCGGGCGGCCCGACCGTCGACCCGGACGTGCTGACCGCTGTCGCGGCGGCCATCCGCGACCACCACCGCCTGCGCTTCGACTATCGCGCGCACGACGGCGCCACCTCGCTGCGCGTCACCGAACCGCATCGCCTCGCCCACACGGGCAGGCGGTGGTACCTGATCGGCTGGGACGTCGACCGCGCGGACTGGCGCACCTACCGCGTCGACCGCCTGCGGCCGCGCATCCCGACCGGCCCCCGCTTCACCCCGCGCGAAGCGCCCGATGCCGACCTGCCCGGGTACGTCTCCCGTGGCGTCACCACCGCGCCGTATCGCTACGCGGCGCGCATCACCCTGGGCGTCGCCGCGGAAGTGGCCGCCGAGCGAATCGCACCGACCGTCGGCGTGATCGAGGCGGTGGACCCGGAAAATTGTGTGCTGCGAACGGGTTCCGACTCGCTGGACGAATTGGCGATCTACGTCGCCGGCTTCGGCTTTCCCTTCCGGGTGCACGAACCGCCGGAACTCGTCACGCACTTACGCGAACTCGCCGCGCGCCTCGGCGCGGCGGCCGGCTGACGGCGTGCTGTTCGTCGACGCCTCGCGCCGCTAGCGCTCGATGGACCCGCTGCGGCAATCTCGGCGAGGTCCGCCGCTATCGCGGTCAGGAGTGGTGCGCGGCACAGGTGTCACAGTCCGCGCCCGCACGTCGTCGTCTCGGTGAAGCGATGGGAACGTCCCATCAGCACCGACGAGATCGGAGACAGTCATGACCGCGAAGATCCTGGTCACCGGTGGCACGGGCACCCTCGGCCGCGAAGTGCTCCCGCTGCTGCGCGCGACCGGCGCCGGCGTGCGCGTGTTGAGCCGCACCGAACGTCCGTCGGACGGCGGCGTCGAGTTCGTCGCGGGAGACCTGCTGCGCGGCACCGGCATAGCTGCCGCGGTGGCGGGTGTCGGCACCATCTTGCATCTGGCGGGCGACGCGAAGGGCGACGACGTGGCCACCGCGAATCTGTTGCGGGCCGCCACCGCCGCGGACGTCGGGCACATCGTCTACATCTCGGTCACCGCCGCCGAACTGCTCCCGATGACGTACTTCAGCGCGAAGTTCGCCGCCGAGCAGGCCATCGCGGAGTCGGGTATCCCGTGGACCACGCTGCGGGCCGCGCAATTCCACGATTTCGTGCCGAAGCTGGTGGACACGATGCTGAAATCGCCGGTGCTCCCGGTGCTCGGCGGGGTGCGCCTCCAGCCGGTGCACGTGCGCGAGGTGGCGGCCCGGCTGGCGGAGCTGACGGTCGGCGCGCCCGCCGGACGGGTCCCGGATCTGGTCGGGCCCGAGGTGATCGGCATGCGCGAGCTGATCCGCGACTACTTGGCGCTGCTGGGCAAGCGGCGGGCGTTGCTGACCGTCCGGGTGCCGGGCAAGGCGGGCCGGGTCTATCGCGCGGGCGGAAATCTGGTGACCGACGGCGCCGACGTCGGCGAGCTGACCTGGGCGGACTACATTGCCGAGCGGGCGGGCGCAGTCCGGGCCGCATAACCGCCGCCCGGCCCGGGAGACGACGGCGGCAATGCGCTGCGCCGGGAAACGGCCGCCGGTGCGCCCGGCACAGTGCCGAGACCCCACCCGCCTGCGGCAAGTTCCGCGCCCGCCGATGCCTCGGCCACCGGCACAGACCCGATGACCGTCTCTCCCCGACCGTGCCGCCGGCACACGCCCGGCGGCCATGATCAGCGCCGCTGGATCACCCGGCGCAGCTTCCCCGCAGCCGCCGGCCCGGCCGAGATTCGAGGCGCACGCGTGACGCTCAGTCCATGCGAAACGTGGCCTCCGGGTTCGCGGTGTCCCGCACGATCCGCAACGCCTCGGACAACGCCGCGAGCTGTTCGGGCGTCAGCAAACCAACGAACCAGCGGTCGACGGCGGCGAGATAGTCCGGCAGCACCTGCGCGAGCCGCGCCGCGCCCGCCTCGGTGAGCACCGCGTACGCGCTGCGCCGATCCCCCGGGTCCAGTTCGCGTTCCACCAGCCCGGCGCGCGCCAGCCGATCGACGAGCCGGGTGACGCCGCTGGTGGACAGGGCGGTCTGCACGGCGAGCTCCGTCATCCGCAGCCGCCGCCCCGGCGAACGACTCAGCCGCATCAGGGCGTTCAGATCCAGTCCGGACAGGCCGTGCGCATTCCAGACCTGCTCCAGCTTGGCGACCACACCGCCGTACGCCTCGAACAGCAGGCCCATCGTGGTCAGGCGCGGGTCGTCGAACAGCTCTGTCACGTCCATACGGGCAACCTACCGGAATGTTTCCCTGCGGATAGTTGACACGAGGAATAAGTCGTCGTAGAAATATGCATACGCAATATTCCTCACATCAACTAGTGGAGGCTCCCATGTCGCCGACCGCCTGGATCGCCGGATTCCGCTCCGCGGTGATCCGCCCGGACGAACAGATCAAGCTCGCGGAGTCGCGCGCGTTCACCGACCAGACCGTCCGCCAGGTGCTGCATCTCGCGGGCGGCGGCGCGCAGGTGCGGGTCGGGTTGACCAATCGCTATGGGAAGACACCGCTGGCGATCGGCGCCGCCCGGGTCGCCCTGCGCAAGACCGGCAGCGAGATCGTCGCCGAGACCGATGTCGCGTTGCGGTTCGACGGCGCCGAACAGGTGACCGTCCCGGTGGGCGGCGAGGTGCTCAGCGACCCCGTCGATCTGGCCGTCTCAGCGGGCACGGATTTGGCATTGAGCCTTTATCTGCCCGGCCCGACGGAGCTGGCCACGTTCTCCCACCAGCCCGGCGAAACCGCTTACATCGCGGACGGAAATGTCGCCGACGAAGCCGCGCTCACCACCGTCGACGAGGTGCCCGCGCGGTTCTTCGTCACCGGTGTCGACGTTCTCGCGCCCGTGGCGACGCCGGTGGCCGTCGCACTCGGCGATTCGTGGTTCGAAGGCTTCGGCACCACGATCGGCGCCAACCGCAGGTCGGTGGACTTCCTCAACGCGCGACTGGAGCGGGGCTGGGTGGTCAACCAGGGCATCTCCGGGAATCGGCTGCTCACCGACGAAATCGGCGAGTCGGGCCTGGACCGTTTCGAGCGCGACGTACTCGCCGTGCCGGGTGTGACGAGTGTGCTGATCAACTTCGGCATCAACGACTTCATCCTGGGCGGGATGGCGGGGCAGCCGCCCGCGACCGCCGAGGAGCTGATCAGCGGCTTCACCACGCTCGCGCGGCGCGCGCACGCGGCGGGGCTTCCCATCCACGCCGCGACCATCGGACCCTACGGCGGCTGCGTCTACGAGGGCCTGCCGGTCGCAGAGACATTGCCGATCCGCCGGCGCGTGAATGAATGGCTGCGCGGAACCGACGTTTTCGATTCGGTGTTCGATGTGGCGCGAGCCGTCGAGGACCCGGAGCGGCCCGACTTCATCCGGCCCGAATTCGACAGCGGCGACGGCATGCACCTCAATGACGCCGGCGCTCGCGCCATGGCGGAAAGTGTCGACGTCACAGTTCTGTTCGGCTAGGTCACGGCCCGAGACCACGCAGCACGATCTCGACGCCACCGCGGAATTCGTCGTCGGCCGACATGCCCTTGGCCTGGCCCGCGGTCTGCGCCAGGTGTGGGTATTTCTCCGGGGGCAGTTCGGCCAGCACGATCGTCCCGTGCCCCCGCAGCGGCGCATAGTGCTTGTTCTGGAGGTAGCCGATCAGGAAGGCGATCAGGGTGCGCTGGGCGATGACGCGGGCGCGCCCGGTGAATCCACCCTCGGTGAGCACGGCGAGCAGTGTTTCCATCACGCGCAACGACTCGACCGCCGACTGCCTGCGCCGCAGCACGATCGGCACGGCGGCGGGATGGGACGAGAACCCGTCACGGATGTGCTCGAGCAGCACCGTCACGCGCTCCCGCCAGTCGGTTCCGGCAGGGAGCGACGTGTCGATCGCGGCGAAGACCTGGTCGGCCACCAGTACCTCGAGTTCGTCGCGGTCGCGCACGTAGCGGTACAAGGCCATGGTTGCCATGCCCAGTTCCTTGGCCACGGCACGCATGGTCAGCGCCGACGGACCCTCGCGGTCGAGCACGGCGAGGGCAGCCGTGGCGAGATCGGCGGTGGTCAGCGAGCGGGGGCGGGGCACGGATTGACAGCGTACAAGCTACGCGCATACTTGTCGTAGGCGTACAAAGTACACCTACGAGAGGAGTCCCTGATGTCGCTGCCGACCGCTGTCCCGGACCGAAAGCTGGTCACCGTCTCCGGTGCGCAGGTCTCGGTGCCGGACCCGGATCGCTTGATCCACCTGCAATTCCGGCGCTTCGCCGGATGCCCGGTGTGCAACCTGCACCTGCGTTCGATCGTCGCGCGCCACGCGGAGATCGCCGCCGCAGGCGTCCGCGAAGTGATCGTCTTCCATTCCAGCGCGGCGGAATTGCGCAAGTACACCGCGGAACTGCCGCTGGACGTGATAGCCGATCCGGACCGGAAGCTCTACCGCGAATTCGGCGTCGAGACCTCGCCCCGCGCGCTGCTCGACCCGCGCGGCTGGCCCGCCATCCTGCGCGGTATCGCCCACGACGCTTACGCGACCTTGCGCCGAAGGCAGTCCGCCCCACCCGGCAAGCCCGAGGGCGGCAGTCTCGGACTGCCCGCCGATTTCCTGATCGCACCCGACGGACGGGTGCTCGCCGCGAAGCACGGCGCGCACGTCTACGACCAGTGGTCGGTCGACGAACTCCTCGCCCTCGTCCCAACGGGGCGGCGCGCATGAGAATCGCCGAAAGACCCGCGGTGGCACGTGTGTTCGCGCTGGTTTCCGGCGGGCTGCTCGCCGGAGCGTTCGGTTACGGCGCGGTGAATGTCCTCTACGCGTTCCGCAGAGTCCCTTTGGATGTGCGCTTCACCTTCCACACCGCGCTGATGAGCGTGAACGGCGTGGTCATGCAAACACTGATGGGCCTGACCATTCTGAGCGCAATGGTGCTGGCCGCCCGCTCCACCGGCCGGTCACGCCTGCTCGCCGGGAGCGCGAGTCTGCTCGCCATCGCCGCGTTCCTGATCACCCGCCTGGGCAACGTCCCGATCAACCAGAAGATCAAGATATGGGCGATCAGCGGCCCACCCGCCGACTACGCCGAAATCCTCACCCGCTGGGAAACCTTCCACGTCGCCCGCACCGCCTGCGCCGTCCTAGCCTTCCTCCTCATCGCCCTGACGACTCTCCTCCCCGCGAAATCATGACCACGAGTGGCACATGGTGGAGAGGTCTTCTGGCGATTCGCCGCAACCATGTGCCACTCGCGGTGGTGTTTCCGGCTAGTCCGGACGGGTGCGTCTGCTGCGCAGGTGGTTCACGCCGAAAGCGAGCATGGAGGTGAGTACCGCGACGCATCCGATCACGGCGGCCAGGGCCATCATCGAGTTGAGTCCGTCGATCGACGCGGAGGCCGCGATGTGCGACAGGTCCGACGCGATCGGCTGGAACCGCGCGGGCAGCTCGTCGGCCACCGAGCGACCGGCGCCGGAGCCCGCCGCTTCCAGGAACTGCTCACGCAACACCGGCGGGACGGCTCCGGGCAACGCGTCGAGCCCGTCGGCAGCGGAACCGCGCGCGGAGTGATTGAACATGGCGCCCAGCCCGGCCACGCCCACCGCAAGGCCGACCTGCCGAAGGGTGCCGAAAGTCGCGCTGGCCATGCCCGCGTTCTCGTCGGAGGCGAAGGTGAGTGAGGCCGCCTGGTTGACGGCCGTGATCGCGCCGAGTCCGAGGCCGCCGATCACCATTCCGGGCAGGAAATGCGTCCAAGAGTCGTCGGAACCGAAGTCGCCCATCAGCCATGTGCCCAGTGCGACCATGCCCATCGTGACCGGCAGCGAGACCGCGAACGGCACCCGCTTAGCGAAGACCATCGCCAGCGGCGCGCTGATCAGCGCGGCCACGCTCACCGGCAGCAGCCGCAGGCCCATCTGCAACGGCGTGTACCCGAGCGTGTTGATCAGGAACACCGCCAGGTAGTTGCTCGCGGCCATCAGCGTGGCCATGTGCCCGATCGAGACGACGGCCGTGCCGGTGAATCCGCGCTTGCGCATCATGGACACGTCGAGCAGGGGGTGCTCGGCCTTGAACTGCCATGCCGCGAACCCGGCCAGGAGCACCACGGCGGCGGCGCCGAGCCCGAGCACCGTGGCCGAGGTCCAGCCCAGCGAGTTGCCGCGGGTCAGCGCGAATACACCCGTCACCAGGCCACCGGTGAGCAGCAGCGACCCCGGCCAGTCGGCCTTGCGCCCTTCCATGCGCGCCGACTCCGGCATCCGCAGCACGGCGAGCACGCCGATGAAGATGCCGATCGGGACGTTGATGATGAAGATCGACCGCCAGCCGAACTGGGTGACCAGCGCGCCGCCGAGCACCGGACCCGCGACGGTCGCGCTCGCCATGACGGCGCCGTAGATGCCGATGGCCTTCGCGCGCTTGCCCGCGTCGGGGTAGGCCACCGCGAGCAGGGGCAACGCCGTAGCGAAGATCATCGCCGAGCCGACGCTCTGCACCGCGCGCAGGACGTTCAACTGCAAGATGCTGCCGGCCAGCGCCAGTGCCAGCGATGACGCGGTGAACACCACCATGCCCGCGATGAAAAGGCGCTTCCGGCCGAACCGGTCGCCGAGCGTGGCGAAGGTCAGCAGCAACCCCGCCATCGGGATGGCGTAAGCGTCGATGACCCACTGCAGTCCGTCGATGGACGTGTCGAAGTCGGCGCGGATATCGGCGAGCGCGGCGGAGACCACGGTCAAGTCGAGCATCATCATGAAGATGGCCCCGCTGACCATGACCAGCACCAGCCCGGCGCGTAGCGGACTTGCGGAAGAGTCGTCCGGCTTGCTGCCGGACGAGGTTGCGATCGTGGACATGTCTTCCTTATGAAGTTCGCGCACCACCCGCGATACGCGTGCGGGCGAGTCCATTACGGACCGAAAGGACGGGAAACGCGCGACCGAAGCCGCGCCCCCGACACTATCCACGCCCCCCACCCCCGTAAATGACGTATCAAGACAAACAATTTCGCGCAGCGGCCAACCCGGTCGGCGGCGAGTGGCACATGGTGGAGAGGTCTCTCGCGCTTTGCCGCAGCCAGGTGCCACTCGCGGCTACGGCGAGGTCAGGGCAGGAGGGTGGCGGGGTCGATCGTGAATTCGAAGGGGCTGCGCAAGGTGACGGTGTCGCCGGCGGACACCCGGTGGGTCAGCTCGTAGGTACCGTCGGCACCGAGTTCGTGTGCGAACAGAACGGGAAGCGACTCGCCCGGTAATTGGCCCTTGAAGGCGTTGGGCTCGAAACGCCAGTAGTTGGTGATGCCAGCTTCGGCATAGACCACGGGTTTGACCAAGCGGTCCTGCATCGTAGTGGATTTGGACACCACTTCTACCACCAGTTCCACCTGGTGCGCAGGAACCCCTCTTGCGTCGACATCGATCGAGTCGGCCACCACCATGAGATCGGGAATCGGCTCGTCGTCGCCGATGAGCACGCCGACGCCTTCGAGCACCAAGCGGCCGGGAGGCAACACCGCGTCGAGGGCACGTCCCAGCCACCTGATCAGCAACTGATGGCGCGGCTTGGGTGCGGCATTCACGACGAGCTGACCATTCAACACCTCGTAACGCAATCCGTCTTCGGGCATGCGATCGAGGTCGGCAGCCGTCCAGCCGTCACCATGAGGAACTGGCATCGCCATGAAACCACCTCCAACCTCGTAGGACGGTGACGATCGCCGCCGCCGACCGACTCGAGTGTAATCGCGTGGATCGAATTGATTCGAGTCGCTCGAGCGAGGCAACGCCACTGGTGTAGGGCACAGGTTGACCCGTGCCCTACAGCAGCAAGTTCCGTCGTTCTCCTATTCCGCGACCACGATCGTGATCTCCTCGCCCGCCGCGTCGGTCGATTCACCCGGCGAGGCGAACCAGTGGGTGACCTCGCCCTCGGTGAGGTCGGTCTCGAGGTCGCCGGTCGGGAGCACGGACAGGGCTCCGGCGGTGGCGGAGACCAAGAACTCCAGGACGGCGGCGCGGCCGGACAGTGCGGTGGTGTACGTGGTCGACTCGTAGTCGATCTCGTGCTCATCGCGCACGCGTTCGGCCTCGTCCAGTGCCTCGGACTGGGTGATCGCGACGACTCCGTTCGCCGTGGTGACGACGAACGCCGGGTGTTCCTCGCCGAGCGGGCGGACCCGGTCGGCGTAGGACACCGGATGCGCGGCCGCCGCGGCGATGTCCTGCTGGACCTGGGCGTCGTCGAATGCCAGCCAGCGAATATCGCTGTCGGCCACCGGCTCCGAGCCGATGCCGAACCCGGCGCCCGCCGCGGCCAGCTCCTCGGCGGTGCGGTCGCCCGCGAACAGGCATGCCGCACCGGCCTTCTGCACCGCCCAGGCCGCGACCACCGCGTCCACCGAACGCGGCAGCGTCACCGCGACCACGTCGCCGGGTCCCGCACCGCGGTCGATGAGCACCCGGGCCAGCTGCGAGGAACGCCGATCCAGCGTGTGGAAGGCGACCTCGTCCTCACCTGCCAGCAGCGCGGGCGCATCCGGGTCCTCTTCGACAACCTCGGCGAGCACCTTGGACACCGTGCGAGCGCCGACCCGGCCCACCGGCTCCGGCGTGGAAGCCGCGGCCGTGACGCCGGATTCGACCAGCAGCCGGGCTCGTTCGCCCTCGTCGAGGATGTCGATGTCCCCGACCAGCGCCTCCGGATCGCCCAGCAGCGCGTCGAGCACCCGCACCAGCCGTTCGGCGAGGGTCTCGACCTCTTCGGCGGTGAACCGGCTGCCCAGGTACTTCAGGGTCAGCTCGATCGTGGCCTCTGACATCACCAGCAGGGTCATCGGGTAGTGCGTGGCGTCGTTGACGCCGACACCGGTCACCGACATGCCGTCGATCGAGCTGGCGGCCGAGATCGCTTCCTTGTCCATCGGATACGACTCGAACACCAGCAGCGTGTCGAACAGTGCTCCGGTGCCCGCCACCCGCTGGATGTCGGTGAGCCCCACATAGTGGTGCTCGAGCAGACCCGCCTGGTCGCCCTGCAAGCGCCCGAGCAGCTCGCCGATGCTCTGGCGGTCATCGATGCGCAGCCGCACCGGCAGCGTGTTGATGAACAGACCCACCATCGACTCGACACCGGGCAGCTCGGCCGGACGGCCGGACACCGTCGCGCCGAACACCACGTCGCCGCGGCCGGTCAGACGTCCGAGCAAGATGCCCCACGCGGCCTGTACCAGCGTGTTCACTGTGACGCCGAGTTCGGCGGCGTGCTTGGTGATCCGGCGGGTGCGGTCGGCGTCGAGTTCGGTGACGACCTTGCCGATCTCGTAGTTCTCGGCGCCGCGCGGCTGCGGCGCGAGCTGGGTGGGTTCGTTGACCCCTTCCAGCGCCGTCGCCCAAGCGCGCAGCGAGGCGTCCCGGTCGCGCCCGGCCAGCCAGCCGAGGAAGTTGCGGTAGGAGGCCACCCGCGGCAGGGCGGTCTGGTCGCCGCGCACCGCGTACAGCACCAGCAGATCCCGCATGAGCAGCGGCATCGACCAACCGTCCAGCAGGATGTGGTGGGTGGTGATGGCCAGGTGCCATTGCGCGGCGTCGCTGCGGAACAGCGTGAACCGCATCAGCGGCGGCGTGGCCATGTCGAAGTGCGTCGCCTGATCGCCCGCGACCTGCCTGCGCAGTTCCGCGGTCCGCTCGTCGGCGGGCAGCCCGGTGAGATCCACCTCGCGCCACGGCGCCTCGACCCGATCCAACACCACCTGCACGGCCTGGCCATCGGCGTCGGTGACGAACGCGGTGCGCAGGTTCG
Organism: Nocardia sp. NPDC004718; assembly: GCF_053601535.1. Classification (NCBI taxonomy): domain Bacteria; kingdom Bacillati; phylum Actinomycetota; class Actinomycetes; order Mycobacteriales; family Nocardiaceae; genus Nocardia; species Nocardia sp. NPDC004718. The sequence continues at coordinate 155,902 of NZ_JBSGCA010000014.1, forward strand.
GGTACCGGTCGACGATGCCCTGAGCCGCCGCACGCAGCCGCGCCACGTCCAGCGTGCCGCCCAGGTCCACCACGGCCTGCATGGTGTAGACGTCCACGGTGGACTGGGTCATCATCGCGTGGAACAGCAGACCCGACTGCAGCGGCGACAGCGGCCACACCTCGGCCAGCGCCGGGTAGCTCCGCTCCCACTGCTCGAGGTCGGGCTGCCGCACCCGCACCAGCGGCATGTCCGACGGCGTGAAGCCGCCCGCGTCGGGCCGCCGCGCGTGGGTGGCCAGCGCGGTGAGCGCCTCGACCCACAGGTCGGCGAACTCCTGGACCCGCTCCCTGCTCAGCAGACCGGTCGGGAAGGCGAACGACGCGCCCAGTCGCGGACCCTCGTCGGAGTCGGTGACGATGGCGTTGATGTCGATCGTCGCGTTGGCGGGCATGTCGAGATCCATGTCGACATCCAGCTGACCCAGGTCGGCCACCGGCACCCAGCCGATCTCGGCGAGCTGCTCGGGGATCTCCCCGGCCGACATCCGGCCCAGGTAGTTGAAGCTGATCTGCCCGGACGAGCCGAGGCTCGGCGCGGTCTCCGGATTCAGCTGCCGCAGCAGGCCGTAGCCGAGGCCCTTGTCGGGCACCGCGAGCAGCTGCTCCTTGATCGACTTCACGATCTCGCCGAGCGCGGCGCCACCGGCGAACGCGTCGGTGAGATCCGCACCGGCCAGGTCCAGCCGGACCGGGTAGGCCGAAGTGAACCAGCCGACCGTGCGCGACAGATCCGCGCCCGGCACGACGTCCTCTTCACGACCGTGGCCTTCCAGCTTCACCAGCGCCGCGTCCGAACCGTCGCCGCGCCAACGGGCGACCGTCATGGCCAGCGCCGAGAGCAGACCGTCGTTCACACCGCCCCGGTACAGGCCCGGGATCGCGGTGAGCACCGCGTCGGTGACCTCCGCGGGCACGGTGACCTCCACCCGCTCGACGGTGGCGAACGTGTCCACCGCCGGATCGAACGCACGCTCGCCAAGCAACGGATCCGGTGTGGCCGAAACCTGCTGCCAGAACGGCAGTTCCGCGACCCGATCCGGCGAGCTCGCCGCCTGGACCAGGCTGTGCGCCCAGCGCCGCATGGAGGTGCCGTTGGCAGGCAGCGCCACCGGCTGACCGGCGACCAGCTGCGACCAGGCCACCGCCAGATCCGGGATCAGGATGCGCCAGGACACGCCGTCGACCACGAAGTGGTGCGCGACGACCAACAGCACGTCCCGCCGCTCGCGGTGCCCGATCGCGGCGTCCGCGGGTCCCTCCGTGGTTACGCGCGCTGCCTCCTCCGGGCCCGTCGCTCCCGCCGAGAAGGCGAACCAGACGAACTGCGCCATGGCGGCCTCGGCCGGATCCAACCTGCCCAGCGCACCGTCGAGCGCTTCGGTGGCCACCCGCGCCAGCTCCGCCTCGTCGGCGTCGGCGGCCAGGTCCACGCGGTGCACCAGCGCGTCGACGTCCACCGCGCCGTGCGGCAGCGCCTCGAACGTCCAGTCCCCGCCGGTGCGGCGCAGCCGCGACCGCAGCACGTCGTGGTGGTCGAAGACCGCCGCGATGGTGGCGACCAGGGTCTTCCGGTCGATGCCTTCGGGCAGCCGCAGCGCCATGGTCTGCGAGAACCGCTGATATGACGAGCCGCTCCCGAGGATCTGCCGCATGATCGGGGTCAGCGGGATCTCGCCGACACCGCCGCCGGGCAGTTCCTCCAGCCGCACCTGCTCCGTGCCCGCTCCCAGCGCGGCGATCTCGGCCAGCGAGGCCACGCTGCGCCGCTCGAACACGTCACGCGGAGTGAACAGCACGCCACGCGCCTTGGCTCGCGAGACCAGCTGGATCGACAGGATGGAGTCGCCGCCGAGCGCGAAGAACGAGTCGTCCAAACCGATCTGGTCGACGCCGAGCACCTCGGCGAACACCTCGGCGATGACGGCCTCGACCTCGCTGGCCGGCGCGCGGAACTCGCGCGGCGCCAGCTCGGGCTCGGGCAGCGCCTTGCGATCCAGCTTGCCGACCGGGGTCAGCGGGATCTCGTCGATCACCACGATCGCCGTCGGCACCATGTGCGGCGGCAGGGTGCGCGAGGCGTACTCGGT